>NZ_CAMZFB010000057.1 GCF_947305955.1 uncultured Brevundimonas sp.
CTTCGAGGAACACGACGCCAAGCTGCATAAGGTCGGACACGATCGCCAGCCGCTGGCCGTGCTGGCCATCGGCCAGTCGGACGAGCGCTTTATCGCTCTTAGCAACTGTTTGAGGGAGCGGGGCGTGGATCTGGTCGCCGCGCCGACGCCCTATACGGCTTTTGATTATCTCCACGAGCGCGCCTTTGACGCGGCGCTGCTGTGGGGCGGGGAAAGCCGCTCTGTCGCCATGTCCATTGCCTCGGGCATGAAGCGCAATACGCGGCTGTATCACATCCCGCTGGTCTTCTATCTGCGCGATGGGGACGAGGTGAACCTGACCGACCTCTATCGTCGCGGCTTTGCCGATGTGGTCGAAACCGAAGTCAGCGAGGAAGAAACCTCGGCACGTCTGGTGTCGCTGGCCGAAAACTATCGTCGGCGTGTGGCCATCCGCCGTGCGCTGGACAGCGTGCGCGTGTCCCATCTGACGGATTCCGTGACGGGGCTGTTCCACCGCGAGCCTTTCGCCTCGCACCTGGGCCGCGTCTATGCCTCGACCAAGAAGCGCAAGCGGACGATGTCGCTGTGCGTGCTGCGCGTGCGCAAGACCGAGGCTCTGTCCGCGATCAATCGCGGCGGTTGGCTGGATAAGGCCCTGCCGCAGGTCGGGGCCATGATCTCGCGGCTGGTGCGGGTGGAAGATACCGCGGCAAGCGTCGCGCCGGACAGTTTCGCTGTGATGATGCCCGCGACGACCGCTCCGGCAGCGCGTCTGGCAGCAGAGCGGATCGCGGCGGTGATTGCCTGTACGGCATTTGACGCAGGGCCGGAACGTTCGCCCTTCGTGATCGACTTCGATATCGGCGTGGCAGAGATGCAGCCTGACGAAGGCCCGATCGAACTGTTCGAGCGGGCCGTCGCCAATGCGCGTCAGGCCGCTGCGGCCTAGTCCGGCATTTCGATAGAGCAGACGGCCTGAGCGGCCAGACCCTCGTTGCGGCCCGTAAAGCCGAGGCCCTCGGTGGTGGTGGCCTTGACGCTGACGGCACCCAGCTCAAGACCGAGGATGTCGGCGATGCGCTGGCGCATGGCGGCGCGGTGCGGTTTGATCTTGGGGCGCTCGGCAATCAGCGTCACGTCCACATTGATGATGACGCCCCCCTTGGCCTTGGCCAGTTCATGGGCGTGGGCAAGGAAGGCATCCGATGATGCGCCCTTCCAGCGGTCATCCGTCGGCGGGAAGTGGTCGCCGATGTCACCTTCGGCAATGGCCCCCAGAATGGCGTCGGTCAGGGCGTGAAGCCCTGCGTCGGCATCGGAGTGACCCAGCAGGGCATGCGTGTGCGGCACTTGGACCCCGCACAGCCATGTGCCCGAGCCATCGCCCTCGACCCAGCGGTGACCGTCATAGCCCATACCCACGCGGGTGACGCGGCGGGCGTTGTCGGGGATCAGGCGTTCAGCCATGGCGAAGTCCTCGGGGTAAGTCAGTTTGAACAGGTCGGCCTCTCCGGCCACCAGCCGCACGCGGCCACCGTGGGCGGCGACGACCGACGCCTCGTCCGTCGGGGCATCGGGGCCTTTCCATGCGGCATAGGCGGCACGAATGGTGGAGGGGCGGAAGGCTTGGGGCGTCTGGGCGCGGTAAAGGTTTTCGCGGTCCACCACTTCGCCCATCAGCATGTCGGCATCGCCGCGACGAAGGCTGTCCGCGACGGGCAGGGCGGGCAGAGCCCCTTCGGCATCGGCCAGCGCGTCCAGCAGGGCGTGGATGGTGTGCGCCTTCAGGAAGGGGCGCGCAGCATCATGGATCAGGACGGGGCGGTCATCTTCAAGCACGGCAAGGCCCGCCTGAACGGAATCGGCGCGCGTGGCACCGCCCGTCACCGGCACCCAGCCCTCAAGGCCGGACAGCGCTTCTTGCGCGCGGGCTTCGGCCCCTTCGGCCAGCACCAGAACCAGCGGATTGGCACCTGCCGCCAGCAGGCTTTCCGCCGACCAGCGGAGGAGCGGCTTGCCGCCGACGGTGCGCCATTGCTTGCCCCCGCCCGCGCGGGAACCCGATCCGGCAGCGACGATGATCGCAGAGAAGGTCATGTGTCGCCTTCTAAGCGCCCGTTTCATGGTTGACGAGGGGGTATGGTTTCGGTGCTAAGAGCGGCATGAGTTCAGGAATCCAAATCGGGGACGTTCACATCCCCGGAAAAGTGCTGATGGCACCGATGACGGGGATCACCGATCTGCCGTTCCGTGTGCTCGCCTCGCGTCTGGGTGCCAGCTATGTGGCGACCGAGATGGTGGCGGCGGCCGAACTGGCCCGCGCACGTCCGGATGTGGTGCGTCGAGCCGCTGTTGGCGCGGGTCTTCCGCTGACGGTGATCCAGCTGGTGGGCGGTGATCCCGAGAAGATGGCGCATGGTGCCAAAATGGCCGAGGCCGCCGGTGCCGACATCATCGACCTGAACTTCGGCTGTCCGGCCAAGGAAGTCACGGGCGCGGCCTGTGGCTCGGCGCTGATGCGGACGCCCGATCTGGCCTGTCGTCTGATGGAGGCGGCGGTCAATGCCGTCAGCCGTCCGGTGACGGTGAAGATGCGTCTGGGCTGGGACGAAAACAGTCTGAACGCTGCCGATCTAGCGAAGAAGGCCGAGGAGATCGGCGTGAAGGCCGTGACCGTGCATGGCCGCACCCGCAAGCAGTTCTATACCGGCGTGGCCGACTGGGATGCCGTGGCCGAGGTCAAGCAGGCTGTCTCCATTCCGGTGGTGGTCAACGGCGACATCATTACAGCCGAACAGGCCCGCGAGGCGCTGGACAAATCCGGTGCCGATGCCCTGATGCTGGGGCGTGGTGTCTATGGCCGTCCGTGGCTGGCGTCGCATCTGGAGCGGGCACTTCAGGACGGTACCCAGCTGGCCGAGCCGGATCGCGAGGAACGATTCGCCATTGTCATCGAGCACATGCGGGCCTCGGCAGAGTTTTATAAGCTGCCGCTGGGTCTGAAGATGTTCCGCAAACACCTCGGCTGGTACATCGAGCAGGCTCCATGGCCCGAAGATCCGCTGGAGCGCCGTCAGGCCAAGGCCCGACTTTGCCGTTTGGAAAGTCTGGAAGAGGTCGAGGCCGCGCTGAGAGCGCTTTGGCTGAGCTAACTGGCACAATAACGCAACTATGCTGTTGAACATTTGCCACAGTTAGTCGAAGCTGCGAACTGATGATCGAACCGCGCGTAGAACAGGACGATTCCCAAGCGTCAGGCCGCCTTTTCAAGGGGCGGTTCTGGATGGATCGGCCTCGCGCATTCTTCGGCATTGGTTATGCGGTCGCCTTCATCGTCACCGCCTTGGCGATCTGGATTGTGGCTGTGGCCCCCGGTTCGGCTGGCGAAGGCCGTGCGACGGCGATCCGGCTGATCCTCTATGTGCTTTTGGCCAACCTTGCCCTGATCGGCGTATTGGCCACGGGCGTCGGGCGACAGGTCCTGAAGCTGTTCCGCGAACGCCATGAAGCGGGTGCGCGTCTGCACCTTCGCTTTGTGATGCTGTTCTCGTTTGTGGCGGTGGTGCCCGCCATCCTGATCGCTCTGGTGTTCGGGGTGCTGGTCAACCGTGGTGTGGACCAGTGGTTCAGCAAGAACGTCAGCTCGGCGGTCGAGAACGGTGCCCTGATCGGTCGCGCCTATGTCGCCGATGTGGGCGCAGGTCTGGAACGCGATCTGGAAACCATGACGACCGAACTGGGCGGCGTGCGCCCCATGTTCGACAACCGTATCCAGTTCAGCCGCGCACTGGCCCAGATCGGCGACTTCTTCGGCTATCCGGCGCTCTATATCCTGAACGACAAGGGCGAGGTTCTGGCCAGCGGCGAACAGCCCAATGCGCCGCCCTATGTCGCGCCGCCCCAAGAGGCATTCGCCACGCTGGCCGAGGGCGAGGACGTCCCCGCCACGGCGACCGAGAACCCTGACACGATCCGCGCCCTTTATCCGCTGCCCGACTATGGCAATGCCTATCTGTATGTGGTGCGACCTCTGGCTCCGGGCCTGATCGAGCGGATGCGCACGGGCGAGGAATCCATTCTCGCCTACCGTCAGGCCGAGGAAAGCCGCGCACAGATTCAGGCGATCTTCGCACTGGCCTATCTGGAGACGGCCCTGCTTATTCTAGTGGGTGCGGTGTGGCTGGCTATGTCGGCGGCCAATGCGATCTCGCGCCCGATTGGACGTCTGATCGATGCGGCAGAGCGTGTGTCAGCCGGTGATCTGGAAGCGCGGGTGGATGCGTCCAATGCGCCTGCCGAAATGGCCGTGCTGTCCGAAGCCTTCAATCGCATGACCCACGACATCCAGAGCCAGCAGGTGGCCCTGCGCTCGGCCAGTGTCGAGGCCCAGACCCGATCGCGCTTTATTGAAACGGTTCTGTCGGGTGTTAGTGCGGGCGTGATCGGTCTGGACCGTTATGGCCGGATTTCCGCCATCAACGACAGCGCCCGCGACCTGTTGGCCATTGTGCCCGAAGACGTGCAGGGGCAGCGACTGGGCGACGTATCGCCGGAACTGAGCGAGCTGTCCGAGCGGGGCGAGGCCCATATCGAAGAGGACATCGACGTCACCCGTGACGGCGAGACCCGCCGTCTGCGTGTCCGTATCGAAGGCGGGCAGGGCGGCGAGATGGTCCTGACCTTCGACGACATCACCCGTCTGGTGACGGCCCAGCGTAATGCGGCGTGGCGCGATGTGGCCCGCCGGATCGCCCACGAGATCAAGAACCCGCTGACGCCGATCCAGCTGTCGGCAGAGCGCCTACGCCGCCGTTACCGCGCCAAGGTCGAGGACGACGTCGAGGTGTTCGACCGCTGCACCGAGACCATTATCCGTCAGGTCGGCGATATCGGGCGCATGGTGGACGAGTTCTCGTCCTTTGCCCGTATGCCCGCGCCGCGATTCACCGAGGAGCGCGCCGACGAGATGCTGCGCGAGGCCGTCTTTGCCCAGCGCGTCGCCATGGCCGATATCGGTGTCGATCTGGCCGAGCCTGTGCCGGAACTGGTGCTGGACTGTGATGGCCGCATGGTGCGTCAGGCCCTGATCAACATCCTGAAGAATGCGGGCGAGGCGGTTCAGGCCCGCAAGGCATCGGGGGCGGAAACCGCCTATCCCGGTATTGCGGCCAAGCTGGTGGTTTCGCAGGGCTGGGCCCGTTTTGTCATCGAGGACGATGGCATCGGCCTGCCTGCCAAGGACCGCGACCGTTTGACCGAGCCCTATGTGACCACCCGCGAAAAGGGGACGGGTCTGGGCTTGGCCATCGTGAAGCGCATTTGTGAGGATCACGGTGGGGAATTGCGTCTGGGGGACGCCGAAAGCCTGTCTGGCGCAAGCGTAACCCTGATTTTTCCCCTTCGACAGAATATGAAGGCTGCCCAACGCCCGTCACAGGGTGCTAAGGACAGCGACATCAAGCGAGAGGCCCATGAAGACTAACGGCGCCGACATTCTTGTCGTTGATGACGAGAGCGATATCCGCGAACTGGTTTCCGGTCTGCTGGAGGACGAGGGTCACCACGTCCGCACCGCGTCCAATGCCGAAGAGGCACTGGCGGCGGTCAAGGCGCGTAAACCGTCGCTGGCTGTGCTCGATATCTGGATGCAGGGCGGGGGCATGGATGGCCTCGAACTGCTGGACGTGATCAAGGGTCTGGATGAAGACCTGCCGGTGGTCATGATCTCGGGTCACGGCAATATCGAAACCGCCGTCAGCGCGCTGAAGCGCGGTGCCTATGACTTCATCGAAAAGCCGTTCAAGTCCGACCGTCTTGTTGTGGTCGTGGACCGCGCCCTGGAAGCGGCGGCGCTGAAGCGCGAAAACCGCCGTCTGCGGGCACAGGCCATGACGCCGTCGGGCCTGATCGGTAAGTCGGTCGCGGCCCAGAACCTTCGCAACACCATTGCCAAGGTGGCACCGGCCAACAGCCGCGTGCTGATTTCCGGCCCGCCCGGTTCCGGCAAGGAACTGGTCGCACGCCAGATCCATGAGAACAGCCCCCGCGCCAAGGGCGAGTTTGTAGTGATCTCGGCTGCAGGCATGACGCCGGAACGCCTCGATGTCGAACTGTTCGGCGAGGAAGGCTCGGATGGCCGTCCCGCCAAGATCGGCGTGTTTGAACGCGCCCACAACGGCACCCTCTATCTGGACGACGTGGCCGACATGCCGCGCGAGAGCCAGAGCCGCGTCCTGCGCGTTCTGGTGGACCAACGCTTCCGCCGCGTGGGTGGCGAACAGGACGTTCAGGTGGACGTGCGCGTCATCACCTCGACCGCCAAGGATCTCAAGGTCGAGATCGCCGAGGGCCGTTTCCGCGAGGACCTGTTCCATCGTCTGAATGTGGTTCCGATCCGCGTCCCGCCGCTGTCGGAGCGCCGCGAGGATATCGCCGAACTGGTCGAATATTTCGTGGACACCCTGTCGGCGTCCCAAGGTCTGCCGCGTCGCCAACTGGGCGAGGATGCGATTGCCGTGCTGCAGGTGCATCCGTGGCCGGGCAACGTCCGCCAGCTTCGCAACAATATCGAGCGCCTGCTGATCCTCGCGACGGGTGATCCGTCAGAGCCGATCACCGCAGACATGCTTCCGCAGGAAGTGGCGTCGAACAACTCCAGCAGCTTTGGCAATGAGCGTATTATTGCGCTTCCGCTGCGCGAGGCCCGCGAGGTGTTCGAGCGCGACTATCTGGCGGCGCAGATCATGCGCTTTGGCGGCAATATCTCGCGCACCGCGGCCTTCATCGGAATGGAACGCTCTGCGCTGCACAGAAAACTGAAATCGCTGGGCGTTTCGCCGTCTCGCGGTGGTGATGATCAAGAAGGAGAGGGCGCCTGATGTCGAGGGTCGCCTACGTAAACGGTACCTACCGTCCGCATTCGCAAGCTGTCGTCCATATCGAGGACCGTGGCTTCCAGTTCGCCGATGGCGTCTATGAAGTGTGGTCGGTGTTCGACGGCAAGCTGGCCGACTATGCCGGTCACATGGAACGTCTGGGCCGCAGCCTGACCGAGCTGCGTATCGAGATTCCGATGACGGCACAGGCGCTGGGCGTCGTGCTGCGCGAAACCATCCGCCGCAACAAGGTCCGCGACGGTATCGTCTATCTGCAGATCACCCGTGGCACCGCGCCGCGTGACCACGCCTTCCCCAAGGGCGTGGCTCCCAGCGTGATCGTGACGGCCAAGTCCATCGACCTGCACAAGGGCGAGAAGAACGCCGAAAAGGGCGTTGCGGGCATCACCCACCCCGACATCCGTTGGGGCCGTTGCGACATCAAGACCGTGGGCCTTCTGCCGAACGCGCTGGCCAAGCAGGCCGCGCGCGAGAAGGGGGCCTATGAGGCCATCCTGTTCGACGAAATGGGCATGGTCACCGAAGGCTCTTCGACCAATGCTTGGATCGTCGACGAGAACGGCAAGCTTCGCACCCGCGACACCCAGGCCAACATCCTGCGCGGCATTACCCGCGCCGCCATCATGAAGCTGGTGAAGGAAGAGGGCATCGAACTGGACGAGCGTCCGTTCTCGGTCGAGGAAGCCAAGAAGGCCAAGGAACTGTTCGTGACGGCGGCTTCCAGCTTCGTCATGCCCATCGTTTCGCTGGACGGCGAGAAGATCGGCGACGGCAAGCCCGGCCCGATCGCGACCCGTCTGCGCTCGGTTTATGTTGAACAAGCCATTCGCGACGCCATTTAAGAGATTGCGACCCTAGGTCGTGCGCGTCTAAGCTGTGACACGGGTCTTTGATAGGCCTGTGTCCCCGCTGCGGACGCCAGAATAACCAAGAACAGGAACAACCTGCCATGTCGCAAGACAAACGCCAGAACCTTCAGGACACCTTCCTTAACAGTGTCCGCAAAACCAAGACCCCACTGACCATCTTCCTCGTGAACGGTGTGAAGCTGCAGGGCATTGTGACCTGGTTCGACAACTTTTGTGTGCTTCTCCGTCGCGATGGCCAGTCGCAACTGGTTTATAAACACGCCATCTCGACCATTATGCCTGCCGGTCCGGTGCAGATGTTCGAGCCCGAGACCGAAGAAGAGTGATTGTCCTCTAAACTCGTAGACCACACCGTCCCGCTTATTCGGGCGGCCGTAATCCGCCCCGACAGGGGTTCTGAAAATTCGCGTCATGCAGCCGATCGTCTTGAAGAGGCGGTCGGTCTTGCGCGTGCGCTTGATCTTGATGTCCGCGCCGAGGAGATCGTGCGGCTGCGCGGGGTCACGCCTGCGACCTTGTTCGGTTCGGGCAAGGTCGAGGAGCTGGCGGCCCTGTTCCGCGCCGCGGAGGCCGAGGCCGTGGTCGTTGATGACCAACTGACGCCCGTTCAGCAACGCAACCTTGAAAAGGCTTGGGAGGTGAAGGTCATCGACCGCACCGGCCTGATCCTTGAAATCTTTGGCCGTCGTGCGCGGACCAAGGAAGGGCGCCTTCAGGTCGAACTGGCGCGTCTGGAATATGAGCGCTCGCGTCTGGTCCGCACATGGACCCACCTTGAGCGCCAGCGGGGCGGCACCGGCTCGACTGGCGGTCCGGGTGAAACCCAGATCGAAATCGACCGTCGTTTGATCGCCGACAAGATCGTCAAGCTGAAGGGCGAACTGGAAGAGGTGCGCCGCACCCGTGGCCTGCACCGCAAGGCCCGCAAGCGCGTGCCTTTCCCTGCGGTCGCTCTGGTGGGCTATACCAACGCCGGTAAATCCACCCTGTTTAACCGGATGACAGGTTCGGAGGTTTTCGCCAAGGACCTGCTGTTCGCGACGCTGGATACCACCCAGCGCACGATCAAACTGCCGCAGGGCCGCCCCGCCATTATCGCCGACACCGTCGGCTTTATCTCGGACCTGCCGCACGAACTGGTGGAAAGCTTCCGTGCCACGCTGGAAGAGGTGGGCGAGGCCGACCTGATCCTGCACGTGCGCGATATTGCTTCGCCCGACAGCGAGGCCCAGCGCAAGGACGTGGAAGAGGTCTTAAGCCAAATCCCGACGCCCGAGGGCCGCACCCGTCGTGTGCTGGAGGTCTGGAACAAGATTGACCTGCTGGACGAGGACGTGCGTGAAAGCGTGCTGGGTCAGGCCGAGCGTCTCGCCGCCCAAGGCGAGGCCGTGGCCGTTTCGGCATGGACCGGCGAGAACATCGAGGCCCTGCGCGAAACCATCGCCAGCCTGATCGATGACGACCCCGAAAGCGTCATCCTCATTCCGCCATCGCGGGGTGATGTTCTGGCATGGCTTTACGAAAATGGCCGTGTGACCGAGCGCCATACCGAAGAGGACGGCACTATCCGTGTGACCGTTCGTTTGCACCCTGCGGCTCTTGGCCGTTTTGAACGCTCCTATCCCGACATCCTGAGCTAAGATGCATCTGATCGAAACCGCGCTGTTCCTCCTGTTGGCCGTTGTGCTTTCGGGATGGGTGGCGCGTATCACCCGCCTGCCTTTGCCCCTGGTCCAGATCGCGCTGGGGGCCTGTGTGGTGCTGATCACGGGTCAGAGTGTCGATCTGAAGCCGGAAATCTTCTTCCTGCTGTTCCTGCCGCCGCTGCTGTTCGTGGATGCGTGGCGGATACCCAAGATGGCGCTGTACAAGGATCGCGCTGTCATCCTTGAACTGGCCTTGGGGCTGGTGGTGTTCACGGTGCTGGGGCTGGGCTTTTTCATCAATTGGATGATCCCCGCCATGCCGCTGGCGGTCGCGTTCGCGCTGGCGGCCATCCTGTCGCCGACGGACCCGATCGCCGTATCCGCCATCGCGGGGCGGGCAGGGATGCCCAAGCGCCTGATGCACATCCTCGAGGGCGAAAGCCTTCTGAACGATGCCACAGGCCTGACCTGTATGCGGATTGCCGTCATCGCGGCGACGACGGGTGCGTTTTCCGTGACCAGTGCCGTGGGCACCTTCGCGTGGCTGGCGTTTGCGGGTCTGGCCGTGGGTGTGGCGGTCAGTTTGGCTATCAACCTCGCCAAGGTCTTTATCAGCAAGCGCTGGGGCGAGGATGTCGGTGGTCAAATCCTGATCAGCCTGCTGATCCCGTTTGCGGCCTATCTGGCGGCGGAAGCCATCCATGCCTCGGGTATTCTGGCGGCGGTCGCTGCCGGTATCACCATGAGCTTTACCGAGCGACGCGGCACGGCCATGGCGGCGACCCGTATCCGCCGCGCGGTCGTGTGGGACACGGTGCAGTTCACGGCCAACGGCCTGATCTTTGTCATTCTGGGCGAGCAGCTGCCGTCCATCATGTCCCGCGCCGCCGAGGTGATCCGCACGACCGAGCGTACCGAGGTCTGGTGGCTGGCCATCTATGTGTTTGCCATTGTGGCGGTTCTGGCGGCGCTGCGCTTCATCTGGGTGTGGGCGACGCTGAAGCTGACCCTGTTCAGGGGCAAGCTGTCGGGGGGCAAGCGTCCGCGCCTGCGCTGGCGTCTGGTGGCGGTTATGGCGCTGTCGGGGGTGCGTGGGGCGATTACGCTGGCCGGTATCCTGACCCTGCCGTTCTTTGTGGCGGACGGCAGCCTGTTGCCCGCGCGTAACCTCGCCATCTTCCTTGCGGCGGGGGTGATTATCGTCTCGCTGGTCGTGGCCTCGATTGCGCTGCCCATCCTGCTCAAGGGGGTTGAGCTTCCGCCGGACACCCACGTCCAGACCGCCGAGGAACGCGCCCGTCGCGCAGCGGCGGCGGCGGCGATCCGTGCACTGGAAGAATCCGAGCGTGCCCATGACGTGGCCGCCGTCCATGCCCGCGCCGACGAGCACGCCGAGGTGGTCGCCCGCCTGATGGAAGACTATCGTCAGCAGATCGAGCTGCATTCCGGCAATGCGCCCGACCAGGTCGAGCGCACCAAGAAGCTGGACGCCATCGAGAAAGACCTCCGCATCCTGTGCTTCAAGGCCCAGCGCGAGGAGATGATCAAACTGGCCCGCACCCACCTGTTAGACGAGGAAACGGCCAAGAAGCTGATCCGCGAAATCGACCTTCAGGAGCTGAGGTACGGTCAGAGCTAAATTCCAGATGGCAAGGCAGCAGGCTAATCTTTGATTATTAGCGCTCTGAAGCAGAACTCATTGTTCTAAATGTCTATCAATATCCCAAAAAATTCCGAGTTCGCTCTTGCCAAAATAAGATGTGAATTCGTCTTGAGTGTTTTTAAATACTCTAAATGCGTGAGCTCTATCTTTTGGTATTGTTGTTCTTATAGAATTTAATACTGAATCCATTTCAAATAATAATATTTTTGATCGTATAGCATTTTGATCTTCGTAAGACATTGTGGCAACTCCGTCGGCATCAATTTTGCCTATGGCAGGAACGCAAGCGATATCTGATTTTAGTTTTCTTAAGTGCGAAAAAGAAGCTATGTGACTGTTGGTGATGTATGGAAGATCAATTATATTCTGTATTGTTTTGGTGCTGCAAATCTCTTTAATCACTAAAAGCTCTTCCGCTGTAAAATTTATTTCTGACGGATCAGCTAGTATGGGGACAAAATTTTGAGATAAAGTTCCGCCACGTGCTTCTGTTTTACTAATAGTCTCTTTTATAAGATTGTTAAATAAATTTATCTCTGTGCAGCATCTATTTATTTTTATCAATACTATGTAAGCATGTTGAGATTGTATCTTCTTTTCATGCTCCCTTTTTAAAATATCTGATTTTTTTTGAAGTTTCTTTCTGAGGCGTTCTTGTCGTCTAAACGATAGGTCTTGCGTCAATAACGATATGCCGCCACCTGTCACCGCGCCAAGAATAGCGGGTATGAATTCTGAGTAGTCCATGATCGAAACTCAAAAAATGAATGTAAAAATATATATCGCCGATTCGTGTGTTAGCGCAGCATGATAGGCTCCCACCGCACCAGCGGGGTATCGGCACGCAGGTAAAGCGGGTGTTTGGGGCTGCCGTCGGCGTTGGTGCCAAAGCACCAGAGGTCGATGCTGTCCTCGCGCAGGGCCTCGACCAGTGCCTTGCCTGCGGGGATCAGGGCCTTGTTCAGCTTGCCGTGGCACAGGACCACGCGGGCCGCGCCCTTGGCCTGTTCGCGGATGGCGGGCAGGTTGGCGGGCGAGGAGGCGATGACGCCGTCTTCCAGCAGCATCTTGGGATGGGTGGCGCGATAGTCGCCGACATTGGCCTTCACCATGCCGTCAAAGCCTTCACGCTGGGCAAAGGTCCATTCGCGCGCGCAGGTCGGGTCGTTGACCATGGCGTCGGCGGTCGAGGGGTTCATGCCGATGAACAGGATGTATCGCTCGGGGAAGCTGTCGCCCAGCCAGCGGCGCATCAGGATGCGATGGCGGCCATCCTCGCTGAACACCGCATCGCCCCGAACGCCCGCCATCAGGTTCAGGCGCACCTTGCCGCCCGGATCGTGCTGGTCGGGATCGCGCGGGATCAGGTCAAGCTGTTCGGCCAGACGCTTGCTCATGCGGCCTTGTCGGTCTTTTCGGCAGCCTTGGCGGCGTCCCAAAGGGCGTCCATTTCGGCCAGATCGGATTGTTCGGGCGTGCGACCGTCCTTTTGCAGTTCGGCCTCGATGAACTGGAAGCGGCGGACGAATTTGGCGTTGGCGTTACGCAGGGCGTCTTCCGGTTCGATCTCCAGCTTGCGGGCCAGATTAGCCATGACGAACAGCAGGTCGCCTAGTTCCTCGCGGATCTTGGCCTTGTCGCCGCTGGCGATCTCGGCGCGCAGTTCGCCGACTTCCTCGTGCAGCTTGTCGAACACCTCATCGGTGGACGGCCAGTCGAAACCGACGCGGCCCGCGCGCTTGGTTAGTTTGGCGGCGCGGCTGAGGGCGGGCATGCCGACGGGCACGTCGTCGAGGGCGCTGGTCTGGGCCTTGGCGATGCGCTCGGCGGCCTTGATGTCTTCCCAACGGGCCTTTTGCGACACGCCATCGGGGCGGGCGGCTTCGTCACCGAACACGTGCGGGTGGCGGCGGATCAGCTTGTTCTCCATGGCCTCGGCCACGTCCTCGAACTTGAAGTGACCCGCTTCCTCGGCCATGCGCGAATGGAAGATGACCTGGAACAAAAGATCGCCCAGCTCGGCCTTCAGTTCGGCCATGTCGTTGTTCTCGATCGCGTCGGCCACCTCATAGGCTTCCTCGATCGTATAGGGGGCGATGGTCTGGAAGGTCTGTTCGATATCCCACGGGCAGCCGCCGTTCGGGTCGCGCAGGCGGACCATGATCTCTTTCAGGCGATCGACGGGGTGGGTCATCGGGTAGCTTCCGCATCTTTGAGCGCCAGTTCGGCGCGTATCTGGTCATGGCGCTTGGCCGTCAGCGGATAGTTCCGCATGACCAATGCCGCCGCAGCCATTAGCACTGCGGGCACGGCAATAAACAGGATTTGCAACATCAGGATGGCAAACCCGCCATTTTCGGCGGGCGTCTGCGTGGGCTTGAAGCCGACGACTTGCAAAATGGCATAGGGGATCAGGGCAAAGACGTGGCCTAGCTTGGTCGTGACCGCGAGGATGGAGAACATCAGGCCGGTCAGATCCTCGCCGGTCTCATGGCGGACCTCATCGCCCGCATCGGCCATCATGGCCCGCAACAGGAACAGCGCCGCCGCATAGGGCAGGCCCGCGACGAACATGGCCGCTGCCGTGATCGCAAAATTCCCGCCCGGTACCAGACAGGCAAAGCCATAGAAGACGGCGAACACGATGGACGATACCGCCAGCGTCCTGTGCTTGCCGATCCGCGTAGCAAGCCACGCCCAGAAGGGCGCGCCCACCAGCCCCGCCATGAAATACAGCAGCATGAAGATGGAGGCCGAGGCGTGGTCGTATCCCTTCACCTGACCGAAGAAGAAGAACACCATCGATCCGGTGATGCCGGGTGCAATGCCTAGGAAGAGGTCCGCCAGCAGCAGTTTGCGCACTGTCTTCAGCTTGAACAGGCCCAGCCATGTGCGGATGCCGCCGTGCGGCTTTGCCGATGACAGCGGCGGCTCGGGCGCGGCGAAATAGGCGATGGCCACCGTGACGGGCAGGGCGATAATGATGCCCCATCCCATCCACTGTACCCCGTCGGCATAGGTGCCGAATCCGCCGCGCACCACGATAGTCGGCAGGACGAGGATCAGGATCACCCCGATGATGTTGAAAAACTGCCAGAAGCCGTAGACGCGGCTGCGCTGGTTGTATTCGGGGGCCAGCACGGCGGCCCAACCCATCTGGCCCAGCGTCCCCATGGAAAAGCCCAGATAGAGAAACAGCAGCCAGCCGAACAGATAGACCGGACCCGCCCCCGGTCTGGCAACGACGAACATCATCAGCGCCGCCAGCATCAGGATCGGGACCGAGGCCACCATCCATGGCCGATAGCGGCCCATGGGTGTGCGTGTGCGGTCCATGGCCCAGCCGATGACGGGATCGAACCCGATGTCGATCAGCCGCACAATCATGAACACCGCCGCCACGACGCCCAGTTCAAGCCCGATGTGGGTGGCATAGAACTCCGGCAGGGTGACGGGCAGGGCCACGCCGAACGCCGCCAGCGGCAGGCAGGGACCGGAAAAGGCGGCCAGTACGGCGCTGGAACGTCGGGGGCTGGTCGTCATGGGATGGCTCGAAACAATGAGGCGACAGGCGCACAGCATTGCGCGATCCCGTCCGCAAGGCGAGCGTTCAGATGCAGACGGTTTGCGAAACCCACAACTTGGTCGGGGCTCAGCCGGCCTCTCTGTCCAGATAATCGATCAGCAGTTGGCGGGTCACCCGCTGGTTTCCTGGCTCGGCATAAAAGTTTTGCGGGTAGTCGGGCGAGGCGTTGCGGACATAGCCGCTCAGGCTGCGGTCGCTCTGAACGGACAGCCAGCCAACGAATGAGTTTGCATCATCAAAGGTCAGGAAGGGCGGGCCATAGGGCATGCCGTCCTGCGACGCCCCTAGAAAAAACTGGCCTGTCGTCCGGTCAAAGAACAGGCCGTGCTCCGTATAATCCCTGTGCGCGCGGGCGATGGCGCCAAAATGCTCGATCCAGACGCGGGACTGGAGAAAGGCGGCGGCGCGGGTGGCCAGTTCCTCGCCAAAGGGCGTGGCGTCGATGGTTTCGATGGCCGGTTCCGGCATGGAAGCCTCCTTTGTCAGCGCTCTATCCAAAGGGTTGGGCGGGCGGATTGGCAAGCGCTGCGGTATCGCGGATCGCAGACTGCGGTTTCGGATAGGTCGAAAAAATACTTTCCCTGAGGCGCAAAAACGGGCCTTGTTGGGGAATGTCTTTGCGATTCAAGTGGCGTGCTGTTGCGGGCGCGATCTTTGGGTTGGGAGTGGCTGTGACAGCTGCGGCCAGCCCTGCGTCGGCCAAGGCCGCATACGAAGCCGAGATTTGTGACCGCGATCCGGGCGTTTTCGCCGATGCGACGGCGGCCAACTCGATCAACCTTTTTGCCATGCAGTGGACGCCCTTTGGTCCGTCCGAAATGGGGTGGGAAACCTATGTCCCGCTGATCCAGCATGAGCTTGGAACGGATTGCGACCCGACCTCGGCGGCGTTCGCGGAAAAGCTGTCGACCTTCCAGTTGCTGCATAATCTGCCCGCGACGGGACAGTTCGACATGGCCACCTTCAACGTCTTCAAAGGCGTGTGGCAGGAGCGCCGGCCCTTCATACTCGCGCGCCTGCGCGGCGAATGTCCGGACCCGCCGCCGATCTCGGAACTGGCCTATCTGGTCGCCGGCGAAGAGCATGGCGAGCGGCTGACCCGCAAGGCCCGCCGCGATGTTCTGGAAGCCTATCGGGAGATGGTGGCCGCTGCCCGCGCCGAGATACCGGAAGCGGCCTATAATCCGGAACTTCTGCGGATTTTCTCATCCTTCCGCGAGCCGGAATCCGATGCGGCGCGTTGCGCGCGCGACGGCAACTGTGACGGCGTCCGCCGTGCGGCTTGCTCGGCCCACAGAACGGGGACGGCGCTGGACATCTATGTCGGCCATTTGATCGGCCATGGCGTGGACTCGACCAACAGCCACAACCGGCGCTTTATGGCCCAGACAGCGACCTATCGCTGGATGGTCAAGAATGCAGGCCGGTTCGGCTTCGTGCCCTATGCCTTTGAGCCGTGGCATTGGGAATGGATCGGGCCGCCGGAAGGACGGACGCGTTGAAACTGCCTTGGATCAGGCGACTGACGGATAATGAACGGGCACTGGCGGCCGAGGTGTTCGGCGGTGCCCTGAACCTCGATACTGTCCGTGTCTGGCGCACGCCGTGGCCGTTTGACCGCGCCTTTGTGGCGGGGCGCTGGTTCTGGCGGGATTGGATATTCTGGCCGACCTGCCACTACGAACTGGATATGGCCGTTGCGCCCCTGCCGATACAGGCGACCTTCATTCACGAGATGGTCCATGTCTGGCAGTCCCAGCAGGGGGTGAACCTGTTGTTCGCCAAACTGCGGGCAGGGGACAAGCCGGAATCCTATCGCTACGAAGTCACCGACCACTGCCAATGGCAGGGGCTGAACATCGAGCAACAGGCTATGGTGGTCGAGCATCGTTTCCGCCTGTCGCGCGGGATGCGGGTGCCTGCGGACATGGATTTCTATGACCGCGTTTGTCCTTTAGTCGCAGATCGCCGGATTATTTGACGGCGGGTGGTTGCAGAATCGGCGGCAAGGGCTAAATCCGATACAGATGCTGTTACTAAAGGCATCGTACGTTTCGTATCGGAGTAGGTTGTTGCCCAAGATTCTCGTTCTTTATCACTCGACCTATGGTCACATCGAAGCCATGGCCAAGGCCGTTGCCGAAGGGGCCGCTTCGGTCGAGGGCGCTGTCGTCGATATCAAGCGCGTACCGGAAACCGTGCCGGAAGACGTCGCAAAGGCCTCCTTCTACAAGATGGATCAGGAAGCCCCGATCGCCCAAGTTTCGGACCTGCCGAACTATGACGCCATCATCATCGGCGCGGGCACCCGTTTCGGTACGGCGGCCTCGCAGATGCGCGCCTTCCTTGATCAGACCGGTGGCCTGTGGGCCTCGGGTGCCCTGCTGGGCAAGGTCGGTGGTGCGTTTACCGCTTCGGCCACCCAGCACGGCGGTCAGGAAACGACCTTTGCCGGTCTGCACAACTATTTCCTGCACCACGGCATGGTCGTGGTCGGCCTGCCTTATGCCTATGCCGACCAGATGAACATGGACGAGATCGTCGGTGGTTCGCCCTATGGTGCTACGACCCTGACCAAGGGTGACGGTTCGCGCATGCCCAGCGAGATCGATCTGGGCGGCGCACGTTTCCAAGGTAAACACATCGCGGAAATCGCGAAGAAGCTGCACGGTTAAGACCATGACCCAGCCTGCAATCTTTTTCGGGCACGGATCGCCCATGAACGCTCTGGGGGGAGAGTTCGCTGACGGCTGGAAGGCCCTTGGCGCATCGCTGCCGAAGCCCAAGGGCGTGGTCATGGTGTCCGCGCACTGGGAAACGCGCGGGCTGGGTGTCACGGCCATGGAGCGGCCCGAGACCATCCATGACTTCGGCGGTTTTCCGGCCGAACT
>NZ_CAMZFB010000058.1 GCF_947305955.1 uncultured Brevundimonas sp.
CGATCATCGCGCGGATTGTTTAACGACCGCTTGCTTCCACCCATTCCACGGCTAAAGCTGTGCATAACAGCGACCGCCGACCTCCCGTATTGAAAAGCCTTCCCATGATCCTCGTCGTCGATAACTACGACAGCTTCACCTACAACCTCGTCCACTATCTGGCCCAGTTGGGTGCCCAGACGCACGTCATCCGCAACGATGACCTGACGGTAGAGGAAGCGCTGGCGCTGAAACCCGAAGCCATCCTTCTCTCCCCCGGTCCGTGCGATCCGGACCAAGCGGGCATCTGCCTGCCCATTCTGGCCCAAGCCCCTGAAGACATGCCGATCTTCGGCGTCTGCCTCGGCCACCAGTCGATCGGTCAGGCCTTTGGCGGTCAGGTCGTCCGCGCCAAGGCGCTGATGCACGGCAAGACCTCGCTGATCCATCACGAGGGCGGCGGCGTGTTCAAGGACTTGCCGCGTCCGTTCACGGCCACGCGCTATCACTCGCTGGCGGTCAAGCGCGAGACCCTGCCCGACTGCCTCGAAGTGACGGCATGGACCGAGGACGGCGAGATAATGGGCCTGTCCCACAAGACGCGTCCGATCCACGGCGTTCAATTCCACCCCGAGTCCATCGCCACGGAACACGGCCACGACCTGATCGGCAACTTCCTCGATTTCGCCAACGTCAAACGCACGGCGATGGTCTGAGGCCATGAACAGTTTCAAACCGCTTTTGGCCAAGCTGGTCGCTGGCGACATCCTGTCCGCTGACGAGGCCCAGAACTTCTTCGCCGCCTGCCTGCGCGGCGAGCCGACGCCCGCTCAAGTCGCCGCCGCTGTCACCGCCCTGCGCGTACGCGGCGAGACGGTCGATGAGATCACCGCCTTTGCCCGCGCCATGCGCGCCGCGGCCCTGAAACTCGACCACCCGTTCGAGGATGTGGTCGATACCTGCGGCACGGGCGGCGACGGGGCGCACACCTATAACATCTCCACCGCCGCCAGCTTCGTGCTGGCCGGTGCGGGCCTCAAGGTCGCCAAGCACGGCAACCGCGCCATGAGCTCAAAGTCCGGCTCTTCGGACGTGCTGGCCGCGCTGGGCGTCAATCTGGATGCCACGCCCGCGCAGCAGGCCGTGGCGCTGAACGATGCGGGCATCGCCTTCCTGTTCGCGCCCACCTATCACGGGGCCATGCGCCATGTGGGTCCGGTGCGAGCCGAGCTGGGCTTCCGCACCGTGTTCAACCTGCTTGGGCCGCTGTGCAATCCGGCGGGGGCCAACCGTCAGGTCATGGGCGTCTATGACCCGAACCTGCTGGAGCCTCTGGTCGAGGTGCTGGGCCGTCTGGGGGCCAAGCGCGCATGGACCGTCAACGGCAGCGGCCTTGACGAGCTGACCACCACAGGCCCGACCGAGATCGCAGAGTGGAAGGACGGCAACATCAACCGTTTCACCATCACGCCGGAGGAAGTGGGCCTGCCCCGCGCAACTCTGGCCGATATTCAGGGCGGCGATGCCGAGGTGAACGCCGCGGCCCTGCGCGCCCTGCTGAACGGCCAAACCGGCCCTTACCGCGATATCGTGCTGCTGAACGCCGCCGCCGCTCTGGTGGTGTCGGACGTGGCCGACGACCTGAAATCGGGCATCGCACAGGCCGCCGCCGTGATCGACGATGGCCGCGCCTTGGCCGCACTGGACGCCCTCATCCACGCCTCCCACACGCCAGTAGAGTTCGAAGCATGAGCGACATCCTGAACCGCATCGCCGATTACAAGCGCGAGGAAGTCGCCGCCCGCAAGGCCGCCATCACGCTCGATGCCCTCGAAGCCAATGCCAAGGCGGCATCCACCCCGCGCGGCTTCCGCAATGCGCTGGCCGCGACCGCTGCCAAAACGGGCCGCCCCGCCCTGATCGCCGAGATCAAAAAGGCCAGCCCGTCCAAGGGCCTGATCCGCCCCGCTTTCAACCCGCCGGAACTGGCACAGGCCTATGAGCGCGGCGGCGCGACCTGTCTGTCCGTTTTGACCGATGGTCCCAGCTTCCAGGGCGACGACAGCTATCTTGTGGCCGCCCGCAATGCCGTGGCACTGCCCTGCCTGCGCAAGGACTTCCTTGTCGATCCTTGGCAGGTGGCCGAGAGCCGCGCCCTTGGGGCCGACTGCATCCTGATCATCATGGACATGATCGACGACGCCCTCGCCACCGACCTGTTAGCCGAGGCCGACCGCTTCGGCATGGACGCCCTGATCGAAACCCACGACGCGGATGAAATGGCCCGCGCCAGCAAGCTGGTGGGCGACCGCGACAATGCGCTGGTGGGCATCAACAACCGCTCGTTACGCACCTTCGAGGTCGATCTGGTCAACACCGAGACGCTGGCCCTGCTGGCCCCGTCGCGCGCTCTGCTGGTCGCCGAAAGCGGCATCTTCACCCCTGAAGACGTCGCCCGCGTCGCCGCCGCCAACTCCAAAGCCATCCTCGTAGGCGAAAGCCTGATGCGTCAGGATGATGTTGAGGCGGCGACTAGGGCGCTGTGCGGTAAGTAAATTAGATCGGAAAAAATCTTCCCGTGCAAAAATAGCGCATGCAAAGAGTTGCTAGCGGATACAACAATCCCAAGGCGAAAAACGCCGCAGCCAAAATCTCTAAAGTTATTTCAAATTTGTAGAGAAATTTTTCCGTAGCCTCATCGTTTTGAGGCATCGGCTGAAGCTCTTCTCCATTACGAAAGCTAATCGTCCATTGACGCCACAGCTTTCTCGATAGGTGATGCCTTTTCAAAGTGGATGGGGTTGTGGCACCGGCAGCTATCAGGCCCAGCGCAAAAAGCCAGCAACTCGGCATTAATAGTGCTACCAAGGACTCAGTAGCTTTTTCGATAAGCTTAGAAGAAACGCTTACCAACGCGACACCATTTCCAATCGCCAACCATAGAATCCAACGTTCATTTACAACATTGGAGCGCTCCAATTCATATCTTTGGTTCGAAAGAAGCTCCTCCAACTGCTTCATGGCAAAATCTGCTTTAGGCAAATCACGCATATTTCTCCCCCTTTTAAATTTAGATAATCATCTAACTCTTTCACTATTGCTCAATGAGCGTGATCTTTTGCCAGTCTGCAAAAAGATAAGCCAATCCCTACAAATCATCCACGATCTGCTCTGCCGCCTGCGCCTCTTCCCGCAGCCACTTCACGAACAGCCTTGCCGGTTCGGACACGCTGCTGCGGCGGGTGAGGACGTGGTAGGCCATGTCGGTCGTCAGCGCCCCGTCGGCGAACGGCGCGACGAGGCGACCCGCCGCCAGATCATCCGCCACGAAGGCATAGGGGGCCAGCGCCACGCCCTGTCCGTGGATGGCGGCGTCGATGGCCAGCGCGGTCTGGTCCACGCGGGTGCCCTGTGAGGCATCCACGTCCTTGATCTTCTGCGTCTTGAACCACATCGCCCAATCGGGGCGCGTTTCTTCCAGCTCGCTGGGGCGCAGGTGGATCAGGACGTGGTTTTTCAGGTCCGAAGGCTTCTTCAGCGCCTTTTCGCCCACCATCAGTTGCGGCGCACAGACGGGGATCACATCGGCCCCGATCAGGCGTTCAGAGCGTACCCCCGCATACGGCCCACGGCCATAGCGCACGGCCACGTCCACGCGCCCGCCCGCCACGTCGGCCAGCCGCATATCCGCCGACAGCCACAGCTCGACCTCGGGGTTCTGGGCCTGAAAGCGCGTGATGCGCGGCGTCAGCCATTTGGAGGCAAACGACGGCGGCACCGACACCGACAGGGCAAAGCGACGGTCGGGGCGATACAGCAAATCCCCTGCCCGCTTCAGATAATCAAACCCGTCACGCAACAGCGGATAAAGCTCGGCCCCCAGTTCGGTCAGGGCAATCTGGCGACCCTCGCGGTAAAACAGTGGCGCGCCCGCATGCTGTTCCAGAATGCGGATCTGCTGGCTGATGGCACCGGGCGTCACCGACAGTTCCTCTGCAGCGCGGGTGATGTTCAGGCGACGCGCAGCGGCCTCGAACGCCTTCAGCGAGTTCAGCGGCGGAATACGGCTGTCCAGCGGACTGTCCTTGGCCATCTCAGTTCATCCAATCCGCGGTCGGCAGCCCGCGCGAACGCAGGAAAGCCGGATCATAAAGCTTGCTGGCATAGCGTTGGCCGGGGTCGCACAGCACGGTCACGATGGTGTGGCCGGGGCCCATTTCCTTGGCCATGCGGATCGCGCCCGCGATGTTCACACCGCTGGACGCGCCAAGGCACATGCCCTCGTCCCGCACCAGATCGAACAGGATGGGCAGGAACTCGGTGTCCTCGATGCGATAGGCATAGTCCACCGCATCCAGCCCCGTCAGGTTGCCGGTAATGCGGTTCACACCGATGCCCTCGGTGATGGAGCTGCCCTCGCCCTTCAGCACGCCATCCTTGAAATAGGAATACAGCGCCGCGCCCGGCACGTCCGACAGGCCGACTTTCAGGTTCGGGTTCTTTTCTTTCAGATACAGTGTCGTGCCGACCAGCGTACCGCCCGATCCGACCGCGCAGATAAAGCCGTCAACCTTACCACCCGTCTGTTCCCAGATTTCGGGGCCGGTGCCTTCATAGTGCGCCAGACGGTTCGACAGGTTGTCGAACTGGTCTGCATAGAATGCGCCGTGCGGTTCGGTTTCGTTCAGTTCTTCTGCCAGTCGGCGGGAGAAATGGACGAAGTGGTTCGGGCTGCTGAACGGGGCCGGATCGACCTCGATCAGCTTGGCACCGTGCAGACGCACCGCCCGCTTCTTTTCCTCGGTCTGGGTGCGCGGCATCACGATCACGACCGGATGGCCCAGCGCCGCCCCGACCATGGCCAAGCCAATGCCGGTATTGCCCGCCGTGCCTTCCACGATCGTCCCGCCAGGCTTCAACGCCCCGCTGGCCCGCGCTTTCAGGATGATGCTGAGGGCAGCCCGATCCTTGATCGACTGCCCCGCATTCAGAAACTCGGCCTTGCCATAGATGTCACACCCCGCCGCCTCCGACGCAGCCTTAAGCCGCACCAACGGGGTATTGCCAATCAGGCCCAGGACATCAGACGCGACACGCATTTAGAATTCCGCACTGCAAAAGGAGCTTTGCTCCTTTTAGGCAGGTTTTAGGGAATCTAACAATAAATATGCGTCACTACGCTCATGGAGTGGATACAGCCCTATGCAGCAAACAATGGCAGAGATCGATTGGCTTCGCATACAGCGTGCGTGGACCCAAATGGTCGTGCCCTCTAAGGCGAAAGGGGCGCACGCTCAGGTATTCTTCCAAGCCGTAATCCTCGATGCCTCCATACGAACCTATATCGGCAGCTTACAATACAACCCTTCAGCCGGAGACGGCTTAACTGATGTGGCTCGAAATATTGCAGCTGCTAGGAGCGTCGCTCATGAAGCAGCACTATTCATTAAGTTTGCAAGAGCATTCATAAACCGCAGCCAGCGCACAAATTTAAGTGTGTTATTGGATCAATTTCAACTCGATCATCCGCACATCACTGACGTTCGGGATGCATTTTCTCATTTAGATGAGCGCGTGACGAGGGAGGATACCGAGCCACCATCTCCTCTCTTTAGGACGCAGCCGTTCGTGTTGGCTTCTAGAACTAAGCTTGGAAATGAAGTCGAGATGAAGATCGATGCATCTCTCATTAATAGCGCTCTTAACGTCCTTCTTGCTTTATCAAGGGAATATCAGTCCCGATAAAATCTTAGATCACGACGGAGCCGAACATGGCTGGCCTTAAAGACAAGCGCGGCTTCATCGATAAGGACCGCATCGACCTGACTGAGCGTCAGTCGGTGGAGTACTGGATGAAGAAGTGGGGCGTGACGCGCGATCAGATCGTCACGGCTCACCGCAAAGTCGTGTGCATGACCAAGGACATTGCCGCCGAACTGGGCAAGAAGCGCTGAAGCCCATCCCTGCCCGTCGTCATCCTCCGGCTTGACCGGAGGATCCAGTTTTAGGCGGCTGTGTAGGCTTCAAGTGTTTTGTGGATGCCCCGATCTGCGCCGCGTCGCGGCTTGTCGGAGCACGACGGCGCGGGTGGCGGGTATTGTCGCAGAACTGAGCAAGAAGCGGTAAGACAAGGTCATCTTGACAACGCAAGGTTGCATTATAAGCTGCGCTATATCTTTTAACTCGGGGGAGTGAAATGGCTTACCGTAGGCGCAACAACAGCGACACATGGCACTGGTGCCGCAACTGTCAAAATTGGCCCACTGCCGACTACACTGAGCGCGCGACAAAACCTTCAAGCGGCGACCTGTGCAACGAGTGCAAGGCGAAGGATAAAGCCGGCACGTGCCGTAGCTGAAAAAAGGCCCCGGGGATACCGGGGCCTTTTGTCGTTTTAGCGCTCTCGCTGTGATCAGATGTGGATCACGCGGCCGTAGGCGTCGAGGGCGGCTTCGTGCATGGCTTCCGACATGGTCGGGTGCGGGTAGACGATGCCGTGGATGTCCTCTTCCGTCGCTTCCATGGTGATGGCGGTGACGTAGCCCTGGATCATCTCGGTGACCTCGTGGCCGATCATGTGTGCGCCGATCAGGGCACCCGTCTTGGCGTCGAAGATCACCTTTACGAAGCCCTCGGTTTCACCCGAAGCGATGGCCTTGCCGTTCACGCGGAACGGGAAGCGGCCGATCTTGACCTCGCGCTTGGCTTCACGAGCGCCCTGCTCCGTCACGCCGACCGACGCGACCTGAGGCTGGGCATAGGTGCAACCGGCGATGGGCGAATGCACGTTCGGGGTTTTAAAGCCCGCGATATGTTCCGCCGCGTGGATGCCCTCGTGCGAGGCCTTGTGGGCCAGCCACGGCGCACCGGCGCAGTCGCCGATGGCATAGAGGCCCTTTACGTTGGTCTGGCAGTGGCTGTCGGTCTTGATGTGACCGCGGTCCAGCTCGACGCCCAAAGCCTCCAGCCCGATGCCGTCGGTGTTGGCCGTGATGCCGACCGCCGAGATGCAGACCTCGGCTTCCAGCGTCTCGGCCTTGCCGCCGACCTCGATGGCCACCGACACGCCCTTGGCCGTCTTGGTGACCTTGGTGACCTTGGCGCCGGTCTTGAACTTGATGCCGCGCTTTTCGAAGCCCTTCTGGGCGGCCTTGGACACTTCTTCGTCCTCGACTGGCATGATGCGATCCACGGCTTCCACCACGGTCACTTCGGAACCGAGGGCGCGATAGAAGCTGGCGAACTCGATGCCGATGGCACCCGAGCCGATGACCACAAAGGTCTTGGGCAGCTTCTTCGGGGCCAGCGCATCGCGGTAGGCCCAGATCTTGTCGCCGTCAGCCTCAAGGCCGATCTGCGGCAAGGCGCGGGCGCGAGCGCCCACGGCCAGCATCACGTTCTTTGCGTTCAGAACCTGCTCGCCGCCCTTGTTCAGGGTCACGACCACCTTGGGAGCCGAGCCATCTTTAGAATTTGGGCCCTTTTCCAGTTTGGCGGTGCCCTCGATGACCTCGATCTTGTTCTTCTTCATCAGGAAGCCAACGCCCTGATTGAGCTGTTTGGCTACCCCGCGCGAACGCTGGATGATGGCGTCGAAGTCGAACGACGCGCCCGAGGCGGACAGGCCGTATTCCTTCAGGTGCGACAGGCTCTCGAACTTCTCGCCCGACTTCAGCAGGGCCTTGGTCGGGATACAGCCCCAGTTCAGGCAGATACCGCCGAGGTTCTCACGCTCGACGATAGCGACCTTCAGGCCCAGCTGGCTGGCGCGGATGGCCGCGACGTAACCGCCGGGGCCAGAGCCGATCACTACGAGATCAAAATCACTCATGCGCTTGATCCTCAGGCCAGCATCGACAGCGGGTTTTCAAGCAGCGGCTTGAAGGCTTGCAAGAAGCGGGCACCCGTCGCGCCATCGACCACGCGGTGATCGCAGGTCAGGGTCACGGTCATGACGGTGGCCACGGTCAGCTCGCCGTTCTTGACGACCGGACGCTGCTCGCCCGCACCCACGCTCATGATGCAGCCCTGCGGCTCATTGATGATCGAGGTGAACTGCTTGATGCCGAACATGCCGAGGTTGGACACCGAGAAGGTGCCGCCCTGGAACTCTTCCGGCTTCAGCTTGCGGTCGCGGGCACGCGAGGCGAGGTCCTTGGACTCGGTCGCGATTTGCGCCAGACCCTTGGTCTCGGCCTTGCGGATGATCGGGGTGATCAGCCCGCCATCGATCGCCACGGCCATAGACACATCGGCATTGTGGTGCATGGCGATGCCTTCCGGCGTGTAGGAAGCGTTGGCTTCCGGCACGGCCTTAAGGGCCATCGCAGCGGCCTTGATGACGAAGTCGTTGACCGACACCTTGATACCGCGCGGCTCCAGCATCTTGTTGATCTGGGCGCGGGCCGCCATCAGGGCGTCCAGTTCCACGTCGATGAACAGCGGGAAGTGCGGGACGTTGTTCACGCTCTCGACCATGCGGCGGGCAATGGCCTTGCGCATGCCGTCCAGCGGGATCAGGTCATAGGTGCCGTCGGCAATGCCCATCTGGGCCAGCGACGGCGTGGCCTTGGCCTCGGCAGCCGCCGGAGCAGCCGCCTGAGCCGGAGCCTTGGCACCGCCAGATGCCTGAGCAGCCTCGACGTCGCGCTTGACGATACGGCCATGCGGGCCAGTGCCCTTGATAGCCTTCAGATCAAGGCCAGCCATGGCCGCCAGACGGCGAGCCAGCGGCGAGGCAAAGATGCGCTCGCCCGACGCCGCGACCGGAGCCTGAGCGGCCTTGTTCTCAGCCTTCGGGGCCTCAGCCTTGGGCGCTTCCTTAGGGGCTTCCGCAGCCGGAGCCGCCTCGGCCTTCTTCGGCGCAGGCGCGGCATCGTCCCCAGCCAGACGGGCGATCGGGGTGTTGACCTTCACCCCTTCCGAACCCTCGGCGACGAGGATTTCCAGAACCTCGCCCTCGTCCACGGCCTCGACTTCCATCGTGGCCTTGTCGGTTTCGATCTCGGCGATGACATCACCGGCGGAGACGACGTCGCCCACCTTGATATGCCATTTGGCCAGAACGCCCTCCTCCATCGTCGGAGACAGGGCGGGCATCAGGATGTCTGTCATGCCATCACCTGCTTCACAGCGGCCACGATCTTGTCGACGCCCGGCAGCGACAGGGCTTCGAGGTTCGCAGCGTACGGCAGCGGAACGTCTTCCTGGTGCACGCGCAGCGGCGGGGCATCCAGATAGTCGAAGGCTTCAGCGATCACGCAGGCGACCACTTCGGCACCCACGCCCATACGGCCCCAGCCCTCTTCAGCCGAGACCAGACGGTTGGTCTTCTTGACGCTTTCGATGATGGTGTCGGTGTCCAGCGGACGCAGGGTACGCAGGTCGACAACCTCGGCCGAGATGCCCTCTTCGGCCAGTTGCTCTGCGGCTTGCAGGGCAAAGCCGACCATACGGCTGTGGGCCGTGATGGTGACATCGGTGCCTTCGCGGCGGACCTTGGCCTTGCCGATCGGCACGACGTAATCTTCAACGTCCGGCACGTCGAACTCGAGACCGTACATCATCTCGTGCTCGAGGAAGACGACGGGGTTCGGGTCGCGGATGGCGGCCTTCAGCAGGCCCTTGGCGTCTGCGGCGTCATACGGCGCAATCACCTTCAGGCCCGGAATCTGGGCGTACCATGCCGAGTAGTCTTGGCTGTGCTGGGCCGCCACGCGGCTGGCCGCACCGTTCGGACCACGGAACACGATCGGGCAACGGATCTGACCGCCCGACATGTACAGGGTCTTGGCGGCCGAGTTGATGATGTGGTCGATGGCCTGCATGCCGAAGTTCCACGTCATGAACTCGACGATAGGCTTCAGACCGGCCATGGCGGCACCGACGCCGAGACCGGCAAAGCCGTGCTCGGTAATCGGGGTATCGACCACGCGCTGCGGGCCGAATTCCTGCAGCAGTTCGCGGCTGACCTTATAGGCCCCCTGATACTGGGCGACTTCCTCACCCATCAGGAACACGGCGTCGTCGCGGCGCATTTCCTCGGCCATCGCGTCACGCAAGGCGTCACGGATGGTGGTCTTCACCAGCTTGGCGTCAGCGGGAATTTCCGGATCGCGCAGGTCTGCGGTCGGACGCGCAGCCGGAGCCGCAGCCGCCTTGGCCGCGACCGGAGCCTCGGCCTCGGTCTGGGTCATCGGTTCGGCCTCGGCCTTCTTCGGCGCAGGCGCAGCCTCGTCGCCCGCCAGACGGGCGATCGGGGTGTTGACCTTCACGCCTTCCGAGCCTTCGGCGACGAGGATTTCGAGCACTTCGCCCTCGTCCACGGCCTCGACTTCCATCGTGGCCTTGTCGGTTTCAATCTCGGCAATGACCTGGCCAGCGGAGACAACGTCACCCGCCTTGATGTGCCATTTGGTCAGCGTGCCCTCTTCCATGGTGGGCGACAGCGCCGGCATCAGAATGTCGGTCATTTAAGAACCTCTTGAGCTGCGTTCACGGCTGCAGCTTCGTTGTCATATCGAACAATAGTCGGCTCATAAGGGCTGAGTACCTCGTACTGCATAAAGCCTCCCAAAAGTGCATAGTGCTGAAGAGGCTCCGCAGTTTGGATAGCGCCGAAGCGATCTAGGGCCGTTGAAGACTTGGTCTTGTTCAACGCACATCCCGTTTTCACTTCACCACCCAACGCCGCGTAATGAGCGTCTTCGATGGCCCAGAAAGCCTGTACGTTCGAAAAAATGACTGCGTACCATTCAGTCGTTTTCTCTTGGCGATTGCTACCGCTCACGCCCAAATACAGACTTCCTGCCTGAACCGAGTGAGACATTTCAGGGTAGGACAAGCGGTCAAGACCGCTCTCTATGCCTTCCCAAGTCAAACCCGATTCCGGTCCCAAACTCAGGCCTCCACGTAAACGTCGGTGTAGAGTTCCGAAGCGTCCGGCTCCGGGCTCTCTTGTGCAAATTGGACGGCTTCGGCGACGATGGCTTTCACCTCGTTGTCGACAGCCTTCAGTTCTTCTTCGGTGACCTTGGCTTCGGCCAGCAACACCTTGATATGGTCGATCGGGTCGCGGGTCTTCTTGACCTCGTCCACCTCTTCCTTGGTGCGGTACTTCGCCGGATCGGACATTGAGTGACCGCGGTAGCGATAGGTCTTCACCTCAAGGATGTACGGACCCTCGCCGTTGCGGGCGCGCTCGACCGCACGGGCGGTGGCGTCACGCACGGCCAGAACGTCCATGCCGTCGACCTGCTCGCCCGGAATGCCGAACGATGCGCCGCGCATGAACAGTTCGGTCGTGGACGACGAACGCTCGATGCTGGTGCCCATGGCGTACTGGTTGTTTTCGATGATGTAGATGGCCGGCAGCTTCCACAGCTGGGCCATGTTGAAGCTCTCGTAGACCTGACCCTGGTTCGAAGCGCCATCACCGAAGTAGATGAAGCTGACCGAGTCATCGCCACGGTACTTGCCTGCGAAGGCCAGACCGGTGCCCAGAGCAACCTGCGCGCCCACGATGCCGTGACCGCCATAGAAGCCGGTCGGCACGTCGAACATGTGCATCGAACCGCCCTTGCCCTTGGAAGAACCACCAGCGCGGCCGGTTAGTTCGGCCATGACAGCGTTCGGGTCCATGCCCGCAGCCAGCATGTGGCCGTGGTCGCGATAGCCCGTGATGATCTTGTCGTGGCCTTGCTTGACGCTTTCCTGCACGCCAACCGCAACGGCCTCCTGACCGATATACAGGTGGCAGAAGCCACCGATCAGTCCCATGCCGTACAGTTGACCGGCACGCTCTTCAAAGCGGCGGATCAGGACCATCTCGCGATAGTAACGCAGCAGATCTTCTTTCGAAGCCTGTGGCGTGTTCGGAATCTTGTTACCGCCCGCGTCGGGCGAAGACTTCTGAACCGTGGCTTTCGCCATCCGGCATCTCCCGGTTACGCCCCTGTTACGGGGACTCTTTTCATTACGATGAAAAGGGCTTTAGCAGCCTTGGTTCCGCGTTAGCAAAGCGCAGTTTCGTGTTGTAACACGAGTTTAGCCTGCGCGAGTCTCGTTACGGTTGTGCGAATTCTGTGCGCCGACATGCACAACATAGTCGCGCGGATCGGCAAAACCGATCACCGCACGGGCCCGTTCTTCCAACAGATCACGCGACAGGCTGCTGGAGCGCATATAGCGGACGCGCACCTCAAGATCCTGCCGTTCTTCAAGGACATGGGCCAGTTCTGCCTGACGCTTGGCCAGCAGTTCCTCACGCGCCTTGGTGCTCAACAGGCCACGCTCACCCGTCAGGCCATGGATGCCGACGTACAGCAACGCAAACAAGATCAGCACTGACGGAATATAGGGCTTCATCTGCTCAAACACTGACGCCGCTCCTTCTGAGCGTGGGCACGAATCCAACCCGTGCCCGAAAATGGTTAGCCAACAATTAAAAACTCCGCCGCCAGAGATCCGGCGACGGAGATTTTAAAATTCTTTGCAATTCGAAGGGGCTCGCCCTTCCCGCAAAGCTTAGCGCAGCAGCATGCCGTCGCCGTAGTACACGCCGTTGTCGCCCAGCATTTCTTCCAGACGCAGCAGTTGGTTATACTTGGCCACCCGGTCCGAACGGGCCAGCGAGCCGGTCTTGATCTGACCGCAGTTGGTCGCCACGGCCAAGTCGGCGATGGTGGCGTCCTCGGTCTCACCCGAGCGGTGCGACATGACGGCGGTGTAGCCGGCACGGTGCGCCATATCGACGGCATCCAGCGTTTCCGACAGGGTGCCGATCTGGTTGACCTTCACGAGGATGGAGTTGGCCAGACCTTCGCCAATGCCAGCAGCCAGACGGGCCGGATTGGTCACGAACAGGTCGTCACCCACCAGCTGGACGCGTTCGCCCAGACGCTCGGTCAGCAGCTTCCAGCCCTCGAAGTCGTCCTCGGCGCAGCCGTCCTCGATCGAGACGATCGGGAAGCGTTCGACCAGATCGGCGAGGTAGGACACCATGCCGTCCGCGTCGAAATTCTTGCCTTCGCCTGCGAGGTTGTACTTGCCGCCCTTGAAGAACTCGGTCGAGGCAACGTCCAGCGCGAGGTGGAAGTCTTCGCCTGCCAGATAGCCAGCAGCCTGACCGGCCTTGGTGATGAAGCTCAGGGCTTCCTCAGCCGAGGCGAGGTTCGGGGCGAAGCCACCTTCGTCGCCGACGTTGGTGTTGTGACCGGCGTCCTTCAGCTGCTTCTTCAGCGCGTGGAAGATTTCAGCGCCCATACGCAGACCATCCGAGAAGGTGGCCGCGCCCGTCGGCATGATCATGAATTCTTGGATGTCGATCGGGTTGTCGGCGTGCGCGCCGCCGTTGATGATGTTCATCATCGGGGTCGGCAGGATGCGGGCCGAAACGCCGCCGATGTAGCGGTGCAGCGGCAGGTTGGCCGAGATGGCCGAAGCCTTGGCCACGGCCAGCGACACGCCGAGGATGGCGTTGGCGCCGAGGCGAGCCTTGTTCTCGGTGCCGTCCAGTTCGATCAGGGTTTCGTCGATGCGGCGCTGGTCTTCGGCGTCGAAGCCCGACAGAGCGTCGAAGATTTCGCCGTTCACGGCGTCAACAGCCTTCTGGACGCCCTTGCCCAGATAAACGTCCTTATCGCCGTCGCGCAGTTCGACAGCCTCGTGGGCACCGGTCGAGGCACCCGACGGCACCGCAGCGCGGCCAAACGAGCCGTCCTCCAGGATCACATCCACTTCGACCGTCGGATTGCCCCGGCTGTCGAGAATCTGGCGGGCAACGATGTCAGCAATATCGGTCATAAGGCATCCCAGAGGCGCATAAGAGAAACGATTGGCGCCCGTTTAGACCATGCAGCCGCGAATCGCCAACTATCGCCGACGATTTCGCGTTTCAGAGGTCAGGAACAGCCTTCGACATATTGGATGCTGGGCGTACCGGCGTGGATATAGGCGACCTTGCCGTCGATATCGGCTTCCAGCACCAGACCCCGCGCGCCCTCGGCGTCATAAAACTGGTTGTCCCGCCGGATGCCATCGGCCCAGAGCGTCAGATAGCCCGCAGGCGGCTCGACATAGACATGGGGCGTCCAGCTTCCATTGGTCTGATAGCGGGCTTTCAGCGGCTCTATCGGTTCCCCTAGCCCCACGCCGTCCGCCGTTCGCACGGGCAGCTCGCCCATTACGGTGATGCGTGTGAGGACGCCATTTTCGACCATCACCAGCAGGTCGTCCGGCGCATTGAGGGGCGAATAGTATTCGCACTCGTCCGACGCCCACTCACCCTCGGTCGGGGTTGGCCCCAGAGCTGCGTCAATCTCGGCGCGGCTCATCCCGATCCTCAGGACGCCAAAGCCATCGGGTGTGATCACGTCCGGACCGCCTGCCAAGGCATCCGCTTGGGCCGTTACCGTACAGCCGGCAACAGACCCCGCGGCCATGGCCGCTGCAATCCAAGCCGTAACGCGTTTGCCTATCGTCATGTCCCACTCCGTTGTTGGGCCCATAACGCACGAAAACGGCACGCGATGCGTTCGCGTGCCGTTTCCGGATATTCAGTCTCCAGCCGAGGCTGGATTTGACCCTAAGACTTAGTCTTCGGCTTGGGTCAGGACTTGACGACCGCGGTACATGCCGGTCTTCAGGTCGATGTGGTGCGGACGACGCAGCTCGCCGGTGTCCTTGTCTTCCACATAGGTGTTTGCGCCCAGGGCGTCATGCGCACGGCGCATGTTACGACGGGACGGGGATACTTTGCGCTTCGGAACGGCCATGTCCGTCTCAATCTCTAAGTCGGTGCGCCGGAAGGCGCGAAAAACAATAGCGGCGGCCACGAAAACCGGACCGCCACACGAGGCCGCGCTTATGCATGATGCCGGGGACAATTTCAAGCCATCCATTTAACGGAGACCTATGATCCTGCTGGACATCACAAATAACACTGTTAGTCATAATTATCGAACATAAGCATTTGGGAGGATTTCGGTGGCTAACATAATGAAAATCGTCACTCTGGCCGCTGTAGCGGCATGCGTAGCATCAGCCTCTGCAGCGCAGGAAAACGCCCGCCAAATACCCCTGCCCGCTGAAATCCAGTATCCGGAGGGCATCGCCGTCTCTCCGGTCGACGGCCATATCTATGTGAACTCGGCCACCACCGGCGTTCTGGGCCGCATCAACCCCACCGACGGAAGCGGCGCGGTCATCGCGTCGCCGCTCGATCCCGCCCATGCCGCCATGGATGGCGTAAAGGCACTGGGCCTGAAGGTGGACCAACAGAATCGCGTTTGGGTCGCAGGCGGCATGACCGGAGCCGCCTATGTGGTCAATTCTGATTCGGGCGAGGTGCTGGCTCGATTCTCGACCCCTGCGGGCAACACTCTGATCAACGATGTCGTCGTCACCGACAGCGGTGCCTATTTCACCGACACCCGACGCCCCGTTCTGTGGCGCGCGTCTACCCGCGACGTGCGCGACGGCGCACTGGAGCCATGGATCGACCTGAGCAACAGCCCCATCCCCTATGGAGACGGTGCCAACCTGAACGGCATCGCCGCGACCGCCGATGGCCGCTATCTGATTGTCATTCACATGGGGCGCGGCGAGCTTTTCCGTATCGATACCGCGAGCAAGGCCATTACCCCCATCGCGGTATCCGGTGGCCCGCTCGATGGCGGCGATGGTTTGCTGGTCTCCGGTGATCAACTGTTTGTCGTTCGCCAACCGCATCAGGAGATCGTTTCGCTGAAGCTTTCAGCCGATCTGTCGCAAGCGACCGTTCAAAAGCGCATCACCCCGCCCGAGCTGACGTGGCCCGCCACCGCCGCCCTGACCAGCCAAGGCTTGGTCATCGGCAACAGCCAGCTGAACAAGCGCGCCACGGATACGCCGGAACGCCCGTTCACTGTGGCCATCGTACCGCTGTCACTTCTGGACTAGGCGGTCAGTCCGCCAACAGCGCCGTGGCCACGGTCTCGCCGATGGCCATGGAGCTGGTCAGCCCCGGACTTTCAATCCCGAACAGGGCCATCAGCCCTTCAATGCCGTGGGTGTCCTGTCCATGCAGTTGGAAGTCCGGCTGGGCCTCGCCCGCACCATGCAGCTTGGGACGGATGCCCGCATAGTCAGCCGAAAGCGCCTCGACGCGCACATTTGGCCAGAAACGGCGGATGTATTCGGCGAACTCCTGCGCCTTGGCCGGATCGACCGAATAGTCCTCGGCCTCCACATAGACCAGATCAGGGCCGAACACGCCCTGCCCACCCAGATCCTTGCGGTAATGGGTGCCCAGCGCCCCCGGAATGGGCGGCGGATAAATCAGACGGTTGAACGGTGCCGGTCCCGAAAGGCGGAAATAGACGCCCTTTCCATAATGGCCCTGCGGAATATCGGCGGTGGGATAGCCCTCGATAGAGGCTGCGACCGACTGTGCCGACAGACCCGCCGCCGTAACCAGCAGACGCGAGGTGACCGTCGTCGCCCCCTCGCCGCCGACGCGGATCGAGAAGCCACCACCGGTCAGCGGTTCGGCCCCTTCGAACGGCGCGGCGGTCACAACCGACCCGCCCGCCGCTTCGATCTCGCCTTCCAAAGCGGACATATAGCCGTGGCTGTCAAAGACTCCGCTCTCGGGGGACAGGATGGCCGCCACGGCGTTCAACTGGGGTTCCAGCGCCCGCGCCTGCGCGCCCGTCAGCTCTTCCAGACCCTCGACGCCATTGATGCGGCCCTGCTCAAGAATGGCTTCGATGCGCGGGATTTCCGCATCCTCGGTCGCGACG
>NZ_CAMZFB010000059.1 GCF_947305955.1 uncultured Brevundimonas sp.
GAAATCCCGATTAGGACGATTATGGCCAGTGCGCCCCACAGGCGCGGCTCTTTCAGACCCGCTTGGCCACTGCCTGTCATGCGGGCGAGCAGCGCCTGTTTGTCGAGCCATTGGTGCTTGATCACCGCGCCGATATGGAGCGCCAGCAATATGTAGGTCAGCCATGCCAGTGCGCTGTGGGCATTCGCTGCCCACGCTTCCCAGGCGGATTTCATCTCTGGCTGCATATCGGCAATGAAACCGATGTGGGGCCACGGAATGGTGGAATACAGAAGCGTCGGAATGTCGATCTTAGCCGCCGACACCAGAACCCAACCGCTGATCGGTAGGCCGATCATGATCATATAGAAGGCGATATGGGTGATGGCCGACGCGATCCGCTCGTATTTCGGCATTTCGGCGGGTGGTGGGGGCGCGCGATGTGTCAAACGCGAGTCCAGCCGAAGCAGGCTGTGCAACAGGATGGTGATGCCAATCGACTTGGGCAGTTGAATCACTGCATAAGTCGATGCGCTGTTCTCGCCGCCCATTCGCCACCCAAGAACGATTTGGAAGACGATGGTGGCGGCAATCGCCCAGTGAAGAATGATAGCGACGCGTGAATAGCGGTCTGGATTTTGGGCCATGGTGTTCGCTGACGCTCTTGGGTTGGGACGCCGGTAGACAGGGCTGAAAGCGTCCTTTTATTATTGATACAATGTATAACTAAATACCATTCTGGAGAACGCTGCATCCTAAAAATGCGTAGCGATCATATAAATGATGATTGATAAATAAATTGCTTGCCAAGGACCGCCGTCGCTCGCATCGTCAAGGGTATAAAAATAAGCTCTTGAGAGGGGAGGGCAGATGTTAGGAAGCTTGGCAGACTGGATTTCCACGACGGCAGTCGGACAGACTGTCGCGAACGTACTGTGGCTGATACCGGCGCTTCAGAGCGTGCATATTCTGGCGATGGGCACACTGCTGATGTCGGCCACGCTGATCAGCCTGCGCCTGATGGAAGTTATCGGGCGTGACCGTCCGGTCGAATGGTTCACCCAGCGGTTCCTGTCATGGATATGGTGGCCGCTGGCCGTATTGGTGGTGACGGGTGTTCTGCTGATCACGGGTGAGCCGGCACGCGCTCTGCTGAACGTGGTGTTCCAGTTCAAAATGTTCCTGTTGGTCGCGGTTGTGGTCCTCACCGTAACGGTTCGCGGCTTTGTCGCGGGCGGTGCAGGACAGTGGAACGCCACCGTGCCGATGCGCGGCAAGGTGTTTGGCCTGATCACCTTGATCCTCTGGGCTGCGATTGTCGTCGCAGGCCGCATGATCGCCTATGTGGAGTAAGGGAAATGAGCTTGCTTCAACCTGTTGTCGATAAGATCGGAAATCTGCCGCTTTCGCAGGCGATTGCGGAATCCGCCTATCTGTTTCCGGCGTTTGAATCCGCGCATGTTCTGGCGCTGGGTATTGTCTTTGGTTCGATCGCTGCGGTGGACCTGCGTCTGTTGAACCTGCGCCTGACGGACCAGAGCGTCCTGTCGCTGACCAAGCGGTTGCTGCCATTCACATGGATCGCGTTTGTGGGTGCGGTGATCACCGGCCTTCTGATGTTTATCGCCGATCCGGGCCGCTATTTGGAGAACCTGCCGTTCCAGCTGAAATTCCTGTTGCTGGCGCTCGCAGGTGTGAACATGGCGATCAACCACTTCTTCGTCAGCCGCAATATGGATCAGTGGGGGCAACCGGGCCACTCGACGGGTGCTGCCAAGATTTCTGGCGGCATCTCGCTGTTGCTTTGGACGCTGATCATCTTCGCGGGACGCTGGATTGGCTTCAGCTGATACAACCGCTTCCGGTTACGGCAAAAAGGCACCGTTCACGGTGCCTTTTTTATTGGGCGCTCCCCTTGGAAGCGGGGCAAAATAAAACCATCGAAGCGCCGGCGGAATGGCGCTTCGATGGTGGAGGGACGATCGCTTGATCGTCTGGCCCGCAGCTGTTTTTAAGGGAGGGGTGCTGCGGGCGATTGTCAGATCTTACTGCCTGACGAATTCGCCTTCGATGTGCAGCTTCACTTCGTCGCCGATGGCCGGAAGACCATAGCGGATACCGAAGTCAGAGCGCTTGATGGTGGCATAGCCGTCAAAGCCAGCCTTGTAGGTGCCGCCCATCGACGGGCCAGCCTGATTGAACTTGACGTTGATGGTGACCGGCTGGGTCACGCCGCGCAGGGTCAGGTCGCCTTCGACCTTTGCCTTGGTCGCATCGGTGCTGTCGACCGTGACGGAGCGCGAGACGAAGGTGGCCGTCGGATGGTTTTCGACGTCAAAGAAGTCTGCATTCTTCAGGTGGCGGGTCAGGCCAGCCGAGGTCGTCAGCACATCGCCCAGCGGAACGGTTGCGGTCAGGGTGCTGGCCGACGGATCAGCCGAGTTCAGCGACAGCTCTGCGGTCACATTGGCGAACTGGCCCGTGTATTTCGAGAAGCCGAGGTGGTCGACGGTCCAGGTGATGTTGCCGTGCGATGAATCCAGCTTGTAGGCACCGGCCTGTACTTCCGACGGAACCTTGGTCAGGGCGGCTTGCGCGATGACCGAGCCTGAACCGACCAGGGTCAGCGCGGCTGCCGCAATAAGGGCGTGACGTTTGCTAATGGGCATGAGACCTCTCTATGAATTTTGTTTACTTGATATCATCGTAATGATTGATAACTATTTTCGTCAACGTCAAGTCTTGCATTTCGCCGTTATGGTGGTTGCGTTTCTGCGGAAAGCGCGGTCCTTTGTCGCGGGGTATCGTTGCAAATTGTACGGGGCGATTGTGTGAAGGGGACGCAGATGGACGCTGGCGAACGAACGGCGCTTGAAGCCGAAGTTGGCCGTCTGCGTGACGTTGGGGTCATGGGGCGATCCGGCACCATGGTGCGGCTGTTCGATTTCATTGCCGATCGAACCCTGTCCGGCACGCGTCCCAATGAAGCGGAAATCGCCGTCGAGGTCTTTGGCCGTTCGGGAAGCTTTGAGGCGGGGCAGGATGCGGTGGTGCGGGTCTATGTGCACCGCTTGCGAAAGCGGCTGGACGACTATTACGTCCGACACCCCGTAGAGCGTCGCCTGACGGTTCCGCGGGGCGAATATCGCTTCACGCTTGAAAGCGGTGCGGTGCCTTCATCTCCGGCAAAGATGCCATCGCTTTGGGTGTCGTCATGGCCCAAATGGGTACCGGCGGGGATTGCCGCCTGCGCTCTGTTGGCGGGGTTGGCTGGAGGATATGTCCTCGGCGAAGGGCACCATAGGGCGACCGATGCCTTTACCAGATCGGCTGTGTGGGCGGCCTATCGCAAGGCTGACCGGCCTTTGATGATCGTGGTCGGCGACTATTACATCTATGGCGAGACGGACCACATCGGCAATGTGCAGCGGCTGGTGCGCGAGTTTGACATCAACTCCCGCGAAGACCTCTACGAGCACATGATGCTGGCCGAGGATAGCGTCGAAGGCGCGGTCGATCTCAATCTGGCCTACCTTCCAATCTCGGTGGCGGAAGCCTTGCGGGCCTTGTCGCCGCTGATCGGACAGCGATCCAATGTGCGACTGATCATGGCGTCGGATTTCACGCCGCGAATGCTCAGGGACAATGACGTCATCTACGTCGGCTACATCAGTGGCCTGCACGCTCTGGAGCCGATCACCTTCCGCGATGGACGTTTTCAGGTCGGCAGCAGCTATGATGAGCTAACCGATAGGCAGACGGGAAAACGCTATCAAAGCGATAGCGCTAGGGCCGGTGCGCCGGGGGGCGACAATCGCGAGTTCGGCTATTTCACCAGCGTGATCGGGCCAAAGGGCAACCGCCTGACGGTTTTGGCGGGGACGCGCGATGCGGGTTTGATCGGCGTGGCCCAAGCGGTCACCGATGCCTCTGTCATCGGCAAGGTCAAACTGGCTGACGGTGGTGTCGAGATGATCGTCGAGGCCAGCGGCAAGGACTTTATGGGTTTGGTCCCTAAAGTCGTCGCCGAAGCCCCGCGTAACGGTCAGCCAGCCTGGCCTGCGAACTAGGAAAACGGTTTGGGGTTTAGAGGGCGGTGCTCATAGCTGCTGTCGGTGATCAGGGTGGACTCTGTAAAGCCGCCCGAGGCCTCGAGGCGCAGGGTGATCTTATCGACCGTGCGGTTCTGCCAATACCAACCGTGAATGCCGTCAAACGCCGCCGTATAAAGGCCCTGCATCTGGGTGCCGTCGGTCATGCTATAGCTTTCGGTCAGGTCCTCTCCACCATCGGTCGGTGTTGCGTGCAGGTCGGAACGAACCTTTCCCGTAGCGGTCCATCGAAAGGCGATGCGGGCATCCTTTGGTGCGGCGTATTTGAGTTCGACTGACTCATACGGAGCCAGCTCGACCTCGAAATAATCCTTTTGCCCATTGATGGGGGCAGGCGCGCTGGTCTCGATTTTGAGAACGCCTGTACGCTTGGCACCGCGAACCTGTTCTTCGTTCAACTCGGCTTGAGGGGCGTCGCCTTTGGCGCCTCCGGCGTCCGAGCAGCCCGTGACCGACATAATAATTGCGACGGCGCAGGCGGCTGCGAGTGATGGCTTGACCATGTTCCGACGATCCGATCCGTGATCCCTATGCATCTTAGAAGCCCGAGCTGCCGGGGATCTTCTCCGGCTCTACGGGCGGTTGGTAGGTTGCATGGCAGGCAGCGCAGACGTTGTAGATCTCGCTTCCGGTTTCCATGACGGCTTCGGCATTGTGGGTCTTGGCGGCGGCTTGGGCGCGCAGCGAAATCTTGGTCAGGGCGTCAGCGTATTCAATCCAGTCATCTCCCTTGCCTTCTGCGTAGGCCGGATTTTTCAGCAGGACGCCCATCTCGGCGAGGGTGGCGACGGCCGATTGGGTGGCCAGCCAGCCCGCGTCCGTTGTGGGGGTCAGATCGCGGGTGCCGTTAGCATCCGATATGGTGCCGGTGGATTTCCAGAATACGTCCGCCTGCGGCTGCACGATGATCTGCATCATGGTTTTGATGTCGTGCGCGGGCTCTGCCGCGGTCGGTGCTGCGGGGGCTTGGGAACAAGCCGCAGCGCCGAGCGAAATGGCGCAGGTGAGTGTGACTGTGGCGATAATCGATAGGTCGTGCCGTCCCATGGTGGTCCCCTCTTGGCCGTGGTCATAAACATGGCGCGCGAGGGCGAGGGGCGTCAGTTAATTACGGTAGATGTAACTGTTACAGGCAAGGTGTAACCTGCGCTTCTAAGGCGCAAATCTAGGATGATGGACGCGTTGGGGCTGAATGTTTGAAGGTGAGAAAAACGCCTATAATAATCTGACAAGAAAGAAAAAATTAGTTGTCCGTGTGAACGGCCAGGTCCGTGCGAGGCGGTAACGCCAGTCGTAACGGTAAATAACTTTTGGCGCTTTCAATGGCTCGCCAGACTGCTCCCATTAACCAGTGGGAAGGGCGGGCCGAAATGTCTGCGTTCAGAGTGGTAGGAGCGACTTCGACGTGTTTGCTGGCTTCTGTCGGTGTCGTCGGTGTGTCGAATGCGGCTGATGCCGAGCAGGTCCATTCTCTTGCTCCGGTCGTGGTCATGGCGACGCGTAGCGCCAAGGGCATTGATGCGGATCTGATCGGCAGTTCGGTTTCCGTGCTTCAGCCGGAGGATTTGAGCCAGCGCCAAACGCGCGTGGTCACCGATATCCTTCGCGACATTCCGGGCATATCCGTTGGCCGCTCTGGTGCGGCGGGCAACTTTACCCAAGTCCGTGTACGGGGCGCAGAGGCGAACCACGTCCTGGTCCTGATTGACGGGGTAGAGGTGTCCGACCCCTTCATGGGCGAGTTCGACTTTGCGACGCTTCTGTCGGACGAGGTCGCAAGGATCGAGGTCCTGCGCGGACAGCAGAGCGCGCTTTACGGATCGGACGCTATCGCTGGTGTCATCAACTATATCACCCCGACGGGGCGGGATGTATCTGGTGCATCCTTGCGTATCGAGGGCGGCAGCATGGGCACGATTGGTGCGGCGGCGCGCCTTGGTGTCGCAACGGACAAGGCCGACTTTGCCCTGAGTGCAGCCTATCAGCACAGTGACGGCTATCCGACATCGACGCATGGCGCGCGACATATCGGCTCCGACATTGGATCTGTGTCGGCGCGCGGCAACTATGATCTAAGCGATGCGGTGAAGCTGAGCGCGGGCTTGCGCTATACCCGCACCGATGCCGACACCAATGCTCAGGACTATCTGACGGGGCACGTCGTCGATACGCCCGGCTCCCATGGCGATATCCGCAGCCTGTATGCGGACATCTCGGCCCATTATCGGCCCTTGGGCTCGGCATGGGCGCATAGTGTGTCGGCCCAGCATGTGTCAGCCCAACGCGACGACTACAAGCTTTCTGGCCGTACGGGGGGCGGGGAAGGGACCCGCTCAAAGGCCTCCTACGTCCTGAGCTATGAACGCGAAGCGGGCCAGCTGCTTCATCGGTTCAACGCGGCTGTCGATATAGAGCGCGAGACGTTTCAGAACACCGCGCCCTATAGCCCATGGGGAGCGGACATCACCAAGCGCAGCACCCGCACGCTTGGTCTCGTGGCCCAGTATGATCTGAGCAAGGATCGCGACTGGGGGCTGGGGATCGCTCTGCGGCACGACGACAACAATCGTTTCGACAGTGCGACCACCCATCGCCTGCATGGCTTCTATCATGTCTCGCCCACCTTGCGCCTTCGGGCGGCGGCGGGATCGGGCATCAAGAACCCCGGCCAGACCGAGATGTTCGGCTATAACGCCAGCGCCTATCCCTTTGTCGGCAATCCCGATCTGCGTCCGGAACGTTCCGAGGGGTGGGAAGTCGGGGCCGACATTAAGTCTGGGCGGACCGAATGGGCCGTGACCTATTTCAACGCGCGGCTGAAGGACGAGATTTACGGGGTTTACGATGCGCCGCCTTCGGCCTGCGCCACGCCCGTCGATCCGACGCCCACCAGCTGTTCCACTACCGGCAACCGTGACACGGTTTCGCGTCAGCAAGGTGTGGAGGTTTCGTTCGCGGCTCAGCTGGCGGAATGGGCAAGGCTCAACGCCAGCTATACCTATCTGGATGCGGTCGAAAACGGGGTGGAGGAAATCCGACGTCCGCCTCATATCGCCAGCGCAAACTTGACCGTCCATTCCCCGTCGCGTCGGGGGCAGGTGACAGCCAGCCTGCGTTACAACGGTCGGTCCATAGACACCGATTTTGCCACCTATCCGGCGCGCAATGTGAGCCTTTCGTCCTTCGTCCTGTTCAACCTCGCGGGCTCCTGGAAGGTGAATGAGCGGGTCGAGGTCTTTGGCCGCGTAGAGAACCTGTTCGGCGAGCAATATCAGGAAGTCCTCAACTATCGCGGGGCCCCGCGTGCAGCCTATGCGGGCTTCAGGGTGCGCTATTGATGGGCAATGTCGCGACATCGGCGGTGTGGCTTTGTGCCATGTTGGCCAGCCTCGGCCTTTTGGGCGGGGGCGTGACCCTTCGTCGTGGCGTGTTCTTTGTAATCGCGGCGGGCGTGGTCGCGTTCGTAAGCCTTTATCTGGTTCCATCTCCCGACTGGGTGGGCTTGAGTATCGCGCTACTTGTTGGCGTGAGCCTTTGGTCCACCCGATTTTTTTCACCCGAGCTGCGTGCGACGCTAGCGGGGATTTGCGCGGGTCTGGGCACCGCCCTCTATGTGCAGTCTGGCGTTGTCTGGTGGCAGGCGGCGGTACTGTTTCTTGTGGCCATGCTGGCGGGTTTGACGTGGATGCGTCTGGCTCGGCCCGATGCCACGCGTTTGGATGTCATGACCTTGCTGGCGAGCGGCGTGGCAGTGGTCGTCGGATATTGGCCCGCGCTTGTCGATGGCTGGCAATCGGGCGCGCAACTGGCGCAACAGAACGCCAGCGACGCAGCCAATCACACATTACCGATCTGGGTGGTCGGGGCCATTATGGTCGCGGCATTGGGGGGCGCGTGCATGAGTATGAGGGGGCGTAAATGAGCTTGCTCGGGATTTTGGAGAACGGGCTGTTTGCTGTCGGACAGGTCCTGCGCTTTCCGGTCATGGTGGCGCTGTGGCTGTGTGTGATCGCGGTGGCCTATCACGTCGGGCTGGCGGGCGCGGATGTGGTGCGCCGGATGGCGGCGGCGCGAAGCTTTGATGTGAAGCGCTGGGTCAACAGCGGGGCTGTGTTGGGGGCCGATGCAGAACGGCTGTCGGCCCTGCCAGCGCCGCTGCGTCGCTTTGTCGATGGGGTTCAGGCGCAAGGACGGGCCGGATCGCTTTTGCACGGTGGTCTGGAGAACGTTCTGGCCGAGCATGAGGAGGCCGCCCGACATGCGCTGGATGTCCCGCGCGCACTTGTAAAGGTCGCGCCCAGCCTCGGACTGTTGGGGACCTTGATCCCGATGGGTGCATCGCTGGCTGCCATGTCCGGTGGCGACCTGAATGCGATGGCCGCACACATGGTCGTGGCCTTTACCACGACCATTATCGGCATCGCTGTCGGCACGGTGGCCTATGTGGTGGTGTCGATCCGTCAGGCAGGGTTGAACGTCGCTGTGCGCCAGATGCGGTATCTGGCCGAGGTTATCGCAGCCGAGATGGAGAGCCGTTGATGGGACGGTTCCTGCAAATGGCCCCGCCGGAAGAGCCGATAGAGGACGATCCGCTGTCGGGCATCGCCAATCTGTTCGACGTGTCGATCGTTTTCATCGTGGGGCTGATGATTGCCCTGTTCTCGAACTTCGGACTGAACGCCTTCCTTGATCGGGACAGTGAGGTCACGGTGGTGCGGACCGACGCTGACGGGCGGCAGGAGATGATCGTCAAACGCGGCGAAACCATCGAAGCCTATAAGATGTCTGGCCGCAGCGGCACCGGCGATGGAACGCGGCTGGGCACCGCCTACCAGCTTGAAAACGGCCAGATCATCTATGTGCCCGAAACCTCGGCCAATGAGGCGGAGGACTAAGGCGTGGTTCGGCTGCTGGCATTTGTGGCGTGCATCTGGCTGGCAGTCATTACGGCTGCGGTCGCGCAGACCGATACCATTCGTCTGGGCTTTGTCTTTTCTGACACCAATGTGCCGGCGACGCTGGCGGCCTATCGTCAGGTTATGGCGGAACGTCCTGATCTTCAGGGGCGGATTTCGCTGACCCTACTGTCGGAAAGCACGGTCGATCAGGTTGCAGCCGAGACGTTGGCGGCCAGCGACGTTCTGGTCTTCGATATGATGAACGAGCAACTGCTGGCGGCCTTCGATGCCCGCCATCAGTCCGACATCCTTGGCACCGTTTCCCACGATGGCGTTGTCCTAGGGGTGGGCGAGGGGTTGAGCCCCGCCGAAACCTTTGCGGCCAAGGGCGTTACACTGGACGCGCGGGCCAGTGCCTATTGGGCCCACGGGGGCGCTGCGAACCACGTCGGCCTTATGAAACAGGCGCTGGCGGCGGCGAGCGTCGCGGGCTTTACCCTGCCTGATCCGGAACGCTCTCTGGACTTCGGCTACTATTACCCCTCGGCGGATGGCGGGCGTGTTTTTGCCAGCTGGGACGCGTTTCAGGCCTTCACAGACGGCAAAGCCGCGCCGGATGCGCCGTCGATCGCCGTGGGCTTTTTCAAAGCCTTATTTTATGCGGGCGATATGGCGGTGGTGGATGCTGTCATCGCCGAGATCGAACGGCGTGGCGCACGGGCGATTCCGGTATTCGGATATCCCGGGCCGGTCGCCTTTCAGCGATTGCTGGTGGATGATGAAGGACGCCCACGGGCCGATGCCGCAGTGGCGCTGAACTTCCAGTTCGCGGACAGCAACTCTTCAACTGTCATGCAGTCGGTCGGGATCACGGCCATCAATGCCATTTCCCTCTATGGCCGTAGCGAGGCTGACTGGCGCACTTCGCCAAACGGCCTTTCGTCGTTTGAGGGGACATTCAATGTGGCGGTGCCTGAACTGGCGGGCGCGATCGCCCCCACGGTGGTGGCATCATCCGAGAAGGTCGTCGATGCCACGACGGGCCTGACGGTTGTGGCCAACCGACCGATCACAGAGCGGGTCGAAACGGCTGTGGGGCGGGCGCTGGGTCACGCTAATCTGCGCCGCAAACCCAACGCAGAGAAGCGCATCGCCCTCGTTTATTACAACTATCCCTCGGGGCGGGCGAACATCGGTGCCAGCTATCTGAACGTCGCCGAGACCCTGCACAATGTCCTGAGCCAGCTTGAGCGCGAAGGCTATGATGTGGGCGTCAACATCCCGTCGGCTACTGAACTGCTGGATGCCATCACCAACCGTGCGCGAAACGTCATGGGTGCCGCACCGGGTGAGCTGGAAGCCCTGATCGCCCAGGGCGATGTGGTGCGCGTCAGCCGCGCCCAGTATGCCGATTGGCTGAACCAGCTTCCCCATCCGCTGCGCGAAAAGATCGTCGAGGATTGGGGCCCAGCTGGGCAGAGCGGCCCCATGGTCGCGCCTGACGGTTCAATGGTTGTGCCAGTACTGCGCTTTGGCAATGTCGTTCTGACGCCGCAGCCCGCGCGCGGGTGGGGTGAAAACCTTCAGGCCCTATACCACGCCAAGGATCTGGCCCCGCACCATCAGTATGTCGCCGCATACGGTTGGTTGCGGCACGCCTATCGGGCGGATGCCATCGTCCATATCGGCACGCATGGAACGCTGGAATGGCTGGACGGCAAGGATGTGGGCCTGTCGGAAGAGGATGCTTCCGATGCGCTCATCGGCACCACGCCGCACGGCTATATCTACAACGTCGATGTGGTGGGCGAAGGACTGGTGGCCCGTCGGCGCAGCGCAGCGGTTCTCGTCGATCACATGGTCCCGCCCTTTGTCGAGGGTGGCCTGACCAATGACTTGGCCAAGCTCAGCGAACTGTTGAACGACCACAGCGTCAACGAGGGCAAGAACCCCGAAATGGCGCTGCTCTACGCCCGTCAGGCCCGCGATCAGGCGATTGCCATGGGACTGACCAAGGATTTGGGTCTGGATGCCAGCGCCGATTGGTCGGACGAGGACATCCACCAGTTGGAGTCCTATCTCCTCGGCCTGAAATCTCAGACCATCCCCTTTGGCATGCATGCCTTCGGGCGCACGCCCGATGACGAGGCGATTGCCAGCACCGTGCGCGCCATTGCCTCGGTCGATCGAGAAAACTCGCTTGGCCAGCCCGGTATTTCTGCGGACGAGATCGAGAGCCGTATCCGTGCCTCTGGCCCCAGAGAGCTGGCAAGCCTGATGCGGATGCTGGGCGGTCAGTTCGTCGGCGGTGGCACGGGCGGCGAGCCTATTCGTAATCCCGATGCCTATGCGACGGGCAAGAATTTCTACGGCCTTGACCCGGAGAAACTGCCCAAGCCCGTGGCGTGGGACATGGGCGTGCGACTGGCGGACGAGTTCCTGCAAATCCATATGGGCCAGCACGGTGCCTATCCCCAGAAGGTGTCTTTCGTGATCTGGGGCGACGAGACCATGCGCCATGAAGGCGTGCTGGAGTCGCAGATATTTCATATGCTCGGGACGCGCCCTGTCTGGGACGCGCGTGGCAAGCTCGTGGATGTCGAGCTCGTATCGCGTGCCGAGCTGGGCCGTCCGCGTGTGGACATCGTTATTGCTTCTGCGGCGGAGGGCATGTTCGCGAACCTTACCCGCTTGCTGGATAAGGCTGTGCAACTGGCCAAGGAAGCGGACGAGGCCGACAATGCAGTCCGCAACAACTATCTGACTATCCGTCAGGCCCTGATCGACTCGGGCACCGCCGAGGCAGACGCCGACCGTATGGCGTCGGTTCGCATTTTTGACGAGCCGCCGGGCCAGTTCAATCTGAACACCTCGGCCATCGCCGCGAACAGCGGATCGTGGGACAGCGACGGCGGAATGGCCAATGACTACATCAGCAAGATGGGTCACGCCTATGGGGCGGGCTATTGGGGCTATGCCATGCCGGATGTGTTCAGGCTGGTGCTGGCCGATACGGACACAGTCATCCACTCCAGCTCGACCACCCTCTATGGCGCGCTCGATAACGACGACATGTACATGTACATGGGCGGGCTATCGGCGGCGATCCGCTCCGTCAGCAAGGACGGCCATGCACCCGAACTGATGATCACCAACACACGCGACCCCGACCGCGTGGCCATGACCGACATCCACGCCTTTATCGGCAGCGAGTTCCGCTCGCGGTACGTCAATCCGAACTGGATACGCGGCATGCAGGGCGAAGGCTATGCGGGGGCAGGGGCCATCCGCGAGTTCGTCGAATACCTCTGGGGCTGGGAAGCGACGGTGGCCGACACGGTCGATGACGCCATGTGGTCCGAGACGTTCGAGACCTATGTGCAGGACAAGCACGATCTAGGCATGAAGGCCTTTTTCGAAAGCCAGTCCCCCTATGCCTATCAGGACATCACCGCGCGCATGATCGAAACCATCCGCAAGGGGGGCTGGAATGCGGATGCCGAGACCCGCCGTAAACTGCTTCAGGAATATCTCGCCAGTGTGAACCAGCATGGTGTGAACTGCACGGAAGTCAGCTGTGGCAATGCGCGGCTGCTGGAATACGTCCTCGACGAAGCACAGGCAGCAGGCGTGGATGCCGAAGCGATCACGAAGGCGGAGGACGCCTTTGAATCCGCAATGGGCCGCTCCATCAAACAGGCCGCAGACGAGCTGCGATCGTTTGCGGCGGAACTTGACGGCATCAGATCGAACGCATCCTCGAAACGTGGCGAACTCGACCTGCCATCGCAGGCACCAGCCGCCCCTCCGCCAGTCGCTGCGCCGCTCTCTGCGCCCGCCGCGAGCCAACCCTCCAAGGGCTACACCGGCTATGTCATGGATCGGGAAGTCCTGCAGACGGCGGCCCGCCAGAGCGTGCAGGCGGCACGAAACATCCGCCTCCGGCTGCTCGATTTGATCTGGCCTCTAATCGCGCTGGTCGGGGTATTCGCCTTTACGGCCCGTCCTGCCCGCCGCGAAGCCGTGGAGCGCGATTAACGACACGTTCGAGCCAACGCCACATCCGCGCAGGGGTTGTGGCACCCCATTCGGAATCATGGTTTCAGGTAAGCGTGCCATCTGCATGATTAAGTATCTGATTTTTCTGAGTTTGTGGCGGAAGAGGTGGGATTCGAACCCACGGTAGGCTCTCACCTACGCCGGTTTTCAAGACCGGTGCCTTAAACCGCTCGGCCACTCTTCCGTGTCTGAACCGGATCCGAGCGATTCCGGTGCGACTTGAACGGGTGAATAGCCGCAAGATGTCGAGAACCCAATAGGGAAAAGGGATAATCGGCGTTAACCATATTGGAAGCTGCTGCTGGCCTTATAGTGGTATGCAGTTCGCCGCCGTTGTTACCGAACCGAACCACAGGTCCCGCAAGGCCATTGCGCCGGAAACGCGCGCCGCAAATCTTGTGCGCGCTGCGAGTGTGATCGCGGCGGCGTTGACCCTGACGGCGTGCGCCAGTTCGGGCGGCAAGGGTGGTCCGCTGCGGGATATTCCGGTTGTCACCGATCCGGCACCGATCGTTTCGGGGACCATGCGCCCCTATACGGTCAGAGGCCGCACCTATCGGCCTGCGGAACAGCCGAACTATGACGAGACCGGTATGGCGTCCTGGTACGGGCAATACCATCACGGTCGGTCCACGTCGTCGGGCGAGCGGTTCGACATGCACGCCCTGACGGCCGCGCATAAAACCCTGCCTCTGCCCAGCATGGTTGAGGTGACGAACACGGCCAATGGGCGTCGGGTCTTGTTGCGGGTGAATGATCGCGGTCCGTTCGTTGATAACCGCATCATCGACCTCTCGCGCGGAGCAGCTGAGGCTCTGGGCCTGCTGGAGCGCGGCGTAGGAGAGGTGAGGGTGCGGTATGCCGGACCTGCACCGCGCAGTGGTGGTGGCGCGGTGCTGACGGGGGGCGGTGGTCGCTCGCCTGCGCCTGCGACAGCACCAAGTCCGGCTCCGGTACCTTCATCGACGGCGCGACCCTATAACGAGGTGGTTCGCGAGCAGCCACGGACACAAGCGCCGCCCCCGCGCTCATCAACCCGCTCCATTGTTCCGATCCCGCAGCAGGCCCTGCCGCCGGTGATGCCGCCGCGCGATGCGCCGCTGAGCGCACCGCCACCAGCAGTAACGGTTACTGCGCCGGTCAATCCGCCAGCGGTCGTAGCCCAGCCGCGCTATCGTGTTCAGGTGATTGCCTTTGACGAACAGGCCTTTGCCGATGGTGTCGCAAGGCGTCTGGGCGGCAATACGGTTGTGGAAAGTTTCCAGCGCAACGGACGCACACTTTATCGCGTGGTGACGGGATCATTCACTGATCAGGCGCAAGCCGAGCAGGCCAGACAGGCCATCGTTGCACGTGGTTTTGCCGAAGCCCTGTTGATAGCCGACTAAATCGGGGTGACATCCCCGACGGGCGCCGCCATTGTGCGCCGGTGCGAGGCAGATTCATTACATTCGAGGGCGGCGAAGGTGCCGGTAAGACCACGCAGGCGCGCCTGCTGGCCGAGCGCCTGCGCGAGCATGGTATCGACGTCGTTCAGACGCGGGAGCCGGGCGGATCGCCCGGAGCCGAGGAAATCCGCGCCATTGCGGTATCCGGCGATGCGGAGCGGTGGTCGGCGCGAACCGAAACCCTGCTGATGTACGCCTCGCGTTCCGACCATCTGGAGCGCAAGATCCTGCCTGCGCTGGAAGAGGGCAAATGGGTCGTGTGCGACCGCTTTGCCGATTCGAGCCGTGCCTATCAGGGCGCAGGCGGGGGTGCGCCCGAAAGCCTGATCGAGGCGCTGGACCTGCATGTCGTTGGCGACAACCAGCCGAACCTGACCGTGGTGTTCGATATTCCGGTCGAGGTGGGGCTTGAACGCGCCTTCGGCCGTGGGCTTTTCGAAACCCGCTTCGAGAGCAAGGGCCTGGCCTTCCACCAGAAGCTTCGTGAAGGCTTCCTGGAGGTGGCCGTGCGCCATCCCGAACGTTGTGTGGTGCTGGACGCTACCGGCGAGGTCGAAGAGGTTGCCGAGCGGCTGTGGGCCGTGGTGGAGGAGCGGCTGCTTTGAGCGAGCATCCGCGCGACCGGTACGAACTGATCCCTGACCCCAAGGCCGAGGAGGCCTTTCTGGACGCTCTTTCCCGCGGGCGGCTGCACCATGCCTGGCTGCTGTGCGGGGTAGAGGGGATCGGCAAGGCGACCTTTGCCTATCGTGCGGCGCGTCGACTGTTGGGGGCTGCACCCGATCCGTCTAAAGGCCCGCTGGGCGCTTCGGCCCATGACCCTGTCAGCCGTCTGGTTTCGGCGCAGGCGCATCCTGATTTGTTGGTGCTGGAACGGATTGTAGATGGCGGCAAGACCAAGAAGGCGATCTCGGTCGAGCAGGCGCGGCAACTGCCCGAGTTCTTCTCCAAGAGCCCGTCACAAGCCAAGCACCGCGTCGCCATCATCGATGCGGCGGATGATTTGAACGTCAATGCTGCCAATGCCTTGCTGAAGATTCTTGAGGAACCACCTGAAAGCGGTGTGCTGTTCCTCGTGACCCATGCGCCGGGGCGTTTGCTGCCGACGATCCGCTCGCGCTGCCGCCGTCTGAGCTTCCCCATCTGGCCGGAGAACCGACTGGCCGAGCTGGTGCAGTCGCGCAGTGGCGTGTCGTGGGATGATGCCGAACTGGCAGCCTCCATGGCCGGTGGCTCTCCGGGCGCGGCGCTCAGCCTGGCCAGCGGGCCGCTGTTCGAGATGGACCAGATCGCCCGCCTGTGGGTCGAAGGTCCGGCAGTGGACCGTGCCGAACAGATGGCCGTTTCCGACAGCTTCCGGGGTAGTGAAGGGGCCGCGCGTTTCGAGGCCCTGATGGATCGCCTGATCGCCGCCGTGAAGCGTCGCGCCACCGAGGCGGGCGGGCGCGAAGGCGCGCGCTGGGCCGAGCTTTGGGTGCGCCTGTCGGAACTGCCAGAGCGTGCCGCCGGTTTGAATATGGACAAGAGCGATGTGCTGGCCGGTGCGCTGGCCGATATCGCGCGTACGAAAGCGTCTGCCTGAACATGCTGATCGACAGCCACGTCAATCTTCACGCCCCCCAATTCGACGAGGACCGCGACGAGGTCATCGCCCGCGCCCGCGAGGCCGGCGTGCAGATGATGGTCGAAATCTCGGACAAGCTGTCCACCTTCGAGGCGACCCACGCCATCGCCATGAACAATCCGGACATCTGGTGCACGGTGGGCGTCCATCCGCACGAGGCCAAGGATTATGCGGACCTGAAGGCCGACACCCTGATCGAGCTGGCGCAGCGCGACCGTGTGGTGGCGATTGGCGAGTGCGGTCTGGATTTCCACTATGACTTCAGCCCGCGCGGTATCCAGGCCGAGGTCTTCCGCCAGCACATCATCGCCGCGCGCGAGACGGGTCTGCCGCTGGTGGTCCATACCCGCGAGGCCGATGAGGTCTGTGCCCAAATCCTGAAGGAAGAAATGGCCAAGGGGCCGTTCAAATTTCTCATGCACTGCTACACAAGTGGTCAGGAACTGGCGGATATTGCCCGGGAAATGGGAGCCTGGTTCTCGGTCTCCGGCATCGCCACCTTCAAGGCCGCCGAGGATGTGCGCGAGGTGATCCGCACCATGCCGAAT
>NZ_CAMZFB010000060.1 GCF_947305955.1 uncultured Brevundimonas sp.
ACTTCGGTGGTCGGCGACAGGTCGAGGCCGCGCTCCACGATCTCGTGGAACTCCTCGACATTATAGGCGATGCCGCCGCCGGTACCGGCGAGGGTGAAGGACGGGCGGATGATGGCCGGAAGGCCGACGAAGGCCAGGGCGTCGTCGGCTTCGTCGATGTGGTGGATGGCGCGCGAACGCGGGCTCTCGAGGCCCAGCTTGTCCATGGCGTCACGGAATTTCTGGCGGTCTTCGGCCTTGTCGATGACCTCGGCCTTGGCACCGATCATCTCAACGCCATATTTGGCCAGCGCGCCCGAGGATTCCAGCGCCAGTGCCGTGTTCAGCGCGGTCTGGCCGCCCATGGTCGGCAGGAGGGCGTTGGGGCGTTCCTTGGCGATGATCTTTTCGACCATTTCCGGCGTGATCGGCTCGATATAGGTGGCGTCGGCCACCTCCGGGTCGGTCATGATGGTGGCCGGGTTCGAGTTCACCAGAATGACGCGGTAGCCCTCGGCCTTCAGCGCCTTACAGGCTTGTACGCCCGAATAGTCGAACTCACACGCTTGGCCGATAACGATCGGGCCAGCGCCGATGATCAGGATGGACTGGATGTCTGTACGCTTGGGCATCGGCGTCTACTCAGTTCACGACCACGCACTCCCAGCCCTCGTAGTCGAGCTGGAAGGCCGCGGCCCAGGATTGCATCATGGCCGACACAGGCGCGAAGGACGCCTCGTCGACCGGCATGGTTGTTTCCAGGACGGTCATATCGCCCTGGCCCCGCGTCAGAAACCCGGCACGGCGCGCGACTTCGCAGAGATCGCCGTGCAGATCCTCGTCGCCATAGAAATAGAACAGGGTGTGGCGCGGCGTGATCCCGCTGTCGCCTTTTTCGGCGAGAGCGGCGCGCACCATGGCGTCCTTTTCCTCATGGCTTTGATCTGAGTACAGCGAAGGTCTCCACGCGCACGACAAACCGGACTCACGAGCTTCCTCGCGGGCCGGTCCGTTTGGGTTGTCGGTTAAGCGGCCCGTTTAGAGACGCCTGACCCTGACGGCAAGGGGCAAACATCGCTCGAACGGGGAAAACCCGACCAATGTGGGTTTTGGGGGACCGAGCGGTGGGGAAGTGTGTCTGTGGTGTGGCCAAAAGAAAGGGCGGCCCCCCGTAAAGGGACCGCCCGTAAAGGTGTCAGTCAGATGACTGTCGGGATTAGAACGGCTTGAAGTTCAGGCCGACGAAGAAGCGACGACCGTACGGGTCGAAGTTCGAGTTGATCGTCGTGCCCAGGATGTCGCGCTGTTCAGCGTCGAACACGTTCACCACACCGGCACGCAGGGTCAGGTCATCACGCACGCGGTAGCGGACGGTGATGTCGTGACGGGTGAAGTTGCCGGTATCCAGCTGGTCGCCCAGACGGCTGTCGGCGTTGTTCACGAAGTCACGCGGACGGACGATGTTCTGTGCGGTCTGCCAGTCAGCGGTCCAGTTGATGTTCCAACGGTCATCCGGCTTCCAGGTCAGCGACGAGGTCAGACGGACGCGCGGGTAGAAGACGCTGCCGGCCAGTTCATCGTAGTCGCCCGGATCGGCTTCGTTCAGGTACTGGCGCTGTTCGATCAGGTAGCCACCGTTCAGGCGGTAGTCGAAACGACCCCAGTTCTTGCCCCAGTCAGCCGTATCCCAGCTGTAGGATGCACCGAAGTCCAGGCCCTTGGTTTCCAGCGCGGCGTAGTTGAACGAGCGCTGGATGAAGCCACCGATAGGGTCACCCGACGGTGCCCCCATGCCGAACGGGATGTCCGGGTTGGTGCGGAAGATGGTCGAGCAGGCGTCCATGTTCAGTTCGGCACCGTCGACGCAGTTGGCAGCAGCACCGGCAGCCGAGACCGAGGCAATGACCTTGTCGATGCGGATGTCATAGTAATCCAGCGACAGGGTCAGGCCCGGAATGAAGCGCGGTTGCAGGACGGTCGAGAAGGTGAAGGATTCCGATTCTTCCGGTTGCAGGTTCGGGTTGCCGCCCGATACGCCGGCGATGCCCGAGGTGTAGTTCGGACGGAAGTCGTCGACGTTGGTGTCGGTGGCGCCGGCGAAGTCGAAGCTCAGGCCCTGTTCGGCAGCCAGTGCCGTACAGTTCTTGATACGGTTCGCCTTCTTGGCCTGGTCGTCGAGAGCGACGATGTTGGCGGTAGCGCACGGGTCAACGAAGCTGTTGGCGAAGGTCTGGCCGTAGGGCGAGAAGTTTTCGCCCAGGTTCGGGACGCGGACCGAGGTGTTGAACGAGGTCTTGAAGGTGATGTCCGGGATCGGACGGTAGACCAGGTTGACGCCATAGACGTCGACGTCACCGACGGTCGAATAGTCGGCCCAGCGGTACGAACCGCTCAGCTCGGCGTATTGACCCAGACGGCTGTCGCGGAACAGCGGGATCGACAGCTCGGTGAAGAGTTCCTTGGAGTCATAGCTGACTTCCGGGAAGTCGGCACCGGTGTTCAGGAACAGCAGACGGTCGCCAGCGGTCGACGAGCGGCCAAGGGCGGAGGTGGTTTCCTTGCGGTACTCACCGCCGAAGGCGAAGCCGATGTTGCCAGCGCCCCACAGGTCCCACAGCTCGGTCGACATCGAGGCGATGGCCTGGTGCTGTTCGTTCATTTCTTCGACGCGGACGAAGGCGTCGACGTATTGAAGGGCTTCGGCCGACTGGTTGCCAGCGCCAAAGACGTTCAGCGGGGTACATTCGGCCAGCGACTGGCGACCGTATTCGGTGTCGTTCAGATCGCCACCGCGATGCTTGTCGGCCACCGGCAGGCCCTGGGCGTTCAGCAGGGTCGAGCGGCAGACGATGGCACCGGGCGTGCCGAGGACGCCAGCGGTGTCAAAGACCGCGTCGGCGGCCAGTGCCATGCGCTGGGTGTCGACAGCGCGTTCGATGTTCTCGACCTCGACCTTGCCGTAGGTATAACCGATGTCCCAGTCGATCGACTTCATGAAGCCGAGCTGACCGTGGCTGCCGTTGAAGCCGACGACGTAGCGTTGAAGCTCACGCGAGTTGGTCTGCGAACGATCCGGACCGAACAGCGAGTGGCGGGCGAGCGGCAGGGCGCGCGATTCGATCAGCTGACCCGGTGCACCAGCGGTCGGCGGTGCATAGATGTCGATGCGGTTGGCTGCGATGGCGTCCTTGATGTTCTGCGGCAGGAAGGCGTTGTCATCCCAGCGCAGGTCAAAGGCCGAGGTGCCCCAGATCGAGTTGGTGTCGTTGGCGGCGTAGGAATCGTTATCGAGGTCGATATCGAAGAAGGTCGGCTGGCCGCGCATATAGGTGTCTTCGGTCACATACTTGGCCGAAGCGTGGAAGTTGACCGAGTCGGTAAGACGGAAGTTCAGGCCGACTTGATAGCGCTGCGATTCCGATTCCGGGATACGGCTGTAACCAGCGACCTCGCCCAGCGGCATGCCGTCGCCGCCGATGTTGTACGGGCGGTTGATGCCGGTGTTGCCGACGCGCTGGCCGAAGTTTGCCAGGCGGCCGGTTGCGCCGTCATACACAAAGGTCTTGCCCGGCATGATGCCGTAGCAGTTGGCCGCGTAGCTGAAGCCACCGCCCGGGAAGCAGTTCTGGTAGGCCACATTCGGATTGGCCAGTGATGAAGGCTGCTGCAGGTTGGCCAGGGTGGTCTGACCCCAAGGCAGGATGTCCAGACGGTTCACGCCGAAGAACAGTTGGGCATCGGTGATGCCGTCATAGACAGCCGAGTTCGGGTCGGCATCCACACCCAGGCGGATCGGGGCGCGACGGATCCAGTCGATGTCCAGCGACTGGACTTCATCGACCTTTTCGTACTCGGCGTGGCCATAGATGTTCAGGCGGTCGTCGAAGAAATTCTTGCCTGCCAGCACCGAGACGCGACGGGTGGCTTCGCCGTTGTCGTTGATCTGGCCGTAGTTGGCGTCGATCTCGAGACCTTCGAAATCCTTCTTGAGGATGAAGTTCAGCACGCCCGAGACGGCGTCGGCACCGTAAACCGACGATGCACCGCCGGTGATGATTTCGACGTTCTGGATCAGCAGGCGGGGAATGGCGTCGATATCGACAGACAGTTCGCCACCCGACGAACCGACGTGACGGCGGCCGTCAACGAGGGTCAGGGTGCGGCCGGCACCCAGCGAGCGCAGGTTGGCCAGCGACAGGCCGCCGGTGTTCAGCGACGAGCCGGTGGTGTCGGACGGAACTTGCGAGTTCGACAGGGCCGGAATGGTCGCCAGATAGTCGATGACGCTGGTTTGGCCGGTCGACAGGATTTCTTCTTGGGAAACCTGGATCAGCGGGGTCGGGGCGTTGGCGACGTTACGACGGATACGCGAACCGGTGACAACGATCTCGCCGAGATCGGACGCTTGGTCTTGGCCGGTCGGGGCGGGCGCGGTTTGTGCGGTAGCACCGGTCGCGGCCAGAGCGCCTGCGAGGACGGTCGTTGCCAGAAGGTGGATACGAATATTACGCATAGTTGGGGGAAGCCTTTTGAAAGCCTGAAGGTAATCGAACCTAGGTTTTCCAAAGGCTTTTTAACTACGACTTAGGTCAAGCTGAGCCGTATTCTAAATGTGTCAACTATGAGTGTTCAATGTGAAGTTGTGGCAATCATGTTACGGAATTGAAGTAATTAAGGCTATATTGTGTCTAAGCTTTACCATTACTTTTATGACCGTTGTATAGCCAAGATTGTTCTAAGCTTGGCTATATTGAGAGGACTTTCTATTCTATATGGCGGAGCCAGTTGGGGAGTTCGCCGATGTTGGCGAGGCTGACGTAGCGGGGGTGGCCTTCGGGGGCGTCGGCCAGTTCGTGGGCCCAGGTGATGTGGTAGGGAATGTGGATGCCCCATGCGCCCGCCTCGATCGGGGGCAGGACGTCCGACTTCATGGAATTGCCGGCCATGGCGGTCTGTTCGGGGCGAAGGCCGTGGCGTTCGAAGATTCTCTCATAGGTGGCGCGGTCCTTTTCGGACACGATTTCGACCGCGGAGAAATGCTCGCCCAGACCCGAGGCCGCGAGTTTGCGTTCCTGGTCGATCAGGTCGCCCTTGGTGATCAGGACGAGGCGGTATTGTCCGGCCAGTTCGACCACGGCCTCTTCGACACCCGGTAGCGGTTCGACCGGGTGGTTCAGCATTTCGCGGCCTGCGGCCAGAATCTCGCGGATGATGTAGGCGGGGGCCTCGCCGTCGCACAGCTCCATTGCCGTTTCGATCATCGACAGGGTGAAGCCTTTTACGCCGTAGCCGTAGAGGCGCAGGTTGCGGCGCTCGGTCGAGGCGAGGCGCTCCATCATAACCGGCTCGTCGGCGTGGTCGGACAACAGGTCGACAAAGCGTTTCTGGCTGAGGCGGAAGATGGTCTCGTTGTGCCAGAGGGTGTCGTCGGCATCGAGGCCAAGGGTGGTGATGGGCATGATGGGCGTTCGGTCTAAGACAATGTTGAGCCACTCTATGCGCGAGGCGGGGGGTGCCGACAAACGGCGAATAGCGACGAGGCGACAAAAACACGGTAAGGGCGAGCTATGAGCCAGATTGATGCCTTGCCTTCCGATAACACCCGCCGCCTGAGTTGGGCCGTTGCCGCCCTTGTCGTGGCGGGCAATATGATCGGGTCCGGAGTCTATTTGCTGCCGGTGACCCTTGCGCCGACGGGCAGTTCCAGCCTTGTCGGTTGGGTGGTGTGTGGTGTGGGTGCGGTCCTGCTGGCGCTGATGTTCGGCGGGTTGGGTCGTTATCTGCCCAAGGCGGGCGGTCTGGCCGATTTCGCCTCGGCCGGTGTGGGGCGTTTCCTCGGTTATCAGGCGGGGCTGTTCTATTGGGCGGCCTGTGTGGTTGGCAATGTGGCCGTAGCCGTGGCTGCGGTCGGCTATCTGGCCTTCTTCTTTCCGGTTCTGAAGGAGCCGGTGTGGGGGGCGGTGGCCAATCTGGCCATCATCTGGATCACCACGGCCATCTATGCGCGCGGTACGCAGTCGGCGGCGCGCTTCGGGGCGTTGAGCCTTGTGCTGGGTCTGGTGCCGATCGTTCTGGCCATTATTGCAGGGGCTATTGCCTTCAAGCCGGAGGTGTTCGCTGCCAGCTGGAGCCCGTCGGGCGAACCGCTGACCAAGTCGGTTCCGGCGTCGCTGGCCATCATCTTTTGGGCGTTTCTGGGTGTGGAGAGTGCGGCGGCCCTGACGTCGCGGGTTCGCAATCCGGCGCGTGATGTGGGTCTGGCCTCGGTAGCGGGCGTGATGCTGGCCTTTGTCATCTATGTGCTGGCCTGTGTGGCGGTGTTCGGCGTGATTCCTGCCGGCGTGCTGGCGGAATCGACCAGCCCGTTTGCCGATCTGGTGGCGCGGGTGATGGGGGCTTCGGTCGCGGGCCTGGTGGCGGCCTGTGCGGTCATCAAGACGACGGGCACCATTGTCGGCTGGACCATGACGGGCGGCGAGACGGCGCGTGCCGCTGCCGAGAACGGCTGGCTGCCGCGTCTGTTCGGCGGCAAGGTCAAGGGCAAGACCCCGTGGACCAATCCGCTGATGATGGGTGTTCTGATGAGCGTTCTGGTGCTGATCAGCGTGCAGCCCAGCCTTGGCAAACAGTTCGAGATGCTGATCGGGGTGACGTCGGTTCTGACGCTGGTGCTCTATGCCGTCTGTTCGATGTCGCTGCTGACGATTTCCAACAGCTGGACGTGGCGTCTCGTCGGCGTTTGCGGGCTGATTTTCTCGTTCTTTGCGGTGGTCGCGGCGGCCGGGGACTATGTCCTGCCAAGCTTGGCCTTCTTCGCACTGACTTCGCTGGCCTGGTGCTGGGTTGGCCGCACCAATGACACGAAACTGGATAACATAGAGGGATAAGACAGAAGGCGGGTTGACCGTGGCCCGCATAGTTCTTAGTGACCCCGCCGTTTATCTACTGTTTTCCCCGCTTTAGGAGCCCGTGCCATGACGTCCAAGATTTTGTCCGGTGCGACGGGTGTTCTCGTTCTGGCTGATGGCACGGTGCTTTCGGGCGTCGGTGCCGGTGCTACCGGATCGGCGCTGGGCGAGGTGGTCTTCAACACCGCCATGACCGGTTATCAGGAGATCCTGACCGACCCGTCCTATATGAGCCAGATTCTGGCCTTCACCTTCCCGCACGTCGGCAATGTCGGTGTGAACGGCGAGGACATCGAGCAGGTGACGGAAGTCGCTGGCAAGGCGGCTGTGGGCGCAGTCTTCCGCGACGTGCCGACCGAGCCGGCCAACTGGCGTTCGGGCGGTTCGTTCGACGCATGGCTGAAGTCGCGCAACATCGTGGCGCTGGCCGGCGTGGACACCCGCGCCCTGACCCAGCTGATCCGCGACAAGGGTGCGCCGCACGCCGTCATCGCCCACGATCCGGAAGGCAAGTTCGACATCGACGCCCTGGTCGCCAAGGCGCGCGACTGGTCGGGTCTGGTCGGTCTGGACCTCGCCAAGGAAGCCACCACCCTTCAGGCCTTTGAATGGGACGAGGGCGAGTGGGAATGGCCGGCAGGCTTTGCCAAGGTGGACGCCACCGACAAGAACGTCGTGGTCATCGACTATGGCGTGAAGCGCAACATCCTTCGCGCTCTGGCCTCGACCGGCTGCAAGATCACTGTGGTTCCGGCCAATACGACTGCTGAAGAGGTTCTGGCCCGCAATCCGGACGGCATTCTGCTGTCGAACGGTCCGGGCGATCCGGCGGCAACCGGCGAATATGCCGTGCCGGAAATCAAGAAGCTGGTCGCCAGCGGCAAGCCCGTCATGGGTATCTGCCTCGGCCACCAGATGCTGGCCATCGCGCTGGGTGCCAAGACCATCAAGATGGATCAGGGGCACCACGGCGCGAACCACCCCGTTAAGGACCTGACGACCGGCAAGGTCGAGATCGTGTCCATGAACCACGGCTTTGCCGTGGATCAGGCCAGCCTGCCGGAAGGCGTGGAGGAAACCCACGTCAGCCTGTTTGATGGCACCAACTGCGGCATCGCCCTGACGGGCAAGCCGGTCTTCTCGGTACAGCACCACCCCGAGGCCTCTCCGGGGCCGACGGACAGCCTGTACCTGTTCCAGCGTTTTGCGGATTACATGCGAGGCTAAATGAGTTCACCGGCGGTGAAGTCAGCGTATCTACGCTGGCTCGCCGCCGCGCTGGCGAAGGTGAGGGGGGCTACCTCAGCTATCGCGGCGGACGGGCAGGATCTGGTTTTGGGATATGCGACGGGGTACGACGTCGCGGACATCGCCATCTTCGTCCGTTCATTGCGTTCACATTACAAAGGGGCGATCACCCTTGTTGTGGACGACGAGCCCGAGCTTCGGGCGTTTCTGAAATCGCATGATGTCGAGGCGGTCGATCCGCCGGACGTCAGAGACGGAGAGGTGGACTGGGTCCCTCATCCTGTCGTTTCGCGCTTTGCGGGCGCGGCTATCCTTCTTGAACAGCGGCCCTGGGTGCGAAACGCCCTTTTGACCGACGTGCGCGATGTGGTTTTTCAGGGCGACCCTTTGACCCCTGCGCCGACGGGGCTGGAGTTCTATGCCGAATGCGACGAGCCGTTGGCCGCGCATGGCTTCAACATGAAATACATCCGCGCTGTGGCGGGCGAGAGCCTGAGTGAGATGGTGGCGGACAAGCCCTGCATCTGTGTGGGCACGGTGGTGGGGCCGAGGCGCGATCTGATCCGGTTCTGTCGTCTGAACCTGATGCTGGGGGCTATTCCGCGCTCGGAGATTGGCGGGGCGTTCGGGGCGGATCAGGCGATCTGTAATCTGGCGGTGCATCTGGACCTGCTGGAAGCTGAAGTGAAGGCCAATCACGGGCGGGTGGCGACGCTGGGGATGGTGCCGTCCAGCCGCCTCAGGATCGTGGACGGGCGTATCCAGAACCCTGACGGCAGTGCGAGTCCGATTGTCCATCAGTATGACCGCCACCCCTTGCTGATGACGGCCATGTGGGCGCAGTGGGCCGCCGATATGGAACGGCGCGAGCGCAAACGGCCGAGAAAGTTCGTCGATCGGCTGGAGCGGATGTTGCAGTCGGTACGCCGCCGCACGGTCGAGATGCGCTGATCGCGACAGAGTTTAATCAATCGAACAAATAATATTGACGTAACCGCGTGACATGTGCGGCAATGGGACCCTGTCCGGCGCGTATGTGCCGTCGTGAATGAGGGAGGGGCCCCATGGCACTGGTCGAACTGGAATGGCACGGCGATGTTGCCGTTGTGCGGCTGAATGATCCGGCGACGCTGAATGCGGTGTCGCTGGCGGTGATGGACGAACTGTCGGCGGCGCTGGATCAGGTGGAAGCCAGGGCGCGGGCCATGGTCCTGACCGGCACTGGCAAGGGGTTCTGTTCGGGAGCCAATCTGGCGGGCGGTGGCCTGACGGGGATTGGCGAGGCGGACTATGACGCCGGTATCGGGTTGGAGACCCATATCAATCCCTTGATGGTGCGCCTGACGCAGCTGGCCTGTCCGTGGATTTCTGCGGTGAATGGTGCGGCAGCAGGCGTAGGGGCCAGCTTTGCCCTGGCGGGTGATCTGATCATCGCGAGCGAAAAAGCCTATTTCCTGCAGGCCTTTGCCAAGGTTGGTCTGGTGCCGGATGGCGGCTCGACCGCCCTGTTGGTCAAGACGATCGGGCGCGTGCGGGCGATGGAGATGATGCTGCTGGCCGAGCGTCTTCCGGCGGCCAAGGCACTGGACTGGGGTCTGATCAACCGTGTCGTTTCCGACGAGCGCCTGTTGGACGAGGCGGTGGCCTTGGCGGGGCAGTTGGGCGGCGGGGCAGCATCGCTGCGCGAAATCCGCAAGCTGGCGTGGACGGCGGTGGACGGCAGCTTTGCCGACAGCCTGTCCGCAGAGCGCGTGGCCCAGCGCAAGGTCGGTCAGACCAAGGACCACGTGGAGGGCGTGATGGCCTTTGTCCAGAAGCGTCCAGCCCAGTTTACCGGAGCCTGATCGTGCCGTTTGAAACCCTGAAGTACGAGGTGGCGGACGGTATCGCCACGGTGACCTTGTCCCGACCGGACAAGATGAACGCCTGTACGCCCAAGATGATCGAGGAATTGATCGAGGTGGTGGACCTGACCGACGCCGATGATGCGGTCAGGGTGGTGATCTATACGGGCGAGGGGCGGGCGTTCTGCGCGGGGGCCGATATCTCGGGCGGGCCGGGCGGCTTTGTGGACGAGACCGCCGAGGCGCGTCTGGTCAATGCCGACGGGTCGCTGAACTATTCCGATCCGGCGGCGCGTGATGGCGGTGGGCTGATTACGCTGCGCCTCTATCGGTCGTTGAAGCCGACGATTGCCGCGATCAATGGCGCGGCGGTGGGGGTGGGTGTGACCATGACCCTGCCGATGGATATCCGGATCGCCTCGACGACGGCGCGATTCGGATTGGTGTTTGCGCGGCGCGGGATTGTGCCGGAGGCGGCGTCGAGCTGGTTCCTGCCCCGTGTGGTGGGGATTTCGCGGGCCATGGAATGGTGTGCGAGCGGGCGTGTGTTCGGGGCGGAAGAGGCGCTGGAGGGCGGGCTGGTCCGTTCGCTGCATGCCCCCGAAGAGTTGCTGGATGTTGCACGCGGGATCGCACGCGAGATCGCGGACAACACGGCCCCTGTCTCGGTGGCGCTGACCCGCCAGATGCTGTGGCAGGGGCTGGGGTTCAACCATCCGATGCAGGCGCACCAGATCGACAGTCGGGGCATCCTGTCACGCAGTCGCAGCGCCGATGCAAAGGAAGGCGTCGCGGCCTTTCTGGAGAAGCGTCCGGCGGTATGGCCGCAGACGGTTTCGGGCGACATGCCCGACTTTTATCCGTGGGCCGACGAGCCGGAATATCGCTGAATCGCATAGGGGAGGCAGTAAATTCAATCGTACGATTAAATTGGCTTGCCTTCCGTAGCGGTATCCGGCCTTAATATTCACTGATCAATTAGTTTTCCACTCGCTGGAGGGACGCCTTGCTGAAAACGCGATTTACCGAGGCCTTCGGGGTCGAGCATCCTATTGCGCAAGGCGGGATGCAGTGGGTCGGCACGGCGGAGCTGGTGTCGGCGGTGGCCAATGCGGGGGCGCTGGGCTTCCTGACGGGCCTGACCCAGCCGACGCCCGAGGCGCTGGCCAAGGAGATCGCCCGTACACGGGAGATGACGGACAAGCCGTTCGGGGTGAACCTGACCATCCTGCCGTCGATCAATCCGCCGCCCTATGCCGAGTATCGCGCGGCCATCATCGAGAGCGGTGTGAAGGTGGTCGAGACGGCGGGTTACAAGCCGCAGGAGCACATCGACCACTTCAAGATCCATGGGGTGAAGATCATCCACAAATGCACGGCGGTCAGGCATGCCCTGTCGGCCGAGCGGATGGGGGTGGATGCCATCTCTATCGACGGCTTTGAGTGTGCGGGGCATCCGGGCGAGGACGATATTCCCGGCCTGATCCTTATTCCGGCGGCGGCGGACAAGCTGTCAGTGCCAATTTTGGCGTCGGGCGGGTTTGGCGATGCACGCGGTCTGGTCGCGGCGCTGGCCTTGGGCGCAGACGGCGTGAACATGGGCACACGCTTTTGTGCCACCAAGGAAGCGCCGATCCACGACGCTTTCAAACAGGCCATGGTCGCCAATGATGAACGGGCCACCGACATCATCTTCCGCACCTATCGCAACTCGGCCCGCGTGGCGAAGAACGCCATCAGCCAGCAGGTCATCGCCGCCGAGAAGGAAGGCCGTCCGTTCGAGGATGTGGCGCATCTGGTGAAGGGCGTGCGCGGCAAGGAAGGTCTGGCGTCGGGTGACACCGAGCACGGCATCTGGACCGCCGGCATGGTGCAGGGCCTGATCCACGATGTGCCGAGCGTGCAGGAGCTGGTCGACCGCATCATCGACGAGGCCGAGGCGCTTATCCGTCAGCGTCTGTCGGCGCTGGTTTCCAACTGATTTCGGGGATTTGAGCGATGGGCGAGGCCTATATCGTATCGGCTGTGCGCACGGCGGGCGGCCGCAAGGGCGGGCGTTTGCGCGAATGGCATCCGGCCGATCTGGCGGGCGCGGTTCTGGATGAGCTGGTGGTGCGCTCCGGCATTGATCCGGCCCTGATCGAGGACGTGATCATGGGCTGTGTGTCGCAGGGCGGCGAGCAGTCCAACTCGGTCGGGCGCAATGCGGTGCTGTCGTCCAAACTGCCCGAAAGCGTTCCCGCCGTAACCATCGACCGCCAGTGTGGGTCATCGCAGCAGGCGCTGCATTTTGCGGCTCAAGCCGTGATGAGCGGCACCATGGATGTGGTGGTCGCGGCGGGCGTGGAGAGCATGACGCGCGTGCCGATGGGATCGCCGCTAACGCTGTCGCTGAAGGCCGGTCTGGGGGGCTCGACCTCGCCGGGGATGGAGAAGCGTTATCCGGGCGTGGTGTGGAGCCAGTTCAACGGCGCGCAGGCGATTGCCGAAAAGCACGGCTTTAGCCGCGAGGCGATGGACCAGTTCTCGCTGGAGAGCCATCAGAAGGCGACCCGCGCCATCGAGAGCGGGGCCTTCAAGGACGAGATCCTTGTGCTGGATGGCGTGGACAGGGAAGGCAATGCCGTCCGTCACGACGCCGATGAGGGCGTGCGGGCCAATGCCTCGCTGGAAGGTCTGGCAGGCTTGCAGCCGCTCATGGAAGGCGGGGCGATCACGGCGGGCAATGCCAGCCAGATGTGCGATGGCTCGGCGGGGCTGTTGGTTGTCAACGAGCGCGGTCTGAAGCAGTTGGGCGTGCAGCCTCTGGCGCGTGTGCATCAGATGACTGTTTTCGGCGAAGACCCCGTTATCATGCTGGAAGCGCCGCTGAATGCGACCAAGCTGGCGCTGAAGCGGGCGGGCCTGAGCATCGACGATATCGATCTTTACGAGGTCAACGAGGCCTTTGCCTCCATCCCCATGGCGTGGGCCAAGGCGGTGGGGGCGGACCCTGCCAAGCTGAACGTCAATGGCGGTGCGATTGCGCTGGGCCATCCGCTGGGCGGGACGGGGGCCAAGCTGATGACCACCCTGATCCACGCGCTGCGGGCGCGGGGCAAGAGATACGGGCTGCAGACCATGTGCGAAGGCGGCGGTCTGGCCAATGTCACCATTATAGAGGCGCTGTAAGCGCGTCCAAGCGGAGGGAATGCGATGAAGTTTCAGGGACAGGCTGCGGTTGTGACCGGTGGTGCAAGCGGGCTGGGTGCAGCCACGGCGCGGGCGCTGGCGGCGCAGGGCGTGAAGGTCGCGCTTTTCGATCTGAACGAAGAACTGGGCGAGGCCGTGGCCAAGGAAATCGGCGGCGTTTTCTGCAAGGTGAACGTTACCGACGAGGCCTCGGTCGATGCCGGTTTTGAGAAAGCGCGTGCGGCTCATGGGCAGGAGCGCATCATGATCAACTGCGCCGGTACGGGTAATGCCTATAAGACCGCATGGCGCGACCGCGAGACGGGCGAAGCCAAGCATTTCCCGATCGAGGCCTTCAACCAGATCATCCAGATCAATCTCGTCGGCACCTATCGCTGCGCGGCCAAGTCGGCGCAGGGCATGCTGTCGCTGGACGTGATGGAGGATGGCGAGCGCGGCGTCATCATCAACACTGCCTCGGTCGCGGCCGAGGACGGCCAGATGGGGCAGGCGGCATACACCGCATCCAAGGCCGCCATTGTGGGTCTGACCCTGCCGATCGCGCGTGACCTGATGAACGAGGCGATCCGCGTGAACACCATCCTGCCGGGTATCTTCAACACCCCGCTGATGAACGCGGCGCCTGAGAATGTGAAGGCGGCGCTGGCGGCCAGTGTGCCGCATCCGAAGCGTCTGGGTAATCCCGAGGAATATGCCTCGCTGGCGCTCGAGATGGTGCGTAACCCGTACTTCAACGGCGAGGACGTCCGTATCGACGGCGCCATCCGTATGGCTCCGCGCTAAGGCCAAACGGGGCGGAGGCTGCGTGCGCGGCTTTCGCCCTGTCTTGAACGCCCCGACGGGCGTTGCGAAGACCGGCGATCTATGTCAGTTCGATTATGCAAGCGACGAAGAAGAGTCGCGTCGAAATCAGGGTGAGGGAGAAGGGCGATGAGCTCAGTTGGTTCGGTCGAGGTTGTGGGTCAGGTCGGGATTCTGACCATCGACAGCCCGCCAGTGAATGCTCTGGGTCATGCGGTGCGTGTGGCGCTGAATGACGGGCTGAAAGACCTGCTGGCCAATGATCAGGTGAAGGGCATTGTCCTGACCTGTGCGGGGCGCACCTTCTTCGCCGGTGCCGACATTTCCGAACTGGGCCAGCCGTTCAAGGAGCCGGGTCTGAACGATGTGTTCGACCAACTGGAGAACCGCGAAAAGCCGGTCGTGGCCGCGATTTTCGGCACGGCGCTGGGCGGTGGTTTTGAGACCGCGCTGGCCTGTCACCGCCGCATCGCTGTGCCGTCGGCCAAGGTGGGCCTGCCGGAAGTGCATCTGGGCGTTCTACCGGGGGCCGGGGGCACGCAGCGCCTGCCGCGTCTGGTAGGCGTGGAAGCGGCGCTGGACATCATCACCTCGGGCAAGCCGATCGGGGCCAAGAAGGCGCTGGAGTTGGGGCTGATCGACAAGCTGGCCGAGGAAGGCCGCCTGCGCGAGGATGCCATCGCCTATTGCGAGGCGCTGATTGCCGAACACGCCACCGCTCCGCTGAGCCGCGTGCGCGACCAGCAAGACAAGGTTGAGGCTGCCCGTGGCAAGCCGGAAATCTATGCGGACTTCCTGAAGAAGAATGCGCGTGCTTTCCGTGGCTTCAAGGCACCGTTCAACATTGTGAAGGCCGTGGAAGCGGCGGCGGAGCTGCCGTTCGATGACGGTATCAAGCGCGAGTTCGAGCTGTTCGAGGAGCTGGCCGCATCGACCGAGAGCGCGGCACAGCGCTATTTCTTCTTTGCCGAGCGCGCGACCACCAAGGTGCCGGACATCGGTAAGGATGTGAAACCGCTGCCGATCCAGTCGG
>NZ_CAMZFB010000061.1 GCF_947305955.1 uncultured Brevundimonas sp.
CAAGGTCGGCGATGATGGCCCGCAGCTGATGCGCGGCCGATCCGCCTTCCAGCCCATAGACCGGACCTTCCGCATTGCTGTTCATAGTCGCCGGATCGTCGCTCAGTATGGTCGATGCGCGCTCGATCGGCGGATTGACGGGGCGGCGTCCACGGCCCTTGCGGGTGGCTGTCGAGATGATGCGCGTAGAGGTGCCGGTCATGGGTACAGAATCGCTTGAAAAGGTCTTGGCGGTTGCGGCCAGTTGAATACAGGGCTCTAAAGGTCGCTGGTTGCAAGTTGTGTTTGGAGAATCGGGAATGAAGGGCATTTCGGCCATCCGTGGCCCGATAGCCAGCCTGGCGATGGCGTCTGCGGTCTTGTTGAGCGCGTGCGAGCGTACGCAAGAGGGGCAACAGGATACGACGACGGCGCTTCCAAAGGCCGAGGCGGATCTGAACCCGATTGAGCTTGCCAGCCCGACGCTGGCCCGGATCAAACAGCGTGGCTACCTGATCTGTGGCATCCACGAGAGCCTGTTCGGCTTCTCCTACACCGACAATCGCGGCAATTGGCGGGGGTTCGACGTTGATTTCTGTCGCGCGACGGCGGCAGCGATCTTTGGGCGCGCCGATGCCGTGCGTTTTGTGCCCCTGTCGTCGGCCAACCGTTTCGCGGCGGTAAAAGATGGCCGCGTGGACGTTCTGTGGCGCAATTCATCGTGGACGATGAGCCGTGACTCCGATGGTGAACTGACGTTCGCCGGAATCAACTATTACGATGGTCAGGGCTTTTTGGTCCGCCGTTCGCTTAATCTTTCGAGCGCGACGGAACTCAACGGCGCGCGTATCTGCGTTCACTCAAACTCGACGAACGAGTTGAATGCCGAAGATTATTTCCGAACACACCAAATTGAATTCAAACCTGTCATCCTTCCGAACGAGGAAGCGGCCCGCCAGACATATGCTCGTGAAGGTTGTGACGCGCTAACGGGCGATGTCTCCGCCTTGGCCGCAGCACGCAGCCTGATGACCGACCCGAAACAGCATGTTGTGCTGCCTGAAGTCATCTCGAAAGAACCTCTCGGACCGGTCGTTAGGGCGGGTGATGAGCGGTGGGCGGCGATTGTCCGCTGGACCCTGAACGCCTTGATTTCTGCGGAAGAATTGGGGGTTACAGCCGACACCGCCAAGAAGATCAAAGAGGGTGAGGGCAGTGCCGATGTGCAACGCCTACTTGGGTATGAGGGCGAGTTCGGTCCTAGACTGGGTTTGAACCGCGAATGGGCCCGCGATGCCATCGCGGCAAGTGGTAACTATGGCGAGATTTTTGAGCGTAACATCGGTTTGCAATCGACCCTCGGGCTGGAACGCGGGCTGAACGCGCAATGGAACGCGCCAGAGAGTGGCTTGATTTACGGCTTGCCTATCCGCTAGGCGGCGTATTCCAGTTTTGTAAGGGGGATTTATGGATCAGGCTAAGAAACGCGGCCTTCCGCTTCACGTCCTGATGTTGATCGGCTTTGTGGTCGGTCTCGCAGGCGGTCTTATCGTCAACTACACGGTTGGCGGCGATACCGCTTGGGTCCAGTGGGTCACCCAGAACGTCACTGGGCCGCTTGGTCAGATCTTCCTGCGCCTGCTGTTCATGCTGGTGCTGCCGTTGCTGTTCTCGGCGCTCGTGGTGGGCGTGGCCGAGATGGGCGACCTGAAGGCGCTGGGGCGTGCGGGCATCAAGAGCCTGCTGTTTACGATTTTCGTGTCGGCCATCGCGGTTGGCATCGGTCTGGCAATGGTCAACCTGTTCCACCCGGGTTCGGGTGTTGATCAAGCCGTTGCCGCTCAGCTTCTCGAGCAGGGCAAGGCCGGCGCGGCCAGCATCGTCGAGAATGCCAAGGCGGGCACGACGGGTACCAACTTCTTCGTTGAACTGATCCCGACCAACGTCTTCAAGGCCGCTGCCGAGAACGACATCCTGCCGGTCATGGTCTTCGCCATGCTGTTCGGCATCGGCGTGGTGATGGTGCGTTCGCGCGCCACAGCATCGATGATGCACACCATCGAAGGGCTGTTCGAAGTGATGATGAAGCTGATCGGCCTCGTCATCAAACTGGCACCGTTCGCCATCGCCTGCCTGATGTTCAACCTGTCGGCCATCTTCGGCTTCGACCTGCTGATCCGTCTGGCGGCGTTTGTCGGCGTGGCCGTCGGTGCTATGGCGATCCACATGTTCGTGGTCTATCCGCTGCTGGTTTGGACCATGGGCGGTATGTCGCCGGTAAAGTTCTTCACCAGCATCCGTGAAGCGGTTGTGATCTCGTTCTCGACGGCTTCGTCGAACGCCTCGCTGCCGGTATCGCTGCGCGTTGCCGAAGAACAGCTGGGCCTGCCGCGCAAAATCGCCCGCTTCGTCCTGACTGTCGGCGCTACGGCCAACCAGAATGGTACCGCCCTGTTCGAAGGCGTGACGGTCCTGTTCCTGGCGCAGTTCTTCAACATCGACCTGACCATCGGTCAGCAGTTCGTTGTGATGCTGATCTGTATCCTGGGCGGCGTCGGCACCGCTGGCGTTCCGGGTGGTTCGCTGCCGGTCGTGGCCATGATCCTCGGTATCGTCGGCGTTCCGGTCGAAGGTATCGGCCTGATCCTCGGCGTCGACCGCTTCCTCGACATGTGCCGCACCACGCTGAACGTGACGGGCGATCTGGTTGTCGCCACCGTCGTGTCGCGCGGTGAGGAAGACACGCCGGACGAGCCGTCGGGCGATGTGGAAGCTGCGGCTACGGCCTAAGGCTTACGGTTCGATGGGGGTGTCCTCGCGGCTCCCCCATTCGGTCCAAGATCCGTCATAAAGCCGCGATGGCTTACCCAACAGTTCCAGCCCGAGGGTCAGGATCGCAGCGGTAACGCCGGAACCACAGCTCGTAATGACGGGACGATCGAATTCGACACCGATCTCTTTGAAGGCGGCCTCCAATGCGGAGCCGCCTTTTATTGTGCCGTCCGCGTTGAGCAGATTGCCGAACGGCAAATTAAGTGCGCCCGGCATGTGGCCACCGCGAACGCCTGCACGCGGCTCGGGCACCTGTGCGTTGAAACGGGGCGCGCTACGGGCATCGATGATCTGGGTATCGGTGCCAAGGGCGGCCAACACATCGTTGATGTCCGCAACAGCCTCCGCATTGAACGATGGATCAAACGAAACACCATCGCGAGGGTGGGCCTTGCCCGTCTCAACCGGATGGCCATCAGCCTGCCATTTCGGCAGGCCGCCATCCAGAACCTGCACCCGGTGCGCGCCAAAGACGCGAAACAGCCACCACATGCGCGCCGCCGAGAACAAACCCTGTGTGTCATAGACGACAATGTGGTCATCACGGCCGATCCCTGCGGCACCCACCGTGGCCGCAAAAGCCGCTGCCTGCGGCAGGGTGTGGGGCAGGGGCGACGTTTCATCCGAAACGTCATCGATATCGATGAAGACGGCACCCGGTATATGGGCTTTCTCGAAATCGGCCCGCGCGTCGCGGTTATCCATCCACCAGCTGGCGTCGACGATCCGCAGATCGTCATTGTCGATAATGGCCGCCAACTCGGCAGCGGTGATAACGGGCGAGATCGAACGGGTCATGTCTCGTCTGGTAACACGAGTTCGCCGCGCGTTTGAAATCCTTGTGTCAGAGTGGTCACCAAAGGTGAGCGCGTGATAACTTGCGTTCCAATCAGAGAATCGCCACCTATCGGCTAACTCTACTGCGCAGGACGTGCGCTAAATCGTGATTGAAGGTTTCGCCGTGACTCAACCCAACTCTGTCATCACCCTGTCCGACGGTCTTGCAAAGCCGGTCGTCATCGGGGGCGGCAATCGCATCGTCTTTATCGCTGGCCCCTGCCAGATGGAAAGCCGTGAGCATGCGCTGATGACGGCGAACCGCCTGAAGGAAATCGGCGACCGTCTGAACGTCGGCATCATCTACAAGACCAGCTTCGACAAGGCCAACCGCACCAGCGCCACGGCGGCGCGGGGTATCGGCTTTGAAGCGGCCATGCCGATCTTCAAGGAAATCCGCGAAACCGTCGGCCTGCCGACCCTGACGGACGTCCACTCCGAAGCCCAGTGTGAGGCCGTGGCTCCGTACGTGGACGTGCTTCAGATTCCGGCCTTCCTGTGCCGTCAAACCGATCTGTTGCTGGCTGCAGCCAAGACGGGCAAGGCGATCAACGTCAAGAAGGGCCAGTTCCTCGCCCCTTGGGACATGAAGAATGTCATCGCCAAGATCACCGGCGCGGGCAACCCGAATGTCATGGCGTGCGAGCGCGGTGCCTCGTTCGGCTACAACACCCTTGTTAGCGACATGCGCGCCCTGCCGGAAATGAAGGCTATCGGCTGCCCTGTCGTGTTCGACGCGACCCACAGCGTCCAACAGCCGGGCGGTCAGGGCACGTCCTCGGGCGGCCAGCGCCAGTTCGTTCCGGTTCTGGGCCGTGCGGCTGTGGCCGTGGGCGTGGACGCTGTCTTCATGGAAACCCACGAAGATCCGGACAATGCGCCGTCGGACGGCCCGAACATGGTTCCGCTGGACCGTTTCGAGGCTCTGGCTGCCGAACTGATCGCGTTCGACGATCTGGCAATCAAGATCGGCGCCAAGGGACCTGTGGCCTGAGCCGCAGGAATCCGCTAGTTCGGCATGATGGCTGAACGCTCATTTGATCTCGCGCAGCTCCAGACCCTGTTGGAGCGCATCAAGAGCATGAAGGTCGCCTGTGTGGGCGACCTGATGCTTGACCGTTTTGTGTATGGCGAGGTCAGCCGAATATCGCCCGAAGCGCCGATACCGGTGCTCAAGACCCGTCGCTCGGTCGCTATGCCGGGCGGCGTGGGCAATGTCGCGCGTAACATCGCCGCCATGGGGGCGACGGCGCGGCTCGGTGCTGTGGCTGGCCGCGACAATGCGGGCAAGGAATTGGCCGAGCTGATTGCTGGCGATCCGCGCATCGAAGACCTGCTGTCGCGCCCCGAGGGGGCTGAGACCATCGTCAAGACGCGGTTCGTCTCGTCCGGCCAGCAACTGCTGCGTCTGGATGAAGAGGCGGCACCGCATTCCGGCTATGCCGACACGGCGGTGTTCGAGAGTGTCGCCGCTATCCTGATCTCCGATTATGCAAAGGGCGTCGTCGATGACGGCCTGATCCAGTCCGCATTGGCGGCAGGTGCCGCTACGGGTGCGCCTGTGGTGGTCGATCCCAAGGGGACCGACTTCGCCCGCTATGGCGCGGTGGACCTGATCAAGCCGAACGCCAGCGAACTGGCGGGTGCCACCGGATTACCCGTCGGCACGGACGAAGAAATTGAAGTCGCACTGAAGGCCCTGCTGGATACGACCGCGGTTAAGGCGGTCGTGGTTACCCGCGCGGGCAAGGGCATGTCGATGGTCCGACGCGGCGAAGCGGTCGTCCATTTCCCGGGCCGCGCACACGAAGTGTTCGACGTGTCGGGCGCGGGTGATACGGCTATGGCCGCGCTGGGTCTGGCTCTGGGGGCAGGGCTTCCGCTTGAGGGCGCGGTTCAGTTTGCACTGCTAGCGTCGGGCGTTGTTGTCGGCAAGGCAGGCACGGCGGTCGTCACGCCTCAAGAGTTGTTGGCCGAAGAAGGTGCCGACGGTGACGGCGAATTCGTCAACGGCCTTTCCGATTGGGACGCTTTGGCGGAACAGGTCAGCCGCTGGCAGGCCGATGGGTTGAAGGTCGGCTTCACCAATGGCTGCTTCGACATCCTGCACCGTGGCCACGTGGCCTATCTCGCGCAGGCGCGGCGATGGTGTGACCGACTAGTGGTCGCACTAAATACGGATGCTTCGGTGAGCGCTTTGAAAGGCCCGACCCGTCCGCTGAACAATCTGGACAGCCGCGCCGCCGTGATCGGTGCCTTGGCCAGTGTTGATGGCGTGACCTACTTCGGTGAACAAACGCCGCTGGAGCTGATCAAGCGACTGCGTCCGGATGTGCTGATCAAGGGTGCCGACTACACCAAGGAACAGGTCGTCGGCGCTGCCGAGGTCGAAAGCTGGGGCGGGGAAGTCCGTCTGGCGAGTTTTGAAGACGGCTATTCCACGACCAAGACGATTGAAAAGATGAAGACTGCTTCGGAGGCGTCGAAATGATCCCGCGCATGATCGTGGTGACCGGTGGAGCAGGCTTTATCGGGTCCAACATCGTCGCCAACCTTTGCGAGAGCGGCGCATGGGACGTGGTTGTTTGCGATCGTCTGGAAACGGCTGACCTTGGCAAGTGGAAGAACATAGCCAAGCACCCGATTGCCGATTTCTGGGAACCGGAAGAGATGTTCGAGCAGCTGGAGCGCCACGCTGATCGCATCGAAGCCGTCATCCACATGGGCGCGATTTCCTCGACGACCGAGCCGGACGCCGAGTTGATCATGCGCACGAACTACACCCTGTCGCGTGACGTCTGGGATTGGTGCTCGCTGCGTAATGTGCGCATGATATATGCGTCGTCAGCGGCAACCTATGGCGACGGCGAGCAAGGGTTCGATGATGCTGACGATCTTGAGAGCCTGTCTCAGCTTCGTCCGTTAAATGCATACGGTTATTCAAAATTTTTCTTCGACCAATACGCCGTGCGGCAGGCCGAGCGCGATCAGGCACCGCCCCAATGGGTGGGGCTGAAATTCTTCAACGTCTACGGTCCGAACGAAGAGCATAAGGGCTCGATGAAGTCGGTCATCGCCCAAATCTGGCCCAAGGTGGCGGCTGGGGACGCCGTCAGTCTGTTTAAGTCGCACCGTCAGGGCTACGAAGACGGCGGTCAGTTGCGCGATTTTGTGTACGTTGGCGATATCGTCGCCATCATCGACTGGCTGCTGCTGCGCAGCGATATCAGCGGCGTGTTCAACGCCGGATCGGGCAAGGCCCGTTCGTTTGCCGATCTTGCCAAGGCAACCTTTACGGCGGCCGGCAAGGAACCGCAGATCAACTATATTGACATGCCCGAGGCCATTCGCGATCGCTACCAGTACTTCACGGAAGCGCGCATGGAGCGCCTGCGTGCGCTTGGCTATGATCGCCCCTCGACCGACCTCGAGGAAGGCGTCCGTCTCTACGTCCAGAACTATCTGTCCAAACCTGATCCTTATCGCTGACGCGCGGGAGACCTCTGTTGAAGCACTGGTTTCGATGGACGATATTCGGCATTGTAATCACGCTGCTTTTGGCGGCGGCGGTTTGGCGCGGGGATATCCTGCGCTCGCTGCTCGACCCTGAGGTTCCGTTCCAGACCTATACGCCGCCGCCTGCGCCCGATTATGCCTCCCCAAAGGCATGGGCGTTGAACGACGCGCGCATATCGGGGGCAAAGAATGCGTCCGTCTTCTTCCTGCATTCCACCACCTTTGACGGTGGCAAGGAATGGAATGGCCCGATCGGCGATCCCAAGGCTGATGCCTATCTGCACAAGATCGTCCTGCCGAATTTCGCGGGGCCGTTCGCACCCTTGGGCGTGGTCAGTGCGCCGCTTTATCGGCAGGGCAGCCTCTATAGCCGCCTGACCTTGCGTGACGATGCCCGTGAAGCTCGCGCCTTCGCATACGGCGATGTCGAGAAGGCATTTGACGCATGGCTGGCCCGCCATCCCGACGGCCCGATCATTCTGGCGGGGGCCGAGCAGGGCGGTGAACTGCTGGCGCGGCTGGTCCGTGACCGCGTATCGACCGATCCGGCCCTCAAAGAACGACTGGTGGCGGCCTATATCACCGACGCCATCATCCCGGTTGATGGCACGGGCTTGCCGGTTTGCCATCAACGCGCCGACACGGGCTGTCTGGTCGCTTGGTCGATGGTGGAGGAAGGCACGACGGGCGTGATTACGCGGCGTCTGCGCCGCGCCCTTTATTGGGACGATAAGGGCCGCCTGACGGAATCCGGCAACCGTCCGGTCGTATGCGTCAATCCGGTGACTGGCTCGGACGGTGAGGAAAAGGTCGAGGCGCGTCGCCATCTGGGCGCGGCCAATGCGGCTGGGCTGGAGTGGAACGTGCGTCCTGCCTTCATCGACCGCGTGGTCGAGACCCAGTGCCGCAACGGCTTCCTGCGTCACACGGCCATCAAGAGCGAGTCCTTCCGCGAGCAACGCTCATGGACCGACCGCCGCAAGGCCAAGCCGTATAATCTGTTCTATGCGGACACGACGGCGGATGCGATGGCGCGGCTGGAGGCGTGGGAAAAGCAGAAAGCCACCGGTTTTCGACCTTAACCCCCAGACGGATGTGGAAGTGGGCTAGACTTCTGCGTCCGTATCTCCGATTCGAAATCGTATGACCGTTCACACCACTCCGCCGAATGGCGGCCGCATCGTTGAAGAACCGATGGCCGAGGCGCTGTCGCGCCGCTATCTGGCCTACGCGCTGTCGACGATTACCAACCGTGCGCTGCCGGATGTGCGTGACGGGTTCAAGCCCGTTCACCGCCGCATCATGTACGCCATGCACCAGATGCGCCTGAACCCGCAGTCTGCGGCGCGCAAATGCGCCAAGGTGGTGGGTGAGGTCATGGGTGGCTACCACCCGCACGGTGACGCCTCGATCTATGAAGCCCTGGTCCGTCTGGCTCAGGACTTTGCTCAGCGTTATCCACTGGTGGACGGTCAGGGTAACTTTGGCAATATCGACGGCGATAGCGCCGCGGCGATGCGTTACACCGAATGCAAGCTGACGCCCGCCGCCGTTCTGCTGCTGGAAGGGATAGATCAGGACGCAGTTGATTTCCGCCCGACCTATGACGATCAGGACGAAGAGCCGGTTGTTCTGCCTGCCGGTTTCCCGAACCTGTTAGCCAACGGTTCGTCGGGCATCGCCGTGGGTATGGCGACCTCGATCCCGCCGCATAACGTGGGCGAACTGATCGACGCCTGCCAGCTGCTGCTGGACAAGCCGGAAGCCAATACCGATGAACTGATGCAGTTCGTGCCGGGGCCGGACTTCCCGACGGGCGGTGTTTCGGTCGAGGGCGCGGCATCCATCCGCGAAGCCTATGAGACGGGCCGTGGTGGTGTGCGCGTCCGTGCCAAGTGGGAGACCGAGGACCTCGGTCGCGGCGTCTGGCGCGTGGTCATCACCGAGATCCCGTATCAGGTGCAAAAGTCCAAGCTGATCGAACAGCTGGCCGACCTGATCGAGAACAAGAAGGCACCTCTGCTGGCCGATGTGCGCGATGAATCGGCGGAAGACATCCGCCTGATCCTCGAGCCGAAGAACCGCACGATCGAGCCGGAAATGATGATGGAGAGCCTGTTCAAGCTCTCCGATCTGGAAGCCCGCTTCCCGATCAATATGAACGTGCTGGATGCCACGGGCACGCCGCGCGTCATGGGGCTCAAGGAATGTCTCAAGGCCTTCCTCGATTACCGCCGCGAAGTTCTGAACCGCCGCTCGCAATGGCGCATCGAAAAGATCGAAAAGCGTCTGCACCTGTTGGAAGGTCTGCGGATCGCGTTCCTGAACCTCGACGAGGTTATTCGCATCATCCGCGAGGACGAGCATCCCAAGGCGACCCTGATCGCGCGCTTCAACCTGACGGAAGTTCAGGCCGACTTCATTCTCGACACCCGACTGCGCCAGTTGGCCCGTCTGGAAGAGATGGTCATCACCGAAGAATACAACAAGCTTCAGGAAGAGCTGGACGGCCTCAAGGCTCTGACCTCGTCTGAGGCCAAGCAGTGGAAGGCCATCGGCAAGGAACTGCAGGCCGTTCGCAAGGCCATGCTGTCGCCGCGCCGTACGGTTATGGCGGACGCTGTCGACACCTCGGCCTTCGTTGCGCCGGAAGCCTTCATCCCGCGTGAAGCCATCACCGTCATCCTGTCGGAACGTGGCTGGATCCGCGCGGCCAAGGGCAAGGTGGACGATCCGTCCGAACTGAAGTTCAAGGAAGGTGACAAGCTGGCCTTCCTGGTGCCTGCCTATACGACCGACAAGCTGCTGATCGGGGCATCGGATGGCCGTATCTTTACGGTCGGTGCTGACAAGCTGGCGTCGGGCCGTGGCCATGGCGAGCCGCTGCGTCTGATGATCGACCTTGATGAAAAGGCCGATATTATCAATGTCGTGGCGCACGAACCTAATGCAAAGCTTCTGGTCGCATCCACGGCAGGCTACGGCTTTGTAGCACCGGAGAATGATCTTCTGGCCCAGAAGCGCGGCGGCAAGCAGGTCCTAAACGGCGAGATGAAGGCCATGCTCCGCGTCAATGGCGACCACGTTGTGACCATTGGCGAGAACATCAAGACTCTGATCTTCCCGATTGCCGAACTGCCTGAAATGGGCCGCGGCAAGGGCGTGAAGCTGCAGAACTACAAGCAGGGCGGCCTGTCCGACATCGCTGTGTTCAACGCCGAAACCGGTCCGGAATGGGTCGATGGCGGTGGCCGCAAACGCAAGTGGGACGACTGGCGTGATTGGCTCGGCAAACGCGCCGGTGCCGGTCGTCAGGGACCGCGCGGAATGCGTAAGTTCCGCTAAAGCTATACTGCGGGCTCTTCTGTCTATTTTGTCATTTTAATTCGACGGATAGAGCCCGCATAATCCCCGCCATCTCATGAGCATGGAGGGGTCTATGTTGCCCTTGATCATCTTTATCGCCATCGTCGCCATTATGGGCTTCATGGTCGTTGGGGCTTACAATCGTCTGGTAAAGCTGGATCAAGCGGCCAACCAGTCGTTCGCCGATATCGACGTCCAGCTGAAGCAACGTCAGGACCTGATCCCGAACCTCGTCGAGACGGTCAAAGGCTATGCGGAACACGAAAAAGGTACGCTGGACGCGGTAACCCAAGCCCGCGCCGCTGCTGCGGGTGCGCGTACCCTTGATGACAAGGTTCAGGCCGAGAACATGCTGACGGGTGCGCTGGGCCGCCTGTTTGCGGTGTCCGAGGCCTATCCGGACCTCAAGGCGAACACCAACTTCCAGCAACTCCAATCCGAACTGTCGGATATCGAGAACAAGCTGGCCGCCGCGCGCCGCTTCTTCAACAACTCGATCAACGAGTTCAACGCCGCACGTCGCCAGTTTCCGACCATTCTGTTCGCGGGCATGTTCGGCTTTGGCTCGGACAAGGCCTTCTTTGATGTGGTGTCGGCAGAGCGTGCTGCACTGAACGAAGCGCCTCCCTCGGTGAAGTTCTAAGCCCTATGATCGCTTTCGGCCCCGCCGTCGGTATCAAGACCTTTATCTGGCAGAACAATACCCGTTCGGCACTGCTGCTGGCCGGATTTCCGGTTCTGCTCGTGATGCTGGTTTTTGCCGTCCATGTGCTGGCCTTGGGCAGCGGCCTTGTCGGCTCGACTGGCGGGACGCTGGGCGACGATCTGGCGCTCGCGGGGCGCAACACGGTGGCCAGTATCCCGCTGGCCGTCGTGGTGTCCTTGGTGTGGTTCGTCGTGGCCTATTTCGGGCATCAGGCGATGATCGACACGATCACAGGCGCGAAGAAGGTGTCCCGCGCCGTAGAGCCGGAACTCTATAACCTGCTCGAAAACCTCTGTATCTCGCGCGGCATTACCATGCCGTCGCTCCGGATCATCGAAAGTCCCGCGCTGAACGCCTATGCGTCCGGCCTGCGTGATGGCCAGTATTCGGTGACGGTCACGCGCGGGCTCATGAAAACGCTCGACCGCGATGAGCTGGAATGTGTGCTGGCGCACGAACTGACCCACGTCCTGAACCGCGACGTTCGGACCATGGTGATCGCCTCTATCTTTGCGGGCATCATCAGTGTGGTTGCCGAACTCATCTTTCGCGCCATGTTCCACACCCGCGGCGGTAACCGCAGCAAAAATGCGGTGCCGCTGATGCTGATCGGGCTGGCTATCGGTGTCGTGGGTTATGGGCTGGCGTTCCTGATCCGGATGTCGCTGTCGCGGACGCGGGAATATGTGGCCGACGCAGGTGCGGTTGAACTGACGAAGAACCCCGACGCCATGATTTCGGCCCTACGGAAGGTGTCGGGCCATTCCTCTATCGAAGCGCCAGAGGAACTGCGCGGTATGTTTCTGGATAATACCGCGGACAGCAGCGGCTTTGCTGGACTGTTCGCGACTCATCCTCCGATCGAGCGCCGTATCGCTGCATTGATCGAGTTTTCGGGTGGGCGGGATTACGTTCCCTATCAGGCCGGACCGACGACCAGCGTGCCGACGACCTAGTCGTTGGAAAGTGGTTGCCAGCCGAACAGGGTCAAGCCCTCCAGCGGCTGATACTGGGCCTTGTAGTCCATGGTCTTCGCGCCCTGAACCCAATAGCCCAGATACAGATAGGGCAGGTTGATCCGCGACGACTGGTAGAGGTGATCCAGCACCGCATAGCGACCAAGGCTGCGCTTGCTCAGGTTCGGGTCATAGGCGCTGTAAACCATCGACAGGCCGTCCGATAGCAAGTCGACCAAGGTGAATGCGACCAGGCGACCTGCCTCGGCATGGTCAGGGCCGAGGCGATATTCGGCCACATGGGTCCGGACATTGGTGTCCTCGACCATGGTGACGAAATCTTCCTCGCCCATATCGTTCATACCGCCATCAGGGTGGCGTGCCGCGAGATAGGTCTTGAGAAGCGCGTACTGCTCTTCTGTCGCGACCGGATCGACGATACGGCGGTCCAGATCGCGATTGCGGTTTATGATCTTGCGGTCGGTCCGGTTGTGGACGTAGCGATCGACCGGAATACGCACCGACACACAGGCCGCGCATTTCTCGCATGCGGGCCGATAGGCAATGTTCTGGCTGCGGCGGAAACCGGCGTGGGACAGCGAGTCGTTGACCGCTGCACCGCTGTCGAAGGGAAGGTGGGCAAACACCTTCTTCTCCATACGGTCCGGCAGATAGGCGCAGGGCGATTCAGCCGTCACATAAAAGCGCAGCTGGCGGGTAGGGACGTGCTCCGTCATCACCTTCCCTCGCCAATCTGTGCAACCGCTTGGATCATGGCTGTAAGTTTGGCCCCAAAGGCGATTTCTGCAAGCGGGGCCAAGGTCGGATTACAAGCTGGTGTCGCGCGGCAGGACCGGAGCCTCGCGCAGCAGCACGATGGCGATGCGGCGGTTGCCGGCCAGCGACGGATCATCGGGATACAGCGGATCGGACCCTGCCTTGCCCGCCACCGAATAGATGCGGTCGGCGTTCACGCCTGCGGACTGAAGCACCTGACGCGAGGCATCGGCACGCGATGCGGACAGCGGCCAGTCGCCCGGCGCGCTGGCGCGGTTTGAACCCGCGACCGAGCTGGTGTGGCCGGAAATGGTGATGCGGTTGGGTAGGCGGTTGATCACGCGAGCCACGGCACGCAGCAGGGTTTGTGCGCGGGCGTTCGGACGCGCCGACCCGCTTTCAAACATCGAACGGCCTTCCTGATCGACCAGCTGGATGCGCAGACCTTCCGGCGTCTGGTCGATGATCAGCTGTTTGGACAGTTCGGCCAGTTCCGGCATGGACTGCATGGCCTGACGCAGGGATTCAGCGGCGCTGGCGAAGTCAGCGGCTTCGCGACGGGCAATCTCTGCCCGCAGGGCCGATTCACTGGCCGCGCCCAGATCGGACGACTGGCCGGCGGCTTCGGGTGATTCCGGTGACGGCGGTGCTAGCTGTTCGATAATGGTGTTCGACCCTGCGCCCTTGGCACCTTCGTCGTCGCCCAGCGACGTACCGCCCAGCAGACCGCCGGAGCCGGAGCTGGTCGCGGAAACCGACGACGGCGCAAAATATTCGGCGATGCCGCGCTTTTGCTCCGGATCGGTCGTGTTGATCAGCCACATCAGCAGGAAGAAGGCCATCATAGCGGTCACGAAGTCAGCATAGGCCACCTTCCACGCGCCACCGTGGTGGCCGTGCCCCTGCACCTTTTTGACCTTTTTGATCAGGATGGGGCGGTCGCTCTGCGCCATTATTCCGAAACCTTAACCTTATGGGTCAGGCTTAATCTCACGACGGGCGTTAAGAAGCGGTTGTCTTTTGGCGGACTTGCTGCGCGAAGCGGTACGGCCTAGTCAGGGGATGTGACCGGATTGTCTGACGTTTCTGCTGATTTTGACCCACGCGCCTATCGACGGGCGCTGGGCGGCTTTGCCACGGGCGTATGCGTGGTAACGGCGCATACCGCCGATGGCCCCTTGGGCATCACGGTGAACTCCTTCACCTCGGTGTCGCTGGATCCGCCGCTTGTGCTGTGGTGCATGGATATCAAGTCGGACCGCCACGATGCCTTCAAGGGCGCTGAGCGTTTTGCGGTCCACATGTTGCCGGTTGAGGACAAGGCCATGTCCGACCGCTTCGCGTGGGGCGTGGCACGTCTGGATGAGACGGAGTTCGACACCACCAATCCGGCCCCGCCGCGCCTTCGCAATGCGGTGACCCGTCTGGAATGCGAAACCCACCAGCAGATGGTGCTGGGCGACCACTTGGTTATCGTGGGTCGTGTGATGTCGTTTGAAACCCGACCGGGTGATGCGCTGACCTATTTTCGCGGTCAGTACGGAACGGCGCCCGATCCCGCCGCCTGAGGCGACGGGATCGGGCGGTAAGCCGTGATTATGCGCCCAGCTTGCGGGCGGCTTCTGGGGCGAAATAGCTGATGATGCCGCTGGCACCGGCGCGCTTGAAGGCGTGCAGGCTTTCCAGAATGACGCGATTTTCGTCCAGCCAGCCATTGGCGATAGCGGCCTTCATCATCGCGTACTCACCCGACACCTGATAGGCGAAGGTCTCCTCATACAGCGTGGAATCCAGCGCAATTCGGGCAATGTGGCACAGCTCATGCGCCAGAAGCTCCTGGCGCCTGTAGATGAACCACTGATCGCGCTCACGGAAG
>NZ_CAMZFB010000062.1 GCF_947305955.1 uncultured Brevundimonas sp.
TCAGCTTGGCCGAACGCTCCAGCAGACGGGAGTGCAGGTAGAAGACGTCGCCCGGATAGGCTTCACGGCCCGGCGGACGGCGCAGCAGCAGCGACATTTGACGGTAGGCCACAGCTTGCTTGGACAGGTCGTCATAGACGATCAGGCCGTGCATGCCGTTGTCGCGGAAGAACTCGCCCATGGCGGTACCGGCGAACGGAGCCAGGAACTGCAGCGGAGCCGGTTCCGAAGCGGTAGCGGCCACAACGATGGTGTATTCCAGAGCGCCCGACTCTTCGAGGGTCTTCACGATCTGGGCAACGGTCGAGCGCTTTTGGCCGACAGCGACGTAGATGCAGTACAGCTTCTGCGACTCGTCGTCCGACTTGTTCAGCGGCTTCTGGTTCAGGATGGTGTCGACGGCAACGGCGGTCTTGCCGACCTGACGGTCACCGATGATCAGCTCGCGCTGGCCACGGCCGATCGGGATCAGGGTGTCGATCGACTTCAGGCCGGTCTGCATCGGCTCGTGAACCGACTTACGGGGGATGATGCCCGGAGCCTTCACGTCAACGCGGCGGCGCTCGGTGAACTCGATCGGGCCCTTGCCGTCGATCGGCTCGCCCAGCGGGTTCACGACGCGGCCCAGCAGGCCCTTGCCGACCGGCACGTCCACGATTTCGCCTAGACGACGAACGTCGTCGCCTTCCGAGATCTCGGCGTCGGTGCCGAAGATCACGACGCCGACGTTGTCGCGTTCCAGGTTCAGGGCCATGCCCTTCACGCCAGCCTTGGTGAATTCCACCATTTCACCGGCTTGGACATTGTCCAGGCCGTGAACGCGGGCGATGCCGTCGCCAACCGACAGCACCTGACCGACGTCAGAAACGTCGGCTTCCACGCCGAAATTGGCGATCTGCGACTTAAGAATGGCCGAGATTTCGGCGGCGCGGATATCCATGTTGAGCTCTCTGGCTTTCGTCTTCGGTGCGGACCTTGCGGCCCGACTGATCTCTGTAAGTTCGTTCGGGCGTTAGGCGCGCTTCAGCGCATAGGTCATTTGGTCAAGCTTGGTCTTCAGCGAAGCATCAAACAGCTTCGATCCGACCTTGACCTTCAGACCACCCAGGATCGACGGGTCGACGCGGGTGGTCAGCTCGGGGTCACGGCCGAGGGCGGCGCGCAGCTCCGATTGAATCTTCTTGGATTGGGCAGCGGTCAGCGCGACGGCCGACACCACCTCGGCGGCAACAATGCCCTTCTTCGCGGCGTACAGAGCCTCGAAGCTGGCGATCACGCCCGGCAGGTCAACCGAACGGCCATTGGTGGCAACCAGACCCAGCAGATTGCGGGTCACGGCGTTGAACTTGGCCTTGTCCGCGATGGCGAGCAGGCCCTTGGCCTGATCTTCCGAAGCGATAACCGGCGAAGTTGCCAGACGGCGCAGATCGGCGCTTTCCAGCCAGGCGGCCTTCAGCGACGCCAAATCAGCGCGCACGGCGTCCAGCACGCCCTTATCTTCTGCGAGGTCGAACAGTGCCTGAGCATACCGTCCGCCGACTTCCGTCGTCCTGAAATCGTCCGCCACTTATGTTTGGTCCGCATATTGAGCGTTGCATCAAAACCGGCCGCAGTTACCTACGCCGATCAAGGGCTTGATATGCTTGTATAAAGCACTTTCGGGACGCATCTCTCGATACGCCCTTCTTCAAAGCCGCGCGGCCAATACCATGCAAGACCGCAACTCGCAACCGATGCCGTCGGAACGATAACGCCGCACCCGCGCTCTTATCGCAGTTTCAGCGACCGACCTTGGTCGATGACCGGATCGTTCTGCGTGATACAATAGGTGCGACGACAAGCCCTATCCCCAGCCACTTGAAGAGCCGTACCGGCCTGTTTACCGAACGTCCTTCACATAAATTCCAGGAATTTCGATGTTCGACAGTATAGTCCCTCTTCTGACTGATCCAGCCGCGTGGGCGGCCCTTGTGACCCTCGTGGTCATGGAAGTCGTCCTCGGCATCGACAACCTGATCTTTATTTCGATCCTGTCGAACAAGCTGCCGCCGGAACACCGCCAGCGCACCCGCCGTATCGGTATCGGTCTGGCCCTGATCATGCGTCTTTGCCTGCTGGCCACCATCGGCTGGATCGTCGGCCTGACCCAGCCTGTGTTCGATTTGGGTTGGTCAGGTGCCGGCTTCGAGACGTCTTTCTCGTGGCGTGACCTGATCCTGATCGCCGGTGGCCTGTTCCTGATCTGGAAAGCGACCAAGGAAATCCACCACTCGGTCGACACCACCCCGTCCGACACCGGCCTTCTTGAAAAAGAAAAGAAGGATGCGGTCATCAACAACGTCGGCTCGGCGATCGTTCAGATCATCCTTCTGGACCTCGTATTCTCGGTCGACTCCATCCTGACCGCCGTGGGTATGACCGAGCACGTGCCGATCATGATGGTCGCCGTGGTGATCGCCGTCATGACCATGCTGCTGGCTTCGGACCCGCTGGCCAACTTCATCGACAAGAACCCGACCGTGGTCATGCTGGCTCTGGGCTTCCTGCTGATGATCGGCGTGGTTCTTATTGCCGATGGCTTCGGTGCCCACGTGCCCAAGGGCTACATCTATACGGCCATGGCCTTCTCGGCTCTGGTCGAGGGGCTCAACATGTGGTCACGTAATGCCAAGGTGAAGAAGGAGGCCAAGGAGGCTGCCCTTCGCGACCAGCTGGAAACCACCAAGGAAGCCTGATGCACAAAGGCCTTGCGGCATTTGTAGTTGCGGTTTGGGCGGGGCTGTTCAGTCCCGCCCTTGCCGTATCTGGACAGGAGGCGGCCAAGGCCATGCCTCCGGTTTACGACTATGAGGTCGTGGCCACCTATCCGCATGATCGCGCCGCCTTTACCCAAGGCCTCGTCATCCGTGACGGTGTCCTGCTGGAAAGCACAGGGCGCGGCCTGTCGACGGTTCGACGCGTGAGGCTGGAAGACGGTGTGGTGCTGGACCGTAAAATCCTGCCCAGCCAGCATTTCGGCGAGGGTCTGACCGAGCTTAACGGCCGCATCTATTCCATTACCTGGCAGACGCAGACCGGCTTCATCTGGAACAAGGATGACCTCTCGCCCATCGGCCAGTTCACCTATGAGGGCGAAGGCTGGGGCCTGACCACCGACGGCCAGCGGTTGATCCTGTCGGACGGGACGCCGAAACTGCGCTTCTTCGATCCGGAAACCCTGACCGAAACCGGCAGCGTGGATGTCACCCTCGCCGGTCGCCCGCTCAATCAGCTGAACGAGCTGGAGTGGATCGACGGAGAGGTCTGGGCCAATGTCTGGCAAAGCGACTTCATCGTGCGCATCAATCCCGCCGACGGCGTGGTGAGCGGCATCATCGACCTGCGCGGCCTTCTGCCTGCGGGAAGCATCCGCAATCCGCTGGACGATGTGCTCAACGGTATCGCGTGGGACGAGGCCAGCCGACGCCTGTTCGTCACCGGCAAGAACTGGCCCGCCCTTTACGAGATCACGGTCCAGCGCCGCGACTAAAGGAAGCTATAGGGGTCCACATCCACCGTCAGGCGGACCGAGGCAGGCACCTTCACCCGTGACAGCCACGCCCTGAGGAAGGCCTGAAGGTTCACGTCGCGATCCGCACGGACCAGCATCCGCTTTCTGCGCCGCCCCCGCACGAGCGCCAGCGGCGCATCCGCCGGACCATAGACCTCCAGACGCTCGGCATTGGGAATGGCGGCAGCCAGTTCACGCGCCGTCTTTTCCAGCGCGTGCGCGTTCTCGCTGGACAGGATCAGCGCCGCCAGACGTCCGAACGGCGGCATGGTGCCCAGCTCGCGCTCGCCCATCTCGGCCTCGATGAAGGCATCGCGGTCATTGGCCGCCAGCGCCTCCAGCACCGGATGCTCGGGCGTCCATGTCTGAAGCAGTGCGCGGCCCGGCTTGTCGGCCCGCCCTGCCCGCCCCGTGGCCTGCGCCAAAAGCTGATAGGTGCGCTCTGCCGCCCGCAGGTCACCACCGCGCAGGCCAAGGTCCGCATCCACCACCCCGACCAGAGTCAGGCGCGGGAAGTTGTGGCCTTTAGCCGCCGCCTGTGTGGCGACAAGGATGTCGATCTCGCCATCGGCCATGGACTGGATCAGGGCGCGGGCCGCCTCGCCGTCCGGCACGGTGTCGGATGAAAAGACCGCCGTGCGGGCGTCGGGGAAGAGCTGACGCACCTCCTCCTCGACCCGCTCCACACCCGGCCCGACGGAGACGAGGGAATCCTCTGTCCCGCAGGACGGACAGGCCTTGGGCTTGGGCATGGAAAAGCCGGTCAGGTGACAGACCAGCCGCCCTGTATAGCGGTGCTCTACCAGCCAGCTGTCCGTATCGGGGGCTGTCAGCCGATGCCCGCAGGCGCGGCACAGGACCACCGGCGCATAGCCACGACGGTTCAGGAACAGCAGCGACTGCTCGCCCTTCTGCAGGTTGGTGCCGATCTCTTCGCGCAGGGTCTGGGACAGCCACGTCTGGGGATCGGGTGGGTTCTGGCGCAGGTCCACGAGGGTGATATCGGGCAGCACCGCCACGCCATGGCGCGACCTCAGCTGCAGCCAGCGATAGCGCCCCTGACGCGCATTCCACAGCGTCTCCAGCGAGGGCGTAGCCGAGGCCAGCACCACCGTCGCCCCTTCGATACGGGCGCGTGCCACGGCCAGATCGCGGCCATGATAAACCAGCCCCTCTTCCTGTTTGTAGGAACCGTCGTGTTCTTCATCGACCACGATCAGGGAGAGGTTGGCATAGGGCAGGAACAGGGCCGAGCGCGCCCCCACCACGATATTGCACCGTCCGGCCCGCACGGCCTCCCACACCTGACGGCGGCGCGGCGGCGTGACGCCCGAATGCCATTCGGCGGGAGCCGCGCCAAAGCGGCGGGTGATTCGCTCGATCAGGGCCTGCGTCAGGGCGATTTCCGGCAGCAGGATCAGCACCTGCGCGTCCGGCTTGGCCGCCAGCAGGTCTGCCGCCGCTTCCAGATAGGTCTCGGTCTTGCCCGAGCCGGTGATGCCGTCCAGCAGGAAGGGCGAGAACCCGCCGTCGATCGCCGCCTTGCCCATGGCCTTGGCCGACGCCGCCTGATCGGGGTTCAACACCGAGGGCGCATGATCGGGACGCGGCGCATCGAACGCGGCCAGCGCCTCGACCTCGAAAGCTTCCAGCACGCCTTCGTCCACCAGCCCCTTCACCACACCGGTTGATACTTCGGCGGCGCGGGCCAGATCGGCGGGCGTCATGCTGCGCTCACCCAAGGCCTTCAGCACATTGGTGCGGGCGGTCGTCGCCCGCTGGGGCTGGCGCATGCCGATACGGCGCACGCGGCGTTCAGGCTTGGGCCGCGGGGCCCGCAGCCCTTTGAGCGCACGGGCGGCCATTTCGCCGGGCGGAGCCAGCGTCCAGCGTGCCGCCCATTCGACGAAATCCACCGTTTTTTCCGGTAGGGACGGGTCGGTCGCCTTCTTCTCTATGGATTTCAGTTTGCGGTTCGATCCGGTCGTATCGAACACTTCCGAGACGATGCCCCGGACAAGGCGCGGCCCCAGCGGCACATCGACCTGATCGCCGCGCGCGACCTGCATGCCCTCTGGCACGGCATAGTCGAACGGTTCCTGCACAGGCAGGGGCACGAGGACGGACGCCACTTTCACGCGAACACCACCCGCGCTAACCTAGCGACCATGAAAATTTTCCTCGATACCGCCGACGTCTCCGTCATCAAGGATCTGCTGCCTACGGGCATGATCGATGGCGTCACCACCAATCCGTCTCTGATTGCGAAGTCGGGTCGGAACATTGCTGAGGTCATTGCCGAGATTTGCGCATCCGTCGAGGGGCCGATTTCGGCAGAAGCCGTCGCCACCGATTATGACACCATGGTCAAGGAAGGCGAGAAGCTGGCTGAGATCCACAAGAATGTGGTCGTGAAACTGCCGCTGACGTGGGACGGCCTGCGCGCCACGCGCACCTTCACCGAGCGCGGCATCAAGACCAATGTGACCCTGTGCTTCTCGGCGGCACAGGCCATGCTGGCCGCCAAGGCCGGTGCCACCTTCATCTCCCCGTTTGTCGGGCGTCTGGACGACCACGGTGCCGATGGCGGCCTGCTGATCGAAGAGATCCGCGCCCTTTACGACATTCAGGGTTTCGAGACCGAAATCCTTGCCGCCTCCCTACGCAACACCGCCCATGTCGAGGCTGCGGCCATCGCCGGTGCGGACGCCGCCACCCTGCCGCCTGCGGTTTTGAAGGACTTGGTAAAGCACCCATTAACCGAAAAGGGGCTTGATGCCTTCCTTGCGGACTGGGGCAAGACCGGCCAGTCCATCCTGTAACCTGCGATCATAGATGGAGTGGTCCCTTCAATGTCTCAATCTCTGGACACCACGGCGGACCACTCCGACATGACCACCGACCTGCATTGGCCCGACGTTCGCCTCTGGCTCGAGGCCAATGGCCAGCATCTGCTGGATGACCGCGAGCTTCTGGAACAGCTGGGTCTCAAGGTCGAAGGCCGCAACGTCGTCGATTTCGGCCGTGCGGCCCTGAGCAAGATGGAAGCCGCCGCCCAGCGCGAGGCGGGTGCCCGTCGCCTGATCGAAGAAATCTCGCGCACCAATTTCGCCGCCCAGACCCAGACCCACGTTGCGGCGCTGGATCTGATGGAGGCCACGGGTCACATCGAACTGGCCCGCCAGCTCGACATCACTACCCAGGCCCGATTTGGTCTGGCCGGTGCCGCCATCGCCATCGAAAAACCGGGCGTCGTGCCCTTTGGCTGGAAGGCTCTGGAGCCGGGCCGCGTCGACGCCCTTCTGGGCGAGGATGGCCGCAACTGGCTTGGCCCGAACTTCACCGGTCTTGATCTTTTCGGTCCCGCCGACGGCGACGTACGCTCGGTCGCTCTGGTGCGGATGAACATACGCTTCGCCGATCAGGACAAGCCCCGCGCCGCACTTTGCGCCTTTGGCTCGGTCGAGGATGAAGGCTTTACGCCGTCGATGGGTTGCGAACTGATCGCCTTTGTCGCGCGTGTGTTTGAACGTATGGCTGGCCGATGGCCTCTGCCGGAAGCCTGACCGCCGACGAGGTCCTGAGGGAATGGCTGGACCATCTGGCCCATGAACGCCGCCTGTCCCCGCGCACCTTGGAAGCCTATGGCCACATCGGGCGGCTCTATGTGGGGTTTCTGGAACGCCATCGCGGCCAGACCCTGAGACTGAACGATCTGGGAACGGTCAGTGCTGCCGAACTGCGCGCCCATCTGGCCGAGCGGCGCAGCGGGGATCACCCGCTGAATGCCCGATCCCTCAGCCAGACACTGGCGGCAATACGGGGTTTTCACCGCTATCTGGACCGTCGCCATGGTGTCGATGCGGCGCAGCTGGTTCTGGTGCGCGGACCGCGCGTCAAAGCCTCCCTGCCCCGCCCCGTCACCGAGGATCAGGCCATAGGCCTGCTTCAGGAACCGGACGCCGATCCGGACATGGAGCCGTGGGAGGCCGCCCGCGACCGCGCCGTCCTGACCCTGCTCTATGGCTGTGGTCTGCGGATTTCCGAAGGCCTTTCCCTGCGCCGCAAGGATGCTCCGCTGGGCGAGACCCTGCGGGTGCTGGGCAAGGGCTCCAAGACCCGTATCGTTCCGGTCCTGCCTCAGGTCGCAGAGGCCGTGGACGACTATCTGCGCCTTAACCCATGGCCGCTCGATCCTGAAATGGCGCTGTTTCGGGCCAAGCGCGGCGGGCCGCTTTCGGCGCGTCAGGTGCAGGCCACGGTTCAACGCCTTCGCGGCCGTCTGGGCTTGCCCGCCTCGGCCACCCCCCACGCGCTGAGGCACAGTTTCGCAACCCACCTTCTGGGAGCCGGGGCCGATCTGCGCTCCATTCAGGAACTGCTCGGCCACGCCAGCCTGTCGACCACCCAAAAATACACCCAGGTCGACGCCGCCGCCCTGCTGAAAGCCTATGCCGACGCCCGCCCGCGCCGTTGACCGGTTACGCCCCAAAACGATAGAATAACGACGTTATTGTTGTTGGAGCGCGGGCTATGACCGCTGCCTGCAATACGACCGGCCCTCCACGCCGGATTGATCGGCGGCAATCCCTGCTCGGCCTGTGCGGTACGGGAGCCGCATCTCTTTTGCCCACCCGCACCTATGGCTTCCAAAGCGACATGGAGGCAAACGAGGCAGAAGAGGTCCCGCTCTATGTGAACCTGTTCACCCGCCTCGCCACACCCGTCTATTTCGCGCCGCCCCACCGCAGCCTGTTCGTTCTGGACACCGGGTCACAGGCAACATCGCTTTCGGATCGGCTGGCGCGACAGATGGCCCTGCCTTCAGGGCCCGAGGTTGTCGTCCATACCGTCACCGCCTCGGTGAGAGCCCCCACTGTCGTCCTGCCGCGCCTACGCGTTCAGGGGCTTGTCTTCGAGAATGTTCTGACGCCCGTTTTCCCTTATGAAGAACTGGGCGCACCGGGCCTGCTGGGACTTAATCATCTGCGGCATTTCACGCTGACGCTAGATGTGCTGAACCTCAGCGCCACGCTGAATCCCACGACCCGCCGCAGTCCGGTTTTCGATCTCGGCGGCCCCCGACTGGCTACCCGCATCGAAAGACGGCTGACACCTGTCCGCTCGCGCGCCGCCCACGGCTTGGTCCTGATGGAGATTCAGGTGGGATCGGTGGCCACGACGGCCTTTCTGGATACAGGATCGCAGTATTCGATTGGAAACCTGAAACTGTTGCAGTCACTGGGCATCCCGCCCTCCGCCACCCGCGACACCAGCGTCCAGGGCGTTATCGGCCCGCCGATGCTGGTCAAAACCGGTCCTTCGCCCACGCTCCAACTGGGGCCGAAAAGGCTGGAGCGGATACCACTCCACTTTGCCGATCTCCATATTTTCGACGTGCTGGGACTGACCAACCAACCGGCCCTGTTGTTGGGGGCCGATATTCTCACGATGTTTGACCGGATCGGGCTGGATTACAGCACCAGCCGCATCTCGCTTGGATCGGTCGTGCGCTATCGCCGCCGCTAGTGCAGCCCCCACAAGAACGACAGAATGGCTTCGTTCACTGCATCGGGAGCTTCCTGTTGCACCCAGTGGCCAGCGCCCTCCACTACGGTGTGGCCCCTGAAGTCGGTAAGCCATTCCGGAAGGGTCTCCTCGTAGTGGCCCATATAGCGGCGAACCGGATCGCGCTCTCCAACCAGGAAGGCGGCGGGTACCTGTATCTTGCAGCCCTGAAGCCAACGCGTCCGCGACCAGTTGGCGTCGATCTTTCGATACCAGTTCAACGGCCTTTCGAACCCGCCAGCCGCAAAGGCCGAGACATAGGCTTGGAAATGCGCCTCATCCATCCACGGGGGCACGACCGCCTCGTCCGAGATGGTGCCCAGAAAATCCAGCCCCTCGGCAATCCGTCCTGTGCTCTGCCGATGATCCGGCGTCCCCCCGTCAAACGCCCATAAAACCTTTCGTAGTGCCGTCGCAGGATCGGCATCCATCGACCGGTGGCTGTCCGGCTTGGCGAAGGCTTCGAGATAAAGGCGGTCTTCGCGACGTTTGGCGGCCAGCGAGCGCATAAGATCGGTCGGTGGCCCTATCCGCAGCCGCGGTTGGAACGGCACCGCCATACCCATGACCGCGTGGAACATATCGGGCCTGAGCAGGGCGGCGTGCCACGCCACCGCCGCGCCCCAGTCGTGACCGACGATGACGGCCCTTTTGGCATCCAGAGCCTCGACCAGCGAGACAAGGTCACCCACCAGCGAAAAGATCGAATAGGCTGTCGTTTGGTTCGGCCCGCCGGTGCCGCCGTATCCGCGCATGTCCGGCGCGACGACCTTGTATCCCGCAGCCGCAATGGCCGTGATCTGGTTGCGCCACCCAATGGCCAGATCGGGAAATCCATGCACCAGAACAACGAGGGGCCCCTCGCCGTCGGTGATCTACGGGATAGGCAACTCGTCGGTCTGAACACGCTCAGTACGCACAGCCACCCCGCTGGTAGTCGGTAAACGGGCACCGTTGCAGGAATTGTCCCTACCGGCAACACTCAACAATCTTTGGTTTTTGAAATTATCTCTGCAGAGAGTGAGGGCCAATTTCGTTTCCCCGTCAGGTTGACTATGTTGCGGGTGTGACCGTCACCCCCGAAACGCTTTCGTCCAGTTCCAAGCTGGAAATCAGCCTGCCGCCCGCCCTGGCGACCCCGCCGGGTGCAGGTGCTGTGTGCGACGACGAGGGCGCGCGAAAGATCGGTCGCGGGGCGGCTGAGGGCTATCTGTTGGGCGGGCCTGTCATCGTCGCCCATGCCAGCATCACCGCGCGGCGTCTGGGGCTGGAGGCCCCCGCCCGCTCGCCCGACATTCTGGATGCGCTGGAGCTGTTCGCCTTCGTGCGTCCGGCCCGCTTCTGAGCGCCCTCGCCGACCGGGCTCGCAATGGCGCTCGGACAGGCCGAGCCCAAGGGTTCCGTGGCGCAGGCCATCGCCCTGCGGTCGGCCGCCGCCGAACTGCTGAAGGAACTGGCCGACCCCTCCTATCCCAAGCGCGAGGAAGCCTATGGCGTCGCGCTGACGCTGGACCGTGCCAGTTGGGCGTGGGGCAGCCGTGTGATCAAGGCGCTGGAGGCGGGCGGTATCCGTGACCGCACCTCGCGCGGGTCGGGTCTGGATGTCTGGGCGCGCCTGCCCGAATGGGAAGACGAGCCACCGCGCGGCGAGGCCGGCTCCGCCCCTGTCGACAGCGAAAGCGCGCGTATCCGGCTGGAGAAACTGCTGCGCCAGTCAGGGCTGGACGAGACGCGTCCGGCCCAGTCCGACTATGCTGCCGAGGCCGCCTTCGCCTTTTCCCCCCGCATCGAGGAAGGCCGCCCTCGCGTGCTTCTGGCCGAGGCGGGCACGGGCACAGGCAAGACCATGGGCTATCTGGCCCCCGCCTCCCTGTGGGCCGAGCGCAATCAGGGGGCGGCGTGGATATCCACCTACACCCGCGCCCTGCAGCGCCAGATCGACCGCGAGAGCAAGGCCCTGTGGCCGGACGAGGCCGAGCGCCGACGTAAAACGGTCGTCCGCAAGGGGCGCGAGAACTACCTCTGCCTTCTGAACCTTCAGGACATGGTTCAGGCCGCCCAACTGGGCAATGGCGATCTGGTCGGCATGGCCTTGGCCACGCGCTGGGCCGCGCACACCCGCGATGGCGACATGACGGGCGGGGATTACCCCGGCTGGCTGTCTGGCCTGTTCGCCGTACAGCCCGCCCATCAGGCCAGCCCGGCCAATCTGGTGGACCGCCGCGGCGAGTGCGTCCATGCCGCCTGTCCGCATTACCGCCTGTGCTTCGTGGAAAAGACCATCCGCGCCAGCCGCCGCGCCGATCTGGTGGTCGCCAACCACGCGCTGGTCATGACACAGGCCGCCTTTGACGGATCGCGCACGGCCCGCGGCCTGAAGCAGGACGGCGAGACGGCGGCCCTGAAGCGCATCGTCTTCGACGAGGGCCACCACCTGTTCGATGCCGCCGACAGCGCCTTTTCCGCCAGTCTGTCAGGTCAGGAGGCCGCCGAGTTGCGCCGCTGGATCCGTGGCCCCGAGGGGCGCGGGCGTCGCGGACGGGGTCTGGAAATCCGGCTTGGTGATCTTTGCGCCGACAATGAAGCCGCCACCAAGGCCCTGAAGGATGCCATCGCCGCCGCCGCCCAGCTTCCGGGCGAAGGCGTGTCGGGCCGCATCGCGCCCGCGTCAGGCGAGGTGAACCCCATCGGTCCAATCGAACGGTTCCTTGTTGCGGCGCTGGAACAGCTGCGCGCCCGCGCCGCCGAGAACGGCGGGACCGAGTTCGGACTGGAATGCGCGCTTCGCCCCGTTAATGATGCCGTGGTCGAGGCCGCGCGTGAGGCCGCGCAGGCACTGGCCGCCATCGAAGCGCCCCTTCTGGCCCTGTCGCGGCACCTTGAGGACATTCTCGACGAGGAAGCCGCCGAACTGGACCCGTCGGCCCGCGCCCGCATCGAGGGCGCATTGCGCGGCATGGACCGCCGCGCACGCATGACCCTGCCCGGCTGGCGCTCCATGCTGGCGGCACTGGACGAGGCGGGGGCCGAGCCCGACCCCGACTATGTGGACTGGCTGTCGGCGGAGGCCGCCTTTGGCCGCATCCACGACGTGGCCCTTCGCCGTCACTGGATCGACCCGACCGTGCCGCTGGAAGCCGCCGTCATCATGCCGTCCCACGGCGTACTGGTGACCAGCGCCACCCTGTCCGACCCGTCCGCACAGGACCCGTTCGACATGGCCCGCGTGCGCTCCGGTGCCGCCCGCCTGATCGAGCCCGCCCGCACCCTCAAGGTCGAGAGCCCGTTCGACTATGCCAACCACAGCCGCATTATCGTGGTGAACGACCTGACCAAGGACGACCCGCGCCAGACGGCAGCGGCCATGCGCGAGCTGTTTTTGGCCGCAGGCGGGGGGGGCGTTGGCCTGTTCACCGCCATCCGGCGTTTGAAGGCCGTCTATGAGCGGTTGGGACCGGACCTCGCCCGTGCGGGCATTCCCCTCTACGCCCAGCATATCGACCCGCTGGAAGTCGGTGCATTGGTCGATGTGTTCCGCGCCGAGAACGACAGCTGCCTTCTGGGCACCGATGCCGTGCGTGACGGGGTGGATGTTCCGGGCCGCTCGCTCCGCATTCTCGCCTTTGACCGCGTGCCGTGGCCGCGCCCCGACCTGTTGCACAAGGCGCGGCGCGAGCGGTTCGGTTCGGGCCACGGCGGGCGCACCTATGACGATGCTCTGGCGCGAGGGCGCATCGCACAGGCGTTCGGTCGCCTGATCCGCCGTGCCGACGACAAGGGCGTCTTTGTGATGCTGGACGCCGCCTGCCCGACCCGTCTGTTCTCGGGTCTGCCCGAAGGGACGGAGGTGATGCGGATGGGGCTGGCCGACGCGGTCGAACTGACCAAGGAATTCCTCAAGACGGACGAAGCCTGATGGCCAAGACCACGCCCGCCACCGTTGCCCTGACCAAGGCAGGCATCGGTTTCGAGCTTCACCCCTATGACTACGATCCAGACGCGCCGCGCGTCGGCCTGCAAGCCGCCGAGGCCCTCGGCAAGGCCCCCGAGCAGGTGTTCAAAAGCCTGATGGTTCTGGTCGATGACAAGGCCGCCTGCGTCGTCCTGCCATCCGACTGCGAGGTCAGCATGAAGAAGTTGGCCGCCGCGCTTCATGGCAAACACGCCCAGATGATGAAACCCGCCGATGCCGAACGCCTGACCGGCTACAAGGTCGGCGGCGTCAGCCCCTTCGGCCAGCGCAAACAGGTGCCGACCGTCATCGACGAGACGGCGCAACTGTTCGACCGCGTCCTCATCAATGCCGGACAGCGCGGCCTGTTGCTGGAGATCGCGCCCGATGACGCGCTTTCAGCCGCCCATGCAAAATGGGCTGACATTACAGCCTGAGATGCTGCAGTTGTGCGAGACGCCTCGGCACCCCTGTTCTATAAGCCGCCCATGACCTCTGCACCCGAACCGCAAACACACAGCCGCCGCGCCCTGTTCATCCCCTTCATCATCGTCGGGGTGTTGTTGGCCGTTTGGACGGTGTGGTGGTTCTGGCTGGCGAACGAGGCCAAGGGGCAGTTCGAGACCCGCCTTGATCAACTGAAGGCTTCCGGCTGGACTGTTGAATATTCCGGCATCTCGACCTCCGGCTGGCCGATGCATACGCGGCTGACCGTCAAGGACGGGACCTTCATCGCCCCTTCCGGTCACGGCATCAAATCCCCTGCCATCGCCGCCGAGGCCAACAGCTATAATCCGCTGCACTGGGTTGTGGTGGCCGAGAACGGGCTGACACTTGTCCGCGCTGACAAGGGCGAAACCACCGTCACAGCCGAGGCGATCCGTCTGAGCCTGACCGGACTTCGCCAGCGCTGGCCCAATGTGGCGTTCGAAATGGCCACGCCCGTCTTTATTCCCGCGCAGGGTGCCGCGCCCTTCCCCTTGGCCGATGCGGCGCTGATCCAGCTCTATATGCGCCCCCACCTGACCAGTGATCCGACGCCGGGTGACGACGTCGATGTGATGTTCCGTCTGGTGAAGGCGAAGGGCCGCGATGGCGGTCCGGTTCAGGGCTTTGCCCAGAACGGCGAACTGACGCTGCAGGTCGAAGCTGTGGTGGAAAAAGCTTCGGCACTGCGCCAGCCTGCGACCTCGGCGGGCCTGCTGGCCGCATGGACCCGAGCCGGTGGCCGCTTCGTCAATGTGAAGGGCGAGATGACGGCGGGCGAAAGCCATGCCCTGCTCACCAGCCCCGTCCTCTATGCCGACGACAAGGGCCAGCTGGAAGGCGAGGTCCAGTTCAAGGCCCGCAAACCTCTGGCCGCTCTGGTCGGTCTGGCCGGCAGCCATCAGGGCACGCCTGCAGACCGCGCCGCCGCCGCCCGCGCCGCAACCGCCAGCCCGCAAGGCGGCGAAGGCGAGGCGGGTCAGGACATCGAACTGTCGGTGCTGTTCCGCAAGGGCCGCACCTATCTCGGCCCGTTCGCGCTGGCCCCTGCGCCCAAGCTGTTCT
>NZ_CAMZFB010000063.1 GCF_947305955.1 uncultured Brevundimonas sp.
CCGGCGTCGTTTCGAAGATCGTCGAGTAATCGACACTTTGATCCGACCCTGACGGTTTACCGTCAGTGACGACAAAATAGAGAAGCCCTCCGGAGCAATCCGGAGGGCTTTTTTGTGCATTGAGGTGTAATAATGCCTAAATGTCTAAAGCGCCGTACTGGCGAAGCCGCCGTTTGCCCCCTAAGATAAAAGGGCGGATGCCGTAGGTTGCGCCGCGTTTTGGGCTCTACCCCTTTCGATGTTGACCATCGCTATCGTCGTTGTGCTGCTTCTTGTGGTGCTGAACGGCATGTTCGCTATGACCGAGCTTGCGGTCGTTTCGTCCAAAAAATCCAAACTCCACGCTCGCGCTGAACGCGGTGATCGGGGAGCCCTCGCAGCCCTCAAGCTATCCGAAGAACCGACCCAGTTCCTGTCGGCGGTTCAAGTCGGCATCACCCTTATCGGTATTTTGGCCGGTGCATACGGTCAGGCCAGCATTGCCGGCGAGTTCGGTCGCCTGCTCCAAGCGTACGTTCCTGCGCTTGCTCCTTATTCCCACATTCTCTCGACCGCTATCGTGGTCGTGTTCATCACCTACTTCTCGTTGATCATCGGCGAGCTGGTTCCCAAGCGTCTGGCGCTGATTTTTCCGGAAACCATTGCCTCCAAGATGGCAGGGCCGATTTCAACCCTTGCCCTGGTGATGAAGCCGTTCGTGCTTCTGCTCACGGCTTCGACGTCGGGCATCCTTAAACTGATGGGCGTCAAGGACCGTGACGGTTCGGACGTCACCCAGGAAGAGGTGGAGAGCATGATCGCCGAGGGGACCTCGGCGGGCCTTATCGAGCCGGAAGAGCAGGAGATGATCGAAGAGATCCTGACGCTGGGCGACCGTGCCGTCCGCGTGGCCATGACCCCGCGCCACGAGGTGTACTGGATCTCTCTGAGCGACAGCGAAGAGACCCTGCGCAAGGAAATCCGCGATTGCGGCTATTCGCGCATCGTTGTGGCGCGCGAGAATGACATCGATAGCCCCCTGGGCGTGGTCCATAAGAAGGACGTGCTGGATGCCCTGCTGGACACCGGCAAGATCGACGTAGAGCCGCTTATCAACGAGCCGGCCTTCATTCCCCAGTCGACTTCGGTTCTGAAGGCTCTGGAGATCCTCAAGACCTCGCGCGTTCACATGGCCTTTGTCGTGGACGAGTACGGCAGCTTCGAAGGTGTTGTCACTGCCACTGACCTTCTCGAGATGATCGCGGGGGACTTCAACGAGGACCACGATGTTGAGGAAGCGGCGGTCCGTCGCCGCGAGGACGGCAGCTGGATCGTTGACGGCCAGATCGACCTCGAAGAGCTTGAAGAAGCGCTCGGCGAAGAGTTCGGCGAGCATGAAGGCTTCCACACCGTCGCCGGTCTAGTTCTTCACCACCTCTCCCGTCTGCCGGAGGAGGGCGAGGTGCTCCAACTGGGTCGCTTTGATGTCGAGGTCATCGACATGGATGACCGTCGCATCGACAAGCTTCTATTCAAAAACCGAGTGCCGGAAGAGCCCGAAAACCGGTCTGAGTGACACGTCGGTCTGCCAGATTTTGAACACATAGAGGGTCCAACCATGCCGTGGTTGGGCCCTTTTAATGCGGAACACCATCCTGATGGAAAGCGTGCTGCGGGCCGAGGACATCAAGAACCTTCAGGCCGAGACGCAGTTCCGCCACCGCTGGAACCAGGTGAATGACATCACCTCGCGCATCAGTGTGAAGCAGCGCGGCATCACCCACGGCCTTCAAATCTGGAGCGCGACGATCCAGCAGCTGGCCTATGTCGGCGTGGTCACCATGGGCGTCTATCTGATGTTCGGACAGCAGATTTCCTTTGGTGCCATTCTGGCCTGTTCGATCCTGACCAGCCGTGCCATCGCCCCGATTTCTTAGGTCGCCCTGATCCTTGGCCGCCTTCAGGGGGCGAAGGTCAGCAAGGAAGGTCTGGACCGTCTGCTGATGCTGCCGACCGATCAGCTTGGCGACGGCCAACTGCGTAATGCCGAGATCAAGGGGCACTATCGCCTTGAGGGTGTGCGCTTCACCTATGATCCGGAACTGCCGGTGTCGATGACGGTCGACCGTCTGGAAATCCAGCCGGGCGAGCGCATCGGCATTATCGGCAAGATCGGTGCGGGCAAGTCGACCCTGCTGCGTCTGCTGGCCGGCGCGTCCGATCCGCAGGCCGGCAGCATCCTGTTGGATAATGCCAATATACAGGCCTATGCGCCGTTTGACCTGAGACAGGCGATCGGGCCAGTGCTTCAGGACTCGGCCCTGTTCTTCGGCACGCTGAAGGAAAACATCAAACTCGGCTCGCCCGCCGCGACCGACGACGAGATCAAGGCGCTGTTGACGGAGCTGGGCTCGGCAAAGCTGCTGTTGTCGCAACCTGCGGGGCTGAACCTTGTCATCCGCGAAGGCGGGCAGGGGCTATCATCGGGCCAGCGTCAGGCTGTGCTGATGGCGCGTGCTCTGTTGCGCAAGCCGCGCATCCTTATTCTGGACGAGCCGACCGCGCCGTTTGACGATGTGACCGAGCGCGACTTCCTGCAACGACTGGACAAATGGCTGGGCGACCGGACGTTGATCGTATCGACGCACCGCTCCGCAGTGACCGATCTGGTCAACCGCCTGATCGTGGTCGATCAGGGACGCATCATTCTCGATGGGCCGAAGAGCGAGGTCATCGCGGCCCTGTCCAAACCGGCTGCACAAAAGGGCAAGGAGCAAGGCCGTGTCGGGTAAAATCATAGATCTGCCCAAAGGCGGCGCGACCCGCTCCCGCATCATTGTCTGGATCGTGGCGCTGGCCTTTGTCGTCCTGACGGTGTGGGCGTCGTTCGCCCAGATTGACGAAGTGGCCGTGGGTCAGGGGAAGGTGATCCCTTCCTCGCGAAGCATGATCATCCAGACCTTTGATCCCGGGACCCTCAAGGAACTCAAGGTCAAGGAAGGCGATGTGGTCGAACGCGACCAGCATCTGGTGACCCTGGACCCCGTTCAGGCGGAATCGCTGGTGGGCGAGGCGGATTCCCGCATCGATTCCCTGCAAGCACGGGCGGCGCGCCTTGAGGCCGAGACGCGCGGTGCCTCGCAGTTGATCGTGCCGGGGAACAGGCGGCGCTGACCACCAACCAGCGCGCCTTCCGCGACAATATCGCCAGCCTGGAACGCGAACTGGGGCTGGCACGCGAAGAGCTGGCCACGGTGGAGCCCTATCTGGAATCCGGCGCGGCCAACCCGCTGGAAGTCCTGAAAATCCGTCAGAAGATCGCCGAACTAACCACCCGTATCAGCGCGACCCGCAGCCAGTATCAGGTGGGCATCCGCGAGGAATACAGTCAGACCATCTCAGAGTTGGAGCCGCTTCAGGACGTCCGCACCAGCCGTGTGGACCAGCTGAACCGCACCATCATCCGCTCGCCTGCGCGGGGCGTGGTCAATGATCTGCGCGTCACGACCATTGGCGGCGTGGTGCCTGCCGGTGGTGCGCTGATGGAGATTGTGCCGCTGAACGACACCCTGCTGGTCGAAACGCGCATCAGCCCGCGCGACGTGGCCTTCATCCATCCGGGACAGTCCGCCAATGTGAAGATCACGGCTTTTGACTCGTCGATCTACGGCAAACTTCCGGCGGTGGTGGAACGTATCTCGGCGGACTCGCTGACCGACGAGAACGACAAGCGCGTGCAGTACTATCGTGTCTATGTCCGGACCCGTAACGCCTATGTCCAGACCAAGAACGGTCGCCGTCTGCCGATCATCCCCGGCATGGTGGCCGAAACGGAAGTGAATACCGGACGCCGCACGATCATGAGCTATCTGCTGAAGCCGCTGAACAAGGCGCGTGAGGCTCTGCGCGAACGCTAGGCACCGGAAACAAGAAGGCCACGCGGCATGACGCCCGCGTGGCCTTTAGTCAGGGAGGTGGTTCCGCCTTGGCGGGATCAGCGGTCGGTCGGCAGGTTGCTCCAGACCGACACGAAACCGAGCACCATCATGAACAGGGCGAAGGCACCCATGATGGGGAAAACGACGAAGGCGTTGAACGAGGCCATGTGCAAATCTCCTTTGCACTGACCGTAAGGTTACGCCGTCCCGATTGCCTTGAGATAGATCAAACAGCAACGCTCTGCGAACGTACGGTTTGGAGGCGTGGGCCTTCAAGCGCGCGTACCTTGACCGCCCCGTCGGTGGTTATGCCTTCGACGGCGGCGTGGTCGTGACAGATCGTCAGCGGGGCAGGGCGGTGGCTGATCAGGATCAGCCCCTGACCCGACAGGGCCAGACGTTTCCGCAGCCTGTCGATGACCAAGCGTTCGGTCGCTGCATCCAGACCTTCGGTCGGTTCGTCCATGACGAGGAAGGGCGCGTTGCGAAGATAGGCGCGGGCCAGCCCCAGTCGACGACGCTCACCACCCGACAGGACCTGACCATTCTCGCCCACGGGCATTTTCAGGCCGTGGGGCGAGTTGCGGACGCGGTCGGCGAGGCAGGCCTGATCCAGCGCCTCCCACAGTTCGTCGTCGGTAGCCTTGGGGGCGGCCAGTCTAAGGTTCTCGGCGACCGTGCCATTGATGAAATGCGGCTGCTGGGGCGCATAGGCGAAGATGGCCCGCGCCTGTTTGGGCGACAGGTCCGCCAGATCATGGCCGCCGATGCGGATTGATCCGGCGGGGGAGGGGCGCAGTTTCATCAACTGCTCCACAAGGGTGGTCTTGCCGGTGCCCGATGCGCCGTGGATGCCAAGGCGGCTGCGGGTCCGCAGGGCGAACAGCCCCTGTATGTCGATATGGGGCAGGATGGGCGCACCGTCCGCCACGGCAGGGGCAGGTTCCAGCAGGGCGTCGAGGCGTTCGGTGGCGTGGGCGACCTCGCTGTTTTGGCCGATGGCCGCCACCAGAGTGCCGCAGGCATCCAGCGTCGCAATGGCGCCCAGCAGCGCCAAGGCCAGCAGCGGGGGCGTACTGTGGGCACCCGTCAACACCACCGCGCCGACGGCCAGTGCCATCGCAAGTGTCTGAAGCGTCATCAGCCACGATATACCCACCGTCAGGGTGCGACGCGCGGCCATATAGGGCTGCGCGGCCTCTACCAGTTGGTCACAGGCCCAGTGCGTCATGCCATAGGCCCGCAGTTCGGGCGCGGCGGCGCTCAGGCTGCCGATCTTGTCCTTGAAGGCACCGGCGGTGGTTCTCAAGGTCGGTCCGGCCTGTTGCGTGACCTTGCGAGCCAGCAGGACCGATGCGACGATGAACAGGCCGCTGACGGTGGCGACGGCCAGTGCCACGGTCCAGCCCGTGAAGGCGCACAGGGCGATGCCCGCGCCGATACCGGCCCCTGCGCCCCATGGCGCAGACAGGCGGACAAAGCGGTTCTGGACGGCGTCCACATCCTGCATCAGACGGGCCGAGGCCTCGCCACGGCTGAGCGACAGGCTCTTTTGCGGGCGGGCCTTGGTGATTTCTGCAAACAGGGCGGGACGGATGGCGGCAAGGGCATTCAGCGCGGCATCATGGCCCGTAACGCGCTCGCCATAACGGGCGGCGGTCCGCACGATGGCCAGCAGCCGGATCATCGCGCTGGGGATCATGTAGTTGAAGGCCTTGGCAACCAGCGGCCCCGCCAGTCCGGCAATGGCCGAGGCGGTCAGGAACCATGCCGACAGCCCCAACAGGATGACAGCGGCCATGGACACGAGGGCGGCACAGACACTGGCGGCGACCAGCCGTCCGGCCTGCGCCTTGGTTTGGGCGGCGATCAGGGCGCGCATCGGGTTCTGCGTCGGAAGCTGGAGATCGCTCATAGGGTCACCACCTGATGCGCCAGCTTGGCGACCTGTTCGCTATGGGTTGCAATAAGGGTGGTGCGGCCTGCGATGGCCTGTCGCAGGATCGGCAGAAGGGCATCTTCGGAGGCGCGGTCCAGATGGGCGGTCGGCTCATCGAGGATGAGGATGGCAGAGGGCTTCAGAAAGGCGCGGGCGAGGCCAAGACGGCGACGCTCGCCGCCCGACAGACCGCCGCCGCGTTCATCGACCATCCGGCTCAGATCGCCTTTCAGGCCCGCCTTGACGGCGGCTTCCATGATCTGGCGCGTGGAGGCGGCGGGCCATGCGAGGCGGATGTTGTCCTCGATGGTGCCCGGAATGACCATCGGAGCCTGACCGGCATAGGCGATGGAGGGGACCAGATCGATATGTGGACCCAGTGGCGTCCCGTCGACCGTGATACGGCCGGCACTGATCGGGGCCAGCCCCATCAGGCTGTGCAACAGGCTGGACTTGCCCGAACCGCTCGGCCCCATCAGGGCGACGGTTTCGCCAATGTCGAGAGCCAGAGAGACGTTTTCGACCGCAGGAAGATTCTGGTCGTAGCGGATCGAAACATTCTCGAAACGGATGACGGGCGCGGCTTTGAGCTTTAGCGGCTGGGGGGCGACTTCGCTCGTGGCGTCCGAGAGGGCCTGAAGGCTGGGCACTGCCGAATCTGCCGCCTGCCGTTCGTGATAGGCCGCCGCCAGACGGCGCATGGGCTGATAGACCTCCGGTGCGAGGGCCAGCAGGAAGAAGGCCTTGCCCAGCGTCAGGCTGTCGGGCGCGGGGAAGGGCAGGATCTTCAGCAGATTGAAGCCGCAATAGACGGCCACCAGCGCCACCGACAGGGCCGAGAAGAACTCCAGAATGGCCGAGGACAGGAAGGCGACCTTGAGGACCTTGGACGTGCGCTGGGCCAACTGGGTCGAGGCGCGGGCGATGATGCCCGTCTGCTGCGTCTCGGCCTCAAACGTCAGGATGGCGGGCAGGGCGCGGATACGGTCCAGAAACAGACCGGACAGGCGCTCCATGGCCACAAACTGGCGACGGCTTTCCTTGGCCGCCGCCATGCCGGTCAGCGCCATGCCGAGGACAAAGGGGATCAGGGTGAACAGCAGGATTCCCGCCGCAAATGGGCTGACGACCGCAGCGGCGGCGATCAGGATCAGCGGGACAATGGCAGCGGCTGTGCGCGACGGGGCGAATTTGGCGAAATAGCCATCCAGAGCGTCGACCGCCTCGACAAAACCGGTCATGGCCGCGGCATCGGACAGACGACCGGACAGGACGGCGGGGGCCAGACGTTGGCGCAGTCCGTTTTTCACCTGCATGGCGACCTTGGCGGCGCGTCCGGCGGTGATCTGGGCCAGCGCCCCGCGCAGCAACAGTGCCGCCACGGACAGTCCCGCACCGGGGGCGACGGCGGCCAGCATGGATAAGCCTTCGCCAACGGCATCCACCGCCGATCCCATGGCCCAACCCAGTCCGGCGGCAAAGGCCACTGCCGGAACAGCATCGGCCATGGTCAGGACAGACACCGTGGCAACGGGGCGTTTCCAGTCCGCTGTGGCGGTCTTCAGCCAGCGCGCGGTGGCGCGGCTGTCGGGCAGGGTATCGGTCATTCTTGTCCTGACGGCTGGCTTGGCAACCGGGGGCTACGGGATCGTGCGGATTTATACGGTACGCGCGCGTAGGTTGGCTTTGATCAAGATCAAGGCGAGTATTGCAACATTAAGCTACCGTGTCGCCAATGCCGACAGTCCAATGTCGGCGGTCAGGAGCCTTTAGTCATGATCGACCTTGCGGTCGTAGACCTATCGCGCCTTCAGTTCGCACTGACGGCGCTATACCACTTTCTATTCGTGCCTCTCACGTTGGGGCTGTCCTTCATGCTGGTCATCATGGAGTCGATCTATGTGATGACCCGCCGCCCGATCTGGCGGACGATTACCCGTTTCTGGGGCACGCTGTTCGGCATCAACTTCGTACTGGGTGTCGCCACGGGTATCACCATGGAGTTCCAGTTCGGCATGAACTGGTCCTACTACTCCCACTATGTGGGTGACATCTTCGGAGCCCCGCTGGCGATTGAGGGCCTGATGGCCTTCTTCCTTGAAGCCACCTTTGTGGGCCTGATGTTCTTTGGCTGGGACAAGCTGAAGCCGCACGCCCACCTGTTCGTCACCTTCATGGTGGCGCTGGGTACGAACCTGTCGGCTCTGTGGATCCTGATCGCCAACGGCTGGATGCAAAATCCGGTCGGTTCGGCCTTCAACCCCGACACCATGCGTATGGAAGTCGTGGACTTCATGGCCGTGCTGTTCAATCCGGTGGCACAGGCGAAGTTCGTTCACACGGTCTCGGCCGGTTATGTGATCGCCTCGGTCTTCGTGCTGGGCGTTTCGGCCATCTATCTGCTGAAGGGCAAGCACAAGGGGTTTGCCAAGCGTTCGATGACGGTAGCGGCAGCCTTCGGTCTGGCCTCGTCGCTGTCGGTCGTCGTGCTGGGCGATGAGTCGGGCTATGCCCTGACCGATAACCAGAAGATGAAGCTCGCCGCCCTCGAGGCCATGTGGCACACCGAGGAAGCCCCCGCAGGCCTGACGGCCATCGGTTTCCCGAGCCTGAAGGACCGCCAGACCCACTATGAGGTCAAGGTTCCTTATGTGCTGGGCCTGATCGCCACCCGCAGTGTGGACAAGCCCGTTGCCGGTATCCTCGAACTGGTCGCCATCTCGGAAGACCGTATCGAGCGCGGTGTTGTTGCCTATGACCAGCTGGAAAAGATCAAGGCCGATCCGACCGATCTGGTCGCCCGTGGCGAGTTTGAAAAGGTCCGCAACGATTTGGGCTATGGCCTGCTGCTGAAGCGTTTCGTTGAAGATCCGCGCATGGCCACGCCCGCGCAGATCAAGGAAGCGGCATGGTTCACCGTTCCGAACGTGCCGGTGATGTTCTGGTCGTTCCGCGCGATGGCGGGCATCGGCTTCCTGATGATCGGCCTGTTCGCGACGGCCTTCGTGCTGTGCACCCTGCGCAAGCACGAGACCAAGTGGTTCCTGCGTCTGGCCGTTCTGGCCATTCCGCTGCCGTGGATCGCCGCCGAGTTCGGCTGGGTTCTGGCCGAAGTCGGTCGCCAGCCGTGGGCTGTTGAAGGCGTCCTGCCGACCTTCCTCGGGGCCTCCAGCCTGACGGTGCCGCAACTGTGGGCCACCATTGTCGGCTTTACCGTTCTTTATGGTGCGCTGGCCGTGGTGGAAGTCGGCCTGATCGTCCGCACCATCAAGAAGGGCCCGTTCCACGAACAGGAACAGCAGGCTCTGTATGACGGCGAAGACGCCGTGGCGGGCCAAGAAGGATAATCGAAGATGGAACTGCTTCTCGATTTTGCCACGCTTCGCGTGATCTGGTGGGCATTGGTCGGCATTCTGCTGATCGCCTTTGCCCTGACTGACGGGTTCGATCTCGGTGTCGGTGCCCTGCTGCCATTCGTCGCCAAGACGGACGAGGAGCGCCGCATGGTGATCAACACCGTGGGCGCGACGTGGGAAGGGAACCAGGTTTGGTTCATCCTTGGCGGTGGTGCGATCTTCGCTGCATGGCCGTTCGTCTATGCCGTCAGCTTCTCGGGCTTCTATCTGGCCATGTTCCTGGTGCTGTCGGCGCTGATCCTGCGTCCGGTCAGCTTCAAATACCGCTCCAAGCGCCCCGAGGCCAAATGGCGCTCGTTCTGGGACTGGTGTCTGTTCATCGGCGGCTTTGTTCCGGCGCTGGTGTTCGGTGTGGCCATGGGCAATGTCCTGTCGGGTGCGCCCTTCCGCCTCGATAACACCATGCGCGCCTTCTATGAGGGCAATCTGCTGGGCCTGTTCACGCCGTTCACCCTGGTTTGCGGCCTGCTGTCAGTGACCATGCTGGTGCTGCACGGCGCGGCATGGCTGGGCCTGAAAGCCGAGCGCGGTCCGGTTCAGGATCGTGCCCGCAAGATCGCCGTCGTTTCGGGTCTGCTGGGTATCGTCCTGTTCGCCGTCGGTGGTCTGTTCATCGCCTTCGGTGACATGGGATTCCGCTATGCCGGCGAGGTTGACATCAACGGTGCCTCCAACCCGCTGCGTACGGCCATGGTCGCCGCGCCGGGCGCATGGCTGGACAACTATGGCAAATATCCGTGGATGATGATCGCTCCGGCTCTGGGCTTCATCGGTATCGTCATGGCCCTGATCGGCCTGATGCGCCGCAATGAAGTTCTGGCCTTCGGTGGTTCTTCGGCCTCGGCGCTGGGTATCATCTCGACCGTGGGGGCTTCGATGTTTCCCTTCATCCTGCCTTCGACGGCGGACGCAAACTCCAGCCTGACGGTCTGGAATGCCTCATCCAGCCATCTGACCCTGTTCATCATGCTGATCTGCGTGGTGATCTTCCTGCCGCTGATCCTGATCTATACGGCGTGGGTCTATAAGGTGCTGTTCGGGCGCTCGACGACCACGGCACTCAAGACCAACCCCGATTTGTACTGAGCCAAAGAGGAGAGACTCTGATGTGGTATTTCGCCTGGGTACTCGGCCTCGGACTGGCCGTCGCCTTCGGGGTGTTGAACGGGCTGTGGCACGAGTTCCGCCTGTTCGACGAGGGGGATGAGGGCCGCTCCGAACCCTGACCTTCGGACGGACCTTTTGGAAAGCCCTTCCCGACTTCGGTCGGGGAGGGTTCTTCTTTGTCTGTTTCAAAACAAAATCAAATAGTTGAGCCAGATCAAAGCCCTCTGATCGAGTCCGATGCATGCTGTTTTCAGACATCGGAACCCGTCTCCTTCCCGGCGGGTGATGTATTGAGGACGACGTCTATGAAAACCTCTGCTGCTTTACTGGCTGCCGCTTCGGTTCTGTGTGTCGCAGGTGCGGCCTCGGCACAGGCTCCGGCCCCCGAACAGGTGGGCAAGGGCACGCTGATCGTGACCGCCCGCATGACGGGTGTTCTGCCGCAGGCCGATGATGCGATCACCGATGCGGCGGGCGCGGCCTCGGGCCTGCATGTCGATGTGTCCGACGACTGGATGCCGACGCTGGGCTTTACCTATTTCGTCTCGGACCACTGGGCGGTCGAAGGCATCCTCGGGGCCACCCAGCACGAGGTGAAGGCCAAGGGCGCAGGCACCGATGTGGCCGTGCATGAGACATGGGTCCTGCCGCCGGTGGTGACGGCCCAGTACCACCCGGCCCCTAACGCCCGCATCAGCCCCTATGTCGGTGCCGGTGTCAGCTACATGGCGTTCTTCGAGGGCAAGGACAAAAACGGCTTTACCGTCGATGTCGATGACGGCTTTGGCGTCGCGCTTCAGGCGGGCGCGAACGTGAACCTGTCGGGTCCGTGGACGCTGAACGTCGATGCCAAGAAGGTCTGGTTCGATACCGACGCCAGCATCAACGGTGGCGCGTTACAATCCAACGTCAGCCTTGACCCGTGGGTGGTTTCGGTCGGCGTAGGCCGTAAGTTCTAAGGCATGAAAAAGGGCACCCGCCGCATGACGGGTGCCCTGATCCTTTGGACGGGAAATGGATTTAAGCCGCGCCCTCGGCTAAGGCGCGCAGACGGTCGGGATCGGTGATCTCAATATCGTTCGCGGGCAGGAGCCGAATTAGGCCCGAGGTCTTGAGCTGGGTCATGACGCGGCTGACGGTTTCGATGGTCAGGCCAAGATAGTCGGCGATGTCCAGACGGGTCATCGGCAGGACGACATGGTGCTGTTCACCGCCCAGTTGCTGCTGGCGCTCGCCCAGACGGATCAGGAAGCTGGCCAGACGCTCTTTGGCGGTCTTGCGGCCCAGAAGGACGATCTGTTCCTGCGCAGCCATCAGTTCGTCACCGGCCAGCGACACCAGACGGTGCTCCAGTGCGGGCATGGCGTTGAGCAGTTGGTCGAAGTCGCCACGCTTGAACCGGCAGGCCTGCAGCGGGGTGAGGGCCTCGGCCGTAACGGTGGACAGGCCACGGCTGCCCAGACCAAGGAAATCGCCTTGGAACAGGAAGCCGGTGATCTGGCGGCGGCCATCGGGCAGCAGGCGGTACAGTTTCACCGCGCCCTCGACCACGTTGAAGACGAAAGGATTGGGATCGCCTTCGTGGAACAGGGCCTGACCAGCTTCGACAGCGACAGTTTCGCTGTTGCAGGCCATGTGCTGCAGTTCGTGACCCTTAAGGTCGGCACACACGCCCAAGGGGCGCGCGCCGCAGTTGGCGCAAGGGTGGACGTCTTCCAGCGCGATATCGCTCGGCTCGGTCAGGTGCGTGTCAGGTTTCAAAACAGATCTCCGAGCGCGCTACAGGGGCACGAGCGTCACTATAGGTGTCTTTAGGCAGATAATCGAAGCGATTCAGCGAAGTCTCTAGAGCGAAGGCTGTGCAAGGCCATAGGGCCGATTGTCCGAGCCTGGCCATTCAGGGAGGATTCGCAGGGCTGCCCGCATAGAGCAGGCCAGCTGGTGCAGCTCGTTCTCCAGAGCCTCGCGCACCAAGGGGCGAACGCCCATTTCGCGCACGACGAATTGTCCGGCCCAGACGGTTTCGCCATGTTCCAGATCCGGCTGTCGCCACCAGCAGACAAAGCCGAGGGTACCGCCGCGCTGGTTACGAGCAACCAGAATGCCGCGCCCGTCGGGGTCTGCCCGCCAGTCACAGAGGAAGTTTTCCCAGCGGTCCATCTGCAGATCCGGCTTGGCCCATAACGCCAGACTGAAAGCCGCAGACGCGTCGTCCGGTCCCAGCGGCTTGATGATCAATCCGGACGAGATAGGGGCGGGCGCAGGGGATTTCGGCGACAGTGAAGGCATGAGACCATATGAAGCAGCCTCTGTCTTTTCACCTTGATTTGGATCAAGGGTCAGCCAACCCTGATGTGGCAGGGGTGCCGAGTAAGTCTGAAGCGGGAGAAAACCTATGGCGCAATCCAACATCGAGCCGATTCACGGTCGGGCCGCGCTGGCGATTCTCAAGCTTCTGGACCGGCAGAGCCTGATGACGCTGGCGGTGAACCGTCCGGACGGCCGCCCGCATGCGGCGACGCTGGGCTATATGAATGACGGGCTGAACCTGTATTTCATTACGGCCAAGGATAGCGAGAAGGCCTCCAATATCGCGGCTGATCCGCGCGTCGGTGTGGCCATCCGTGGCGATGCCGAGGAAGGGGAGGCCGTGGGCGTTTCCATCGATGGTCGCGCCGCCGTCCTGACCGACATGGCTGAAATCGAACACGTCATGGGTTTGATTCTAGCCCGCGCGCCCGAGATTTCGCCCTGGGCACCGGGGCCGGGCAAGTCGGTGGTCGTGAAGGTGATTCCCGAAACAATCGAAGCGGTTGCTGTGATCGACAGCCGCAGCCACGCACAAACCTATAAGATCGGCGATCCCGACGCTGTCGTGGCCGAAGTCGCCTATGAGCCGAGCGCTGTTGCGCGACTTTTCTGAAAAAATCGGGGGTTAATCGCAACTTGTGCGGTTTGGCCTCTTGAAATGACCGAGAGGCTCGGGCATACGGCGCCCTCTGGCGAGGGTCGCGCTGCCGGATTATATCTTTCAGCGCGAAGATCTTTGTCCGGGACACTAGGAGTTTAGCTCAGCTGGTAGAGCATCGGTCTCCAAAACCGAGGGTCGTGGGTTCGAGTCCCTCAACTCCTGCCATTCCCCCTGTTGCAATCGCCCGGGACTTCCCATGTGATGCAACAGGATCCAGAGATTGAAGAGACGTCACATGGCCAAGGCGAAGACCCCGCGCGGCCGCCGCAACACGGCGACCCAGACTGCAGCAGCCCAAGGCGCCGCTACGGTTAGCGTGGACGCCCCGTCGCCCAAGAAGAAGACCTCTATCCCGCAGTTCATCAGTGAAGTGCGCGCAGAGGCTCGCAAGATCACCTGGCCGTCGCGTAAGGAAACCTGGATCACCTCGGTGATGGTTTTCATCATGGTGGTGATCGCATCGATCTTCTTCTGGGTCGTTGACTTCTTCCTCACCATCGGTTCGAAATTCATTCTCAGCTTCGGCGGATAACAGGAAACGCGCACATGAGCGACGCAGCGGCCAATCCCCGCCACAAATGGTATATCGTCCACGCCTACTCGAACTTCGAAAAGAAGGTCGCCGAGTACCTGCGTGACCAAGCCAAGCAACAAGGCCTGGAAGACAACTTCTCCGAAATCCTGGTTCCGACCGAGGATGTCGTCGAGATCCGTCGCGGCCGTAAGGTCAACTCCGAGCGTAAATTCTTCCCGGGCTATGTGCTGGTGAAGATGGAGATGACCGACCAAGCCTATCACCTGGTCAAGAACACCCCGAAGGTCACCGGCTTCCTCGGTGCCGCTGGTGGCACCAAGCCGCTGCCGGTTTCGGAACGTGAGGTCCAGAACATCATCGGTGCCGTGGAAGAGGGCGTCGAGCGTCCGAAGCCCACCATCCACTTCGACATCGGCGAAAAGATCAAGGTCACCGACGGTCCGTTCGCCAGCTTCGACGGTACGGTCGAAAGCGTTGACGAGGAAAACACCCGTCTGCGTGTTACCGTTTCGATCTTCGGTCGCGCGACCCCGGTCGATCTGGAATACAACCAGGTGGAAAAAGTCGGCGAATAAGCCGACCCATCCGGTTCAAG
>NZ_CAMZFB010000064.1 GCF_947305955.1 uncultured Brevundimonas sp.
GATCCGCTTTGTGTCGTGAACGGTGCGATGCGCTGGGGTTATTACGCCAACGTCCAAAAGACCGAGGCTCAAGGCATCGAAGTCAGCGGCGTCTACGACGTGACGCCTGCCTTCAAGGTCGCTGCTAACTATACCTGGACCGACGCCACCAGCGCCTCGGGCACCAACAAGGGTAAGCAACTGACCCGCCGCCCGGAGCATATGGCCAACTTCTCGGCCGACTATGCCTTCGCCAGCGGCCTGAAGACCGGCGTGGCTGTGCGCTACTCGGGTGAGACCTTCACCAATGATGCCAACACCGGCACCTTGGATGCCTACACCCTCGTGGACCTGCGCGTTTCCTATCCGATCGACGACCATTTGGAAGTCTATGGCCGCGTAGAAAACCTGTTCGACGAGCAATACCAGATCGTCCAGAACTACGGCACGGCTGACCGTGGCGTATTCGGTGGCGTGCGCATCCGGTTCTGATGCGCCATGCTATCGGTGCGCCCGCATAAAGAGGCGATACGGCATGGAGGCGGCCTTCGGGCCGCCTCTTACGCCCATCCCGAGGTGACTGAGCCTTGGCTTGATCTGTCGACCGGCATCAATCCGGTGCCCTACCCGGCGCATCCAGCCAATGCGGCGGAACGTGGCCGCTTGCCAGACCCACTGGAACTCGCGGCCCTCGAGGACGTCGCTGCACGATATTTCAAGGCCCAGCCGGAACGCGTTGCGGCTGCCGCGGGGGCCGAGACCGTTATTCGCCTACTGCCAGTCCTCCTAGGACGGGTTACGGTCGATATTGTTGGCCCGACCTACGGGGCCCACGCCGAGGCATGGAAAGCGGCCTTTCTCGCGCCCATGACGATCGACGTCCTTAAAGCACCTAAATCGGGTTCCGATGTGCTGGTCATCGTCAATCCCAACAACCCCGACGGCTATGTCTTCAGCAGGGCCGAGCTGCTTCGCATCCTGCGCAAGCGTGAGACTCAAGGGCGTTGGCTGGTCATCGACGAATCTTTCGGGGAATGCTCACCGGAAAATTCGATGGCGGATGTCGCCTCCGATCGGCTCATCGTCCTTCGATCTTTCGGAAAATTCTTCGGCCTGGCAGGGATCCGGCTGGGCTTCGCGATTGCCTCGCCCGCTTTCAAAGCCTCGTTGAGGACCCTGACAGGCGATTGGCCCGTCTCTGCCGACGCCATCACCATGGGCAGGCAAGCCTATGTCGACCGGGCTTGGAGTGAAGCGACCCTCGCATCCCTCCAAGGGCAAGCGGCAAAACTCGATGAAGTACTAAACTGCTCTGGCTTCGAGGTGATCGGTGGCACCTGCCTGTTCAGGTTGGCTCGACACAGCCGCGCCCATGACTGGTTCTGGCAGTTCTGCAGACGCGGCATCCTGACGCGACCGTTCGATCATACGCCGGACGTGTTGCGCTTTGGCCTGCCGCAGCCACATGACTTTCACCGTCTGCAGCGTGCGCTGGAGGCAGGGCTATGACTGTCAGCCGACGCGCTATCCTCGTTGCCGGCATGGCCACCGTGGCTTTGCCCGCGTCGGCTAAAGCCACGCCGGCACGCCGCATTATTTCTCTGAACCCCTGCCTGGACGCCATCCTCGTTCGGCTGGCCCCAAGACATCAGATTGCGGCCATCAGCCATTTTTCGCGTATATCGCAACAGTCGAACATCTATCCGCTCGCCCAGACCCTGCCCATCATCCACGAGACGGCAGAAGAGATTGTGTCACTGCGCCCCGATCTTGTGCTGAGCAGTCAGCACAGCTCAAGGGCCACGCGAAATGCGTTGGCGCGTCTAGGAATAGCTGTCGAGTTGTTCGGCGTCCCTCAAACCATTGAAGAAAGTCTCGAGCAGGTTGATCGCATTGGCGCACTGACAGGCCATGCGGAACGCGCTTCCGCCCTGCGTAGCGAAATCACGCGCCATATCGAGAGCAGTCGGGTCCAGCCTAATGAGCGACGGTTGAAAGCCGTGGTGTTCCAACCCAACGGCTTTGCTGCAGGCCAAGGCACCCTGATGTCCGAAATGATGGAGATCGCGGGGTTCGACAATGTGGCCGGTCGTTATGGCGTCGGAAAATGGGGAAACCTGTCCCTCGAACAGATCATTGCCAATCCGCCCGAAGTTCTTCTGAGCGGAGCGGGATCACAAGGCGCGAGGTCGTGGGCTGAACGGATCATGCTCCACCCTGCCCTGCGCTCAACCTCGCACCGGATGGTGCAGGTCGAGTTCCCCGAAAAGCTTCTCTACTGCGGCGGGCCCGTTCTGATCGATACCGCCACCGCACTTGTCCGCGCCAGACAGCAGGCGCTGGAGGCTCTCCAATGAAGTCAGCGTCTATCCATCCTGCCGCACTCTGCGGCGGGCTCTTCGTCTTTGTGGTGCTGCTGTGTTTCGGAAGCCTTTGCGCCGGAAAGGTCTGGGTTCCTCTGCACCAATGGCTGGCAACTCCGGGCGATCCATCATGGGCCATTCTGGTCGAGTTGCGGCTCCCTCGCACCATCTTGGCCGTCATGGTCGGTGCCGTGCTGGGCTTGGGCGGTGCCACCATGCAGGGCTATACGCGCAATCCGCTCGCCGATCCCGGTATGCTGGGCGTATCCAGCATGGCCGCGCTGGGGGCGGTCACCACCTTCTACATGGGCAGCTTCGGTGGACAGCCTTGGGTGTTGCCCGTGATGGCGATGGCCGGCTCAGCTCTTGGCGTGGCATTGCTGTTGGCGCTCGCAGGTTCAACCAGCAGCATTGTGACCTTTATTCTCGCGGGTGTGGTGATTCAGACCGTGGCGGGCGCAGGCGTTGCCCTCGCTCTGAACCTCGCGCCCAATCCGTGGGCCGTGAACGAGATCATCAACTGGCTGATGGGTTCCTTGGCGGATCGCAGCCTCGATGATCTGAAGATCGCCGCACCGGGCATGATCCTTGGCCTGATCCTTCTCGCATCTCAGGGCCGAGCCCTCGACGCCCTGACCCTCGGAGAGACCGGAGCCAAGGGGCTCGGCATCAATCTAGGCGCAACGCGTCTTGCCCTTGTTGTGGGTGCGGCGCTTGCTATCGGATCGGCTGTGGCCGTTACGGGCGTCATCGGCTTCGTTGGCCTGATCACCCCGCACCTACTGCGTCCATTTGTGAAGTCCAAACCCGGCGCGCTGCTTATCCCATCCGCGATCGGCGGTTCGGCGCTCACTATTGCCGCCGACATTCTGGTCAGGCTGACCCCAGCCCCCAACGAAGTGAAGCTGGGCGTGGCTATGGCGGCATTGGGTGGGCCGTTCTTCCTTGCCCTTCTCATCTCCATGCGACGGAAAATCGTATGAGCCAGATCAAGACGTCAGACCTCTGTGTCACCTTCGGTTCGCGGTCGGTGCTTGAGGGCGTCAATCTCTCGCTTCATCGCGGACAGGTCACCGCCATCATCGGCCCAAACGGAGCGGGTAAGTCCACATTGCTCGATTGTTTGGCCGGGCTGCGTCGACCCGATCGGGGCAAGGTATATCTCGATGCCGCCCCCCTGTTGGAACTGAAGTCGCAAGAGCGAGCCAAGCGCATTGCCTACCTTCCCCAATATTCGGAACTGGCGTGGGAAATTGATGGCGAAACCCTTGTAGGCTTAGGGCGCACGCCCCACTGCGGGCCATGGGGACGAACGGCTAAAGACGCCGATGCTGTCCGTGCCGCGATGGTCCGCACCTCAACATCAGAGTTCGCGAACCGACCCGTTTCTACCCTTTCAGGGGGCGAGCGGGCGCGGCTTCTATTGGCAAGAGCCTTGGCGACAGATCCGCAATGGCTGCTTGCTGACGAGCCCTTGGCGGAGCTGGATTCCGGTCACTGCCTCGATGTCGTGGCCCTGTTCCGAGAGCTGGCTCATAAGGACGGGCGTGGTGTCATCCTGACGCTGCACGATCTGACTCTGGCCCTAAAGGCCGCAGATCGGGTCATTCTGCTGAGTGACGCTCGTGTGCTGGCCGACGACGTGCCCAGCAAGGTTTTGGCCTCAGAGTTCCTTGAACAGGCTTACGGGATCAGGACTGCCCTTTTGAAGGGCAGCAATGGCTACGTGCTGGAGACGTTGGCCCGTGCATGACGTGCCATGGCTATGGTTGGTGGCGGCGGCGCTCTGGCTGGAGTTCTTTATCCGCTGGCCCAACCGGATAGCGCATCCTGTCGTAGCTCTTGGCGCTTTGATCGGGGCGCTGGACCGACGCTGGAACCTCAATCAAGTGCCGGAACGCACCAAGCGATGGCGCGGCGTAGTGGCCTTGCTGGTTGTGGTGATTGTAGCCGCTTCAGTCGGGCTTGTTGTCCAGTGCGGGCTTGCGGCATGGGTGCCCACCTTCGCGCCCTATCTGTGCGCGCTCGTCGGTGTTTTAGGTCTGGCTGCGGGCAGTTTGTATCAGCACTTCATTGCCATTCAGCGTCCGTTGTCGCGGAACGACTTGGAAGCGGCTAGGCACGCCGTGTCCATGATTGTCGGCCGCGATACCGCCACTATGGATGCCTACGCCATCTCGGCCGCAGCCTTGGAAAGCTTGGCTGAAAGCTTCAACGATGGCGTCGTCGCCCCCGTCTTCTGGTTCGCCATAGGCGGCCTGCCCGCACTGTTTACCTATAAGGCCATCAACACCGCCGACAGCATGATCGGTCACATGGAGCCGCGATGGCGCGCCTTCGGTTGGGCCGCGGCAAAGACTGACGACATTGCCAACTGGATACCGGCCCGTATCGCCGGCGTGTTGATCGCAATAGCGTCTGCCGCTCGAGGCTCTACGGCACAGGCCATGCGCGTCATGCTCAAGGACGCCTCCAAACACGCATCTCCAAATGCGGGCTGGACCGAGGCCGCCATGGCCGGTGCCTTGGGAGTTAGACTGGGAGGAGCAGTCCATTACGACGGCGTCCTTTGCGAGCGCCCGAGCTTTGGCGATGGTCCGGCTCCGACGGCAATGGACATGAAAAATGGCGCGGTCGTCTACCTTCTCGCCTTTGGCTTGCTCACCATCACCTTGGTCCTCGGGGGTGCTCTATGGCGGCTCTGATGATCCAAGGCTGCGGATCGGATGTAGGTAAGTCCGTGCTTGTGGCGGGGCTATGTCGCGCCTTCACCAATCGCGGCCTGACGGTGCGTCCGTTCAAGCCGCAAAACATGTCGAACAATGCCGCTGTCACCCAGCCCGATGAAAACGGACTGATTGGCGAAATCGGACGGGCGCAGGCGCTTCAGGCCATCGCCTGTCGGACAGCGCCGACAGTCCACATGAACTCCATCCTCCTCAAACCCCAAAGCGACACGGGCGCTCAGCTCGTCGTCAGAGGTCAAGTCGAGGGTCACTGGAAGGCCAGCATTTACCAGCAGCGAAAAGCGGCATTGCTGGAGATCGTTCTGGACAGCTTCGAGCGGCTGCACTCAGAAGCCGACCTCGTCATCGTCGAAGGCGCGGGCAGCCCGGCCGAGATCAATCTGCGTGAAGGTGACATCGCCAACATGGGTTTCGCACGTGCGGCACACGTCCCTGTTGTCCTCGTGGGCGACATTGACCGCGGCCATGTCATCGCCGCTCTGGTGGGTGCCAAGGCGGTGCTTGATCCTGAAGACGCGGCCATGATCCATGGTTTCATCATCAACAAGTTTCGGGGTGATCCGAGCCTGTTTGATCTTGGTCGCGAGCAGATTGCGGAACTGACCGGATGGCACGATCTGGGCATGGTGCCATGGCTCACTGAGGCTTGCCGACTGCCCGCAGAGGACGCGGTCGTGCTGCAAAAGACCTCAGAGGATCCACCTCAGGGAAAAGTCCGCATCGCCGTCCCGATGTTGTCGCGCATTGCCAACTTCGATGACTTCGATCCCTTGGCAGCCGACCCAAATCTTGATCTGCAGTTCGTCCCTCCGGGCCAAACCATTCCTGTAGATAGCGACTGGATCATCCTACCCGGCACTAAGGCCACCATTGCGGATATGACCTTTCTCAAGGCGCAGGGTTGGGACATCGACATCCTTTCCCATGTTCGCCGCAACAAGCGCGTGCTCGGCATCTGCGGCGGCTATCAGTTGCTGGGCCGTCACATCCATGACCCGCACGGCGTTGAAGGCGAAGTTCGCTCGTGTCGCGGCTTGGGCCTGCTCGACGTCGAGACCACTCTGCATCCCACGAAAACCCTGAAACAGGTCAGCGGCCAAGTCGCTTCCTGTGGCTCGGATTTTACGGGCTATGAAATCCACGTAGGCCAGACGTTCGGTGCCGACACCGAGCGGCCCGTCGCCCTGATTAGTGGCCAGCCCCACGGTGCAACATCGCCTCACGGGCTTGCGCAAGGGCTCTACATCCACGGAGTGTTCGACAGCCCAAAAGCCCGCGCGGGCTTACTGGGGCTAACGGGAGCAGGGCAACAGGCACCTGACCATGCCACCGTTGTTGATGCCGCGCTCGACGCCATAGCCGCCACGCTCGAACAACACCTCGACCTCGAACACCTGTACCAACTGGCTTCTCGTAAATGACGATCTCGCACCTGCTCGATATCCCTGCCCTTCCTCAGTCCATCAGGCCAGAGATCGAGGCCTGCCTTGATGGAAAGGCCAAACCGCCGAAGTCTCTGGGAAGGTTGGAAGAGGTGGCCGTGCGCATCGGGCTGATTCAGCAATGCACACACCCCACGATCACTAATCCGGCACTCATCGTCTTCGCAGGCGACCACGGCCTAACCCGCTCGGGCGTGGCCGCGTTTCCCGCCAGTGTGACCGTCTCAATGGTTGACAGCCTTCTGGCAGGGCGAGCTTCCGCCAACGCCATTGCCAAGGTGGTGGGGGCTAGCGTCCATGTGGTCGATGCAGGCATCGCCGCTGACCTAACAAACCGAGATAGCCTGATACATCGCAAGGTCGGCCGAGGCACAAATGACGCTTCCGTAGAGCCTGCCATGTCCCACCAGCAGGCGCAGCTGGCACTGAACTATGGCGCACAAACTGTCGGCGAGATGATCGACAAAGGGGCTGACATTGTCGCCTTGGGAGAAATGGGTATCGGCAATAGTTCCTCGGCAGCGCTGCTCATTCATCGTCTTACGGATGAAGAACTAGACCGATGCATCGGCCCGGGAGCGGGTCATTCCGTCGAGGGCATGGCTACCAAGCGCGCCGTGCTTGCAAAAGCCGCTGATCGCGCCAATGCCTCGACTCCACTGGACGTTCTGGTCGAATTCGGCGGGTTTGAGATTGGCCAGATTGCGGGCGCTATTCTTGAATGCGCCAAGCGCCGTGTGCCGGTTCTTATCGACGGCTTCATCTGCTCGTCAGCGGCCCTTCTAGCGATCCGATTGGCCCCCCAAGCACAGGACTTCTGCATCTTCACCCACACCTCTGCGGAGCCTGGCTACAAGGTCATCACTGACGCGCTAAGGGTCCGGCCATTGCTGGATCTTGATATGCGTCTTGGTGAAGGTACAGGCGCCCTGCTCGCTGTACCGATCATCAAGAGCGCGTGCGCCATTACGACCGACGTTGCCACCCTTGCTGAAGTTTTGGGTGCTGCCTGATGGTCGCTAAAGAGATCAAGCTGTTCATCTGCGCGGTCCAGTTTCTAACCCGCATACCGACCCCACAGCTGGCCGATTTCCAACCCGAATGGATACAGCAGAGCGCTCGCTACTATCCGTCCGTGGGGTTCGTGGTCGGCGGCGTGTCTGGCTGTGTGCTTTGGCTAGCAAGTCTGATCTGGAGCCCTTGGATCGCTGCCGTGTTGGCTGTGGCGGCGGGCATGGCGTTGACTGGCTGTTTCCACGAGGACGGACTGGCCGATACCGCCGACGGCATCGGCGGTGGCCAGACGCGAAGCCGCCGCCTCGAAATCATGAAGGACAGTCGCCTCGGCACCTATGGCGCGTCCGTCCTGTTCATGAACCTCGCATTGCGCATCCTTTGCGTTGGGACGCTCGCTACGATCAGCCCTTTGCTCGGATTGTTCTGCGTGCTGGCGGCTAACGCCATGGGACGCTCGATCGCAGTTTTGGCCATGGCCGCAATGCCGTACGGCGGCGACCCGGGCATGGCCAAGGAGGGCAAGCCGGACAGAACGACAGCATTGAATGTGGTCATCGCCCTATCTGTTGGAGCGTTGGCTTTGCTACCTTTTACGCCATTGCAAGCCACAACAGCCGTAGCCGTGGGTATCGCAGTCGCAGCCTTTCCAGCCTGTCTTGCTTGGCGTCTGTTAGGCGGCCGCACCGGTGACGTACTGGGTGCCATCGAGCAAGCCTTCGAGATCGGGTTCTTGTTGGCGATGGCTGCCATTCTGTCATGAGCATTATCGTCTGCCCCCTACATGACGTGGAGGCCATCGCCCGCGTCCGCCGCCCTAGCCATATTCTCAGCCTGATCTCTCCCTCGGCCGAGCCCACGGGGTTTCAGTGCCTCGCTCCGTATCATCTTGAGCTGCGCTTCAACGACATCGCCGAACCCCGCGATGGCTTGATCGAACCCTCAGCAGAGCACATCCAATCCATCATAGAGTTTGGCCGGAGTTCTCGGGAACAAGGCCCCCTACTCATCCACTGTTGGGCAGGCGTCAGCCGCTCACCCGCCGCCGCCTTTATCATCGGCTTTGATCGCGACAGACCTGCGCCAACACATCTAGCCGCACGCCTTCGCTCCTCAGCACCCTACTGCACGCCCAACCCAAGAATGATCGCCCTCGCCGATGCGGCACTGGACGCGCAAGGCGACCTCTTCAGAGCGATCAAAGAGATTGGCAGGGGGAAAGAAACCTGTTGGGGCACAGCCTTCGAAATCAGTAAGCTGGTGTAATGGCTGCTTAGCGCCAGAAGCGGACTTCGGCTCACTGCCGGAAATAGGACATTCGGCTGACTTTGGAGGCTGAATATGCGGCCATGAACGGATGTCCCAAAAGTATGAAGTCGATACCGCGTTATCGATAGCGCCGCCTGGTCACTCCAATTTTCGATCTGGAATAACCGCGTTTTCTATTTAAACTGACCCCGAAGTTTCGGATGAGGGGCCGCATGTCAGACCGCAACAATCGCCTAATGACGCTGAAATCCAACGTTGGAGAAACGCGTTTGGATACGGTCGCGCCATCGTCGATTTCTGACGGCGAAGTCGTGCTGGCGCTGGATAAATTTTCCATCACAACCAACAACATCACCTATGCGACCTACGGCGATGCCATCGGCTATTGGCGGCTCTTTCCGACCGGTCGCGACGACTATGGGATGATGCCCGTATGGGGTTTTGCCGATGTGGTGGAATCCCGCGCCGACGGGATCGAGGTCGGTGCCCGCGTATTCGGCTTCTTCCCCATGGCCGACCGTTTGGTCGTACAGGCCGAAAAGGTGACACGCGGCGGGTTCGCCGATTCCGCACCGTGGCGAAAGGCTGTGCCGGATATCTACAACCGGTATGTGCTGTGTGCAGGCGATGCGAACTACGATGTAGCGCTGGAGGATCCAGAGGCCCTGTTCCGCCCCCTGTTCATCACCTCGTACACGGCCATCGACTTTCTGCGGGAGCACGCCTTCTTCGGCGCGAAACAGGTTGTGGTGTCCAGCGCGTCGTCCAAGACCGCCTATGGCGCCGCATGGTGCATGGCTGAGGACGATGTGGAGGTCATCGCACTTACCGGCAGTCGCAACCGCGCTTTTGTCGAACGATTGGGCGTCTACGATCAGACCTTCAGCTACGATGAACTGGGCGAAATCCGCACCGACGGCCCTACCCTTTATCTCGATCTGGCGGGCGACCACGATCTGCGCAAACGCCTGCATGCCCACTTCGGGGACAACCTGACCTATGACTGTCTGGTCGGCTCGACGCAGGGCGATGCCTTTCCAGAGAATGATCCTGAACTGATCGGCCCGCGCCCTATATTCTTCTTCGCCGCGACCTGTCTGGACGCCCATCGCGAGCGGGGGACGCTGCGCCCATTCAATGAGCGGTTCTTCGCGGACCAGCGCCACTTCTTTCAACGGGTCATCGACCGCGATAGCCCTTGGCTCGAAATCACCGAATACAGGGGCCTCGAACAGGCCGCCGAGGTTGTCCGCCAACTGGCTGGAGGTTCCAGCGATCCTGCCCAAGGAGCGATTGTCCGGATCGTCAGGTAATTCCACACGGGTACCCGATCCGATCTAGCGTCAGAACTATCGAGTATTCGACACCGAAGCCGCGCTCCAAAAGATCAGCGCCCTGAGGCCCTCAGCCTAATCACCTGATCGCGTTATCTTTGGCACGCGCCCGGCGTTGACGTGCGTGTCTGTCCCGCATACTGCCGAACGTGCGTCAGGTTCCCCTCGGGGATCAAAAGGGAACGGAGTTTAAAGCTCCGGCTGTTCCCGCAACTGTAAGCGGCTAGCCACGCGTCACATGCCACTGGAACCCTCCCGGGAAGGCGACGCGACACGGCGATAACCCGCGAGCCAGGAGACCTGCCTGTCGTCGTCGTTCTCCATGCGGTCGGGATGTGCTGCGTGGTCGAGGAAACTCGCGTGACGACACCCTCTTTGGCCGATCGGCTTCACAGGCGGGCGAACAGTTTCGCTTGGCTGAGGGGCCGGTCAAAATTGAAAGAAGTGTCACTGTGAACTGGATTCACGCCACTACGGCAGGTCTTGCCGTTGCCGTTTGTACGCCGGCATTTGCCGATACTGCTGCCATCCAAAGCTCAACCCTGTTGCCCGATCTGGTCGTAACGGCCAATCGCTCGGAGCAATCGCTCGACAAGGTCGGGGCCTCCATGACGGTCCTTTCGCGCGCATTGCTGGAGACCCAACAGGCGACCGCCATTCCCGAAGCCCTGGCCCACACACCGGGCGTGAGCATGACCCGCAACGGCGGCATCGGCAGCCCCGCCTCGGTGAACATCCGTGGCGCAGAAGGTCACCACACTGTCGTACTGATCGACGGGGTCAAGATGAACGACCCGTCGGTGACACAGGGCAATGCCAATTTCACCAACCTGTTGGTTGGCGACATTGGCCGTATCGAGATTTTGCGCGGTGCCCAATCCACGCTGTGGGGCAGTCAGGCCATCGGCGGCGTCCTCAACATCATCTCCGCAGAGCCTGAGGCCGGCTTCCAAGGCAATCTGAGCGCCGAGGCCGGATCACGCGGCACGCGATATCTTCGCGGCGCTGTCAGCGGAAAAGAGGGCCGCATGAACTGGCGACTGGCCGCCAACCGCTTCGATACCGACGGCCTTTCGCAGTACTCACCCGGTACCGAAGATGACGGCTTCCGCAACACAACCCTGTCGGGGCGCCTTGGTTATGAGATCAGCGACAATCTATCGCTCGATCTCCGCACCGTGCGTTTCAGCGGCACCAACGACTTTGACAGCTATAACGGTGACAGCCGTGAATATGGCAACACCGACGAACTGGTGGCCTATGCTGGCATTAATCTGGCTGCACTCGACGGGCGGCTGAAGAATCGCCTCGGCTACGCCTACACCAAGACCGACCGCCAGAACTTCAACCCCGACCGTGCCATCGAACGCACCACGTTCGAGGCCGAGGGCGAAAATCGCCGCCTTGAGTATCAGGGCACGATGACCTTCTCGGAAACCCTGTCGGCCACGTTCGGCGCGGAAAGCGAACGCTCGCGGATGCAGTCGCGATCGCCGTGGGACGCCGCGACCAAGCCCGCCTTTGGCACCGGAAAGGCCACGCAAGACAGCATCTATGCGCAAGGCCAATGGAGCCCCCTACCCCAGTTGAACCTGACGGCAGGCATCCGTCAGGATGACCACAGCACCTATGGCAAGAATACCGTGGGCCAGCTGGCTGCAGCATGGACACTGAACGACGGTGCAACCACCCTGCGCGCCAACAGGGGCCAAGGCTTCCGCGCGCCGGGCCTGTACGAGCTGTACAGTGACTATGGCAATCTGAACCTCGAGCCCGAGGCGTTCGACACATGGGAAGTCAGCGTCCAACAGCGCATCACCCACCGCGCGACGGTCATCGCCACCTATTTCGCCCGCGAGGCTGACAACGAGATCCGCTACTACGGATGCTCGTTCGGCACGACCGACCCGCTATGCGTTGTGAACGGCTCTACGCGCTGGGGCTATTACGCCAATATCCAAAAGACCGAAGCCCAAGGCGTTGAGCTCAGCTTGCTGGCCAGCCTGACACCGAACCTCGATGTCACAGCCAACTACACCTGGACCGACGCCACCAACGCCTCGGGCGAGAATACGGGCAAGCGATTGGTCAATCGTCCCGAGCATATGGCCAATCTGTCCGTGGACTATCGCCTGTCCAACGGTGCCGCCGTGGGCATCTCGGCCCGCTATTCCGGCGAAGTCTTCAGCAATGCGGCGAATACCACCCGGACGGACAGCTATGCTCTCGTCGATCTACGCGGCTCGTATCCTGTCAGTCAGAACCTCGAGGTCTATGGCCGTATCGAGAACCTGTTCGACGAAGCCTACGAGCTGGTTCCCAACTACGGGACGCCGGGACGAAGCCTGACGGGCGGCGTACGCGTTAAATTCTGACTTTTGGAAAGGCGGCCCTCTATGGCCGCCTTTTCTATTTCAATACTGCGCAGCTAATCTTGGACAGCAGTACGACTTCTAAGCTTAACCGTAATACATTAACTAAGTTTGGTTGCCTCGTTGCCTGCGATTTTAAAAATGTTTACGCCTAGCCTAGTGTTCAAACAGCCTAGTTTTGCGCATTAATCTAATACAACTATTGGAACTCAAAGTGCAGTAATGGCTCGATTGCTTCAAATCTTGGGAAACAGGAAGGGAAATCGCTCGTCGATTGGCTCTGACCTGGAGCACATGGTTAATGCAATGATCGCGCCGGCCTGCGTTCTTGATGGCCGTTCCGAGGTCGTCCATGCAAACGAGGCCTGGAGTGCCCTTCTGGCCCCGCTACAACTAAAGCTGCGCCTTACCCAGCAAGACGTGCGCCTCGAAGACGGAAAATGGGTTCGACTGACCGTCAATCCCATGGGCAGTTGCGGACTGCACCTCTGCATCGCCAATGACATTTCCGACCTGAAGGACAGCCCCATCAAACTGCCCTACCGGCAGATGCTGGACGTCTTCTCGGACTGCGTGAAAGTCGTCGACACCAGCGGTCGCCTGCTGTTCGTCAATAAGGCGGGTCGTGGCGTGCTGAGCCTTGGCGAAGACCAGCCGCTGGGTATGCGCTGGACCGACCTCCTGCCCGAGCCTGCCCGTCCCAAGGTCGAGAGCGTGCTCGAGCAAGTCTTTGCCGGTGAAATCGCCGAGTTTTCGAACCGCAGCCAGTTTCCGGGCAAGGAAACCGAGACCTGGCACCATATCCTGACGCCGTATCGGGATTCCGATGGCCGCGTGGCGGCTGTGATCTGCGTGTCGCGGAACATCAGCAGCGAGTTCAACAACTACGAAGACTCCCGCAAACAGGAAGAGCGCCTTGCCTTGGCGACCCGCGCGGGTGGCTTTGGCCTATGGGATCTGGACCTGCTGACCGGACAGCTGAAGTGCGACGCCCTGTTCTATCAGGTCGCCGGCATCGACCCGCAGCGCGCAGTCACCACCATCGAAGACTTCATGACGCTGGTTCATCCCGACGACCACGATCGGATGCGCCGCGACTGGACCGAGCGCCGCCTGGACGAGGATGCTCGCACCCAATACCGGATGAAGTTCAAACTGGCGCAGCCGGACGGCTCGTACGTGCCTGTACTGGTCATGGCCACCATCGTGCGTGACCTGACGGACCAGCCGGTGCGGGCTATCGGCCTGCTGTCGCGTGAAATGGATTTCGAGGCGGGTTCCGACACCTAAGAACCGTGGCGCGCCCTGCAGGACTCGAACCTGCAACCGTCCGCTTAGAAGGCGGGTGCTCTATCCGGTTGAGCTAAGGGCGCATCGGGTGTCTGGGACGGCGAACTGGTAAGGGGGTTCGCCATTTTCGACAAGATGTCTCAGAGCTTTAGACAGACAAAAGGCCGCCCAAGCGATTGAGCGACCTGTGTCTTCTGCCTGTGCGGACCTTAGTGGGTCCAGGAGACCTTGCGGTCCGAGGCAAAGTTGTCGGCGTAAGCCTTGATGATCATCGGCGCTTCCTGCGGCTCGTGCAGACGGAAGGCGATGCCATGACGCTCGGCATAGGCCACAGCGTCTTCCTTGGTTTCAAAGGTCAGGCGCACTTGGCCGTTCATGTCGGTGGTGCCGCTCCAACCCATCAGCGGGTCGTTGAATCGTGCCGTCGCCGGCGCTTTCTCCTGTGGCGAGTCGGGGGTGGT
>NZ_CAMZFB010000065.1 GCF_947305955.1 uncultured Brevundimonas sp.
GGAGAAGGTGAGGGTGCGCGGCTCTGTTTCACCCTCGGCGGGCTTTGCCCATTCGGCAACTGCTATGCCGTCCGCCAGACCCAGCGCCGTTTGCAAGCTGTCGGCGTAACGACCTTCCAGCCCTTCCTTGGTGACAATGCGGTCCACCACGATGTCGATGTCGTGCTTGAACTTCTTGTCGAGCGCGGGGGCGTCTTCGATGGAATAAAACTGGCCGTCGATCTTCAGGCGCTGGAAGCCCTGACGCTGCCACTCCGCGATTTCCTTTTTGTACTCGCCCTTGCGGCCGCGCACGACGGGGGCCAGCAGCAGGATACGCTCGCCGTCGGGCAGGGCGGCCAGCTTGTCGACCATCTGGCTGATGGTCTGGCTTTCGATGGGCAGTCCGGTCGCGGGCGAATAGGGCACGCCCACACGCGCCCACAGCAGACGCATATAGTCGTGGATTTCCGTGACCGTACCCACGGTCGAGCGCGGGTTCTTGGACGTGGTCTTCTGTTCGATCGAGATCGCGGGCGACAGGCCCTCGATGAGGTCCACATCCGGCTTGCCCATCAGTTCGAGGAACTGGCGCGCATAGGCCGAGAGGCTCTCGACATAGCGGCGCTGACCCTCGGCATAGATGGTGTCGAACGCCAGCGACGACTTGCCCGAACCGGACAGGCCGGTCATCACAACCAGCTTGTCACGCGGAATATCGATGTCGACATTCTTGAGATTGTGCTGGCGCGCGCCGCGCACACGGATGTTGTTATGCTTTTCGATCATCAGGGCCGGTGAACGCGGGAGATTGGGAACAGGTTCGTCGTTGAAGCGGCATATATGGGGAAGCCGCCCCTTGGCTTCATCTAGAACAAAAGTGGAACTTTAGTCGAGTCTTGCTCGACGAAAGCCTCATTCCGGCTGCCAGACATCGGTAGGGCGAAGATAGCGCTGGCCATTGTCCAGCATGGCACCATTGGCATTGGCGACGCCCAGTTCCAGGCTTTGGGCAATCCGGCGGGCACGGATGAGGAAATGCTCGACCTGCAGCGGTGTGCAGATTTCGTGCGCGGTTTCTTCGAATAAGGCCAGCCAGTGATCAAAGTGGCGGGCATCAATGGGCAGTTTCAGGTGCTTGGGCATCGGACGCCCCTGATAAACGCCGGTAGACAGGGCCACTGACGACCAGAACAGCTTCATCTGCGCCAGATGCGGGCCCCAGTCCTTGATCACCGAGGCGAAGATCGGGCCCAGAAGCGTATCGTTCTGAATACGCGCATAAAACCGTTCTACCAGCTGGTCGATCAGCTCTTCGGTGATGCCGGTTTCATCCATCAGTTTCGCCGTCGCCTCGGCTCTGCGCGCTGCGGCGACCGCGCGATCTTCGGGCGTTTGGACGGTGAAACTCAGTGTCTGGCGGTGGGCGGTGCTCATGCCTGCATACATAGGCGTTTAGGCCGTTCCGCCAAAGTGCGCGGAGGGAAATGGGTCGTTTTACCCTTGCGCACTCGGCCGCCAGCCCCCATCCTCCTATCCGAGCATTTTTTGTAGAGGAGCTCGAACATCATGATCAGCGCCCTGGCTATCGCAACCGCAACCGTGTTGTCCGCCTCGCTGCTTATGGTGCTCCATGCCGCTCAACCCAAGGCAAAGCCAGTCCGCGTCCGCACGCGTGACCCTCGGATCGTTCGCCGTCCTCAAGACTGACGGCTGTCGGCTTTTCGAACCTGCAAATCTAACCTTCGGTGCCGAACGCATCGGGCTTGTCGGGCGTAATGGCTGCGGCAAGTCCAGCTTGCTGCGCGCGATCGGCCAGCAGGATGTGCCGTCCGAGGGCAGTATTGCTGTAGCCGGTCGTGTCTGGACCCTGCCGCAGGTCACTATACCTGTTGGGGGTGAGACCGTTGCTGATGCGCTGGGTGTCGCAGAGGCGATGGCCGTCATCGACCGCGTCTTGGATGGCAACGCTTCGGATGCCGATCTGGAGGCCGCTGACTGGCAGCTGGATGATCGGATAGAGCGCGCACTCTCCGCGATGGGGCTACAAGGCGTTTCCGTTACCTCTCAGATGGCTAACCTCTCGGGCGGGCAGCGAACGCGTGCGTATCTGGCCGGTATGATGCTGGCCGCGCCGGACGTGGCGCTGCTGGATGAACCGACGAACCATCTGGATGCCGGGGGCCGACAGGCGGTAATGGACCTGATCGAGAACTGGGACGGGTGTTTGATCATCGCCAGTCACGACCGATCCGTTCTGTCGATTGTGGATCGCATCGTCGAGGTGTCACCGTCCGGCCTGCGGTCCTATGGCGGGAACTATGACAGCTACCGTCATCAACGCGATCTGGAATTGGATGCCGCGCTGGCCGCCGCCGAGAGCGCTGACCGCGCCCTATCCAATCTGAAGCGTGAGGTGCAGGAAAGCCGCGAACGACGCGCCAAACGCGACAGCAGCGGACGCAAGTTCGCCCAACGCGGCAGTATCCCGAAAATCGCATTGGGACTGCGCAAATCGGCGGCGCAAGCCTCGGCAGGGCGTGAAGTGACGGTCATGGCCAAACGCCTTGAGGAAGGCCGAGTACGAGCCGAGACAGCAAACCAGTCGCTCGAGCGGGTATCCGTGTTGGACATTCCCGTGCCGTCGGCTGGTCTGGCGGCGGGGGCCGATGTGCTGAAGCTTGATCAGGTGCAGCTGGACTTGGGATCGGGGCCGCTGTTTGAGCCTATATCAGCTCATTTATGCGGGCCGGTCCGCGTAGCTCTGAACGGACCCAACGGCAGCGGCAAATCCACCTTGTTGCGCGCTATATGTGGGCTGGCTCCGCCCGCAGCGGGCAGTATTAAGGCCATGATCGAACCCGTGATGCTGGATCAGGATGTGTCCATCCTGTGTGGCGAGGAGACCTTGCGCGATGCGTGGTTGCGCCTGAACCCGACGGGCACGGTAGAGGAGGCGCAAGCCGCCTTGGCCCGCTTCCTGTTCCGGAATACCGCCGCGCAGAAGCGTGTGGACGATCTGTCGGGCGGGGAGCGAGTGCGGGCAGGGCTGGCCTGTACAGTCGGCGGGAAGCCAGCGGCGCGGTTCCTGTTGTTGGACGAGCCAACCAACCACCTTGATTTGGATGCCGTTCAGGCCGTCGAACAGGTTCTAAGCGCTTATGACGGCGCATTGATCGTGGTGAGCCACGATCCGCACTTTCTTGAGGCGATCGGTGTCGAGCAGGAGATCAGGCTAAGCCCGCCCAACTAGCTCCAGGTCTCGGTGGTGCCTGTGCGGCGGGCGCGAATGGCCAGACTTTCCATAGGCGCACGAGGCTCGGCTTCGGCGCGACCGAACAGCCAGCCTTGAGCATAGCGGATGCCGAGGCCACGCAAGGTGTCGGCCTCGCTTTCGGTCTCGACCATTTCGGCGACCGTTTCGAGATTTAGCGATTTGCACAGTTCGACCAGATGCGAGATCAGCGTGTGATTGCGCTGGTTGTTCTTCACGTCGCGGACAAGGCTGCCGTCGATTTTGACGATGTCGACGTTGAGGCCGCGCAGATAGTCAAAGCTGGCCGAGCCGACACCAAAGTCGTCGATGCACACACGAACGCCTGTGTCCCGCAGCGCCGTCAGTCGACGGCTGGCCGACGCGATATCGGCCAAGGCGGCGGTTTCGGTCACCTCGACCAGTAGGCGTTGACGCAGTTCCGGCGCACTAGCCGTCATGGCGAGCAGGGCGGTGACGTAACTGTCGTTGGCCAGCGACGCGCCCGAGACATTGATGGCGATCTGAAGGTTATTGCTGCCCAGTTGGCGCAGGCGGTTTAGCGCCATCTCGGCGACGGTTCGGTCGAAATTCTCGATCAGAGCCAATTCTTCGGCCATGCGGATGGCCGCGGCAGGACTTGCCGAGCGCGGAAAGCGGGACAGGGCTTCGTAATGGTGAACCGCGCGCGTCTCGAGGTCCACAATCGGCTGGTAGTGGAGCGCAAAGCCTCGCTCGCTGACCAGATTCCGGAAATAGTCAGCATCACGCAATGTGCGGTGCAGGGTCTCTGCGAAATGCTCTTCGGGCTTCTCGATTGTTTGATCGCGCAGGCAGGCCTCGATGGCGAAACGGATGGCGCGTAGGGCCGATGCCGGATCTTGCCCGATCGGAGCTTGTCCTGCGCGGGCGGACAAGGTCACGCCTTGAGCATCGGCCATTTCCTTGACCTTGGCCTCAAGATTCGAGCCCACATCCGCATCGCCCAGTAGGGCATAGCGCGAACCCGTCAGTTGTCCTGCCAGGCTAGCATCGTAAGCGACGGCCTGAAGGGCAGCATTGAGCCCTGCATAAACTTCGGGAAGCTTGGCCTGCGGGATGGCGTCCATGCCCGCCACGTCCACGAAAGCCAGAACAAGCTTCTCAAGGCTTTCGGCGTTTTCGCCCATCAGCATGGTGCGCATCGATCCCAGCAGGGCTGCGCCATCGGGCAATCCGGTGAAATGCTCAGTCTGTGAGGACGCTAGCTGGACAGATGGCTCGCTATAGGTCAGCGCACAGGAGATCGCGGGCGCAATTTCCGGCAGGCTGAAGATGCTGATCTTTGACGCGCGGTCAGGACCGTTGGTGGTCTTTAGCGCGATCGATTGACCCGCCACACGCTCGCCCGGGGATAGGTCCGAAAGCATTTGCGACACGGCGCGGGCAGACTCCGCATCCAGTCGTTCGGACAAGGGATGACCGATCCACTGTGCGACTGGATCACGCGGAGAGGGACCCGCACCCAGGGCAAAGCGCACGATGCCTTTCTCGTCTACCTCGATCAGGGCGTCCGCGGCAGCAAAGGCCAGACCGAGTAAGCGAGGCGCTAGCGACATCGTGTGGAATCAATAACTTCAGAAGATTTTCGTTCGTTAAACTGGCTGTTTCAAGCTGATGGGGCAAGTGTTTATGGTCACGCTTGCCCGCGACGTGAGCACTTACGCCTTGCGATCAAGCGCGACCGCGCGTCCATCGCCGGTGGCGGCATAGCCGGATGAGCCATAGCCAGTGCCCATAGCGCGCGACTCGGCGACTTCGTTGGCAATGGTGCGCACCAAGCCTTCGGAGATCTTGCGGGCCGCTTCGACCGCTTCCGAATGCCGTGCGAGGATGTCGTCGAAACGCTCCGTCGCCTTGATCAGCGACTGCTTCATCTCCAGCGAGGCATTGGCGATGACCTGCGGATTGGATTTCAGCTTGGCTGACTCGCGGCGATACTCATTGGCGAGTTCAGCCGTATGGGCCATGCCCGTCGCCATGTCGGCGGCCTTGTGACGGCGAACAAGCTCGATTTCCTGCTCCAGACGGTCGTTCAGCTGTTGGGTCAGATCGATGAGGCGGCGAACGTGCAGGTCCGCCATTTCGGCATCGAGGATCATACTAAACCTTCCTGAGCCTTGAGCATGTGGGCCATTACGGTGTCTACAAGGCCGACGCCTCCAGCGCGGGCCGTTTCCTTGGCCATGGCCTCGACCAGAAAGCCGCGCCACATTTCCTCGCCCGCGCCGCCGCCGAACGGGGCCTCGGTGCTGAGGTTCTCGAACATCGGCTTCAGCATCTGGGCCAGATAGGTCGCTTCGAAGTCCTGCGCGATCTGGCGCATCTTTTCCTGCTGCTCGTCACTGCGCGGGCGCAGGTTGGCAGTGGTGGGTTGCAGCATGGCCGGAAAGACGGTGGTGTGACTCATCAGATCACCTCGATCTCGGCTTGAAGGGCACCCGCAGCCTTGATGGCTTGCAGGATGGAAATCATGTCGCGCGGGCTGACGCCCAGAGCATTCAGGCCGTTCACCAGAGAGGCGAGGGAGGTCTTGCCGCCCACGATCTGCATGCGGCGACCGGTCTCTTCTTCGACGGTGATGCTGGACTGCGGCGTCACCACTGTTTGGCCGTTGCTGAAGGCATTGGGTTGGCTAACGGTCGGGCTTTCCTGCACCGAGACGGTCAGATTGCCTTGGGCAATCGCTACGGTGGAGACGCGGACGGCTTCGCCCATGACGATTACGCCGTTGACCTCGTCGATAACCACCTTGGCGGGGCTGTCGACGTGGATCGGCAGGTTCTCGACGCTGCTGATGAAGCCAGCGACCGACTGGCCTTGCGGGGCGCGAAGGGAAATGACCGTGCCATTGTCAGCGCGGGCGGTGCCGGGGAAGGCTTCGTTGACGGCAGCGGCAACGCGTTGGGCCGTGGTGAAATCCGGATTGCGCAGCGCCAGACGCAGGACATCCATATTCTGCAGGTTAAAGCCGGTCTCGCGCTCGACCACGGCACCCGATGCAATGCGGCCCGCAGTCGGCACACCGCGCGAAATAGAGGAGCCCGAGCCACCCGAGGCCGATACTGCACCTGTCTGCACCGCGCCTTGGGCCACTGCGTAAATCTGGCCGTCGGCGCCCTGCAGCGCCGTCACCATCAGCGTGCCGCCCAGCAGGCTCTTGGCATCACCCATGGCCGAAACGGTCACATCCAGACGCGAACCCGGTACGGCGAACGGTGGCAGTTCGGCGGTGATGATCACTGCGGCTACGTTCTTGGTATTCGCCGTTGAGCCACGGATGTTCACGCCCTGCCGTTCCATCATGGATTCGACGGATTGGCGGGTGAAGGGTGAGTTGCGCAGGGAGTCGCCGGTGCCGTTGAGGCCGACCACGAGGCCGTATCCCATCAGCTGGTTGTTTCGCACGCCCTCGACCGTCGCCACATCCTTGATGCGCGACTGGGCATGGCCGACAGATGGCGCGATCAGCGCGGTCATCACGGCAAGGGCTGCAAGCGGAGCCTTAAATGTGGTAAGAAACTTCTGCATACGACAGGCGTCCCTGTATGGCGTTCGCGATTAACCATGCGAACTTCGTGCCGGAGATTTTCATCAGTAAAATCAATGCGCCTTGTTTTGAGTGCGTGTTTTTGGCGGCAAATTGTGCCGGGCTGTTAACCAAGATTTCAGCCCCATGGTGCAGCTTGCCGGTCACTGGCAGGAGTTGAGACAGATGAAGGTCAATGGCGTAGGCGGTCCGTCCGCATCACCCCCGTCCAGACCGGCTTCGCGTAGCGGCGACGGCTTCCGCCTTCCGGCCGCTGGCGGTAGCGCGCCTTCTTCGTCTGCTAGTGCGACGACCGCCACTGCAGGGTTAACCGGCATCTCCTCGCTTATGGCCTTGCAGGGGGTGGAAGACGCCACCGAGCGCAAGCGCCGCGCCATGCGCCGTGGCTCGACCCTGCTCGACAAACTGGATGAGCTGAAGCTGGCCTTGTTGGGCGGGGATAACGCCAGTGTATCCTTAAACGGCCTATCGCAAGCTGCGGCTATGGCACGCGACTCAGTAGATGATCCGGGCCTGTCGTCAGTTCTGGATCAGATCGACCTTCGCGCTGCGGTTGAACTGGCAAAGGCAGAGGCTGCCGCCAAGCGTCGCTAAAGCTTACGCTGCGGCATTTTCTAACGATTTTTGTAACTTATGGTCGCAATTAGCCATTTATCCACTGGCTGGGGCGCCTTTGCCGTATCGCTGGAACGCGAACGGGATTGCGCCTGCGGGCAACCTTCAATATACGCCGGAACTGCGCCACAGGGGGGCGCGATTGCAACGAGCGTTAACCGATGAACGCAACTGCTACTTTGGTTCGTGAAGAACCGGCCACCTATCGTCCTTCCGAGGACGAGCCGTTCATGAATGAACGCCAATTGGCATACTTCAAAGCCAAGCTCCTCAAATGGAAAGAAGACATCCTTGAGGAAGCGCGCGGCACGGTAACCAATCTGAAGGCCGAAACCGAAAATCACCCTGACCTCGTGGATCGTGCGTCATCCGAAGCCGACCGCGCTTTGGAGCTGCGCACCCGTGATCGTCAGCGCAAGCTGATCTCCAAGATCGACGAGGCGCTGCGCCGCATCGAAGACGGCTCCTACGGCTATTGTGAGGAGACCGGCGAACCGATCGGTCTGGGGCGCCTCGAAGCCCGCCCGACCGCGACCTTGTCGGTTGAGGCACAGGAACGTCACGAACGCCGCGAACGCGTCCATCGCGACGATTAAGATCGAACAAAACGGCCATCGAACAGCAGGTTCGGTGGCCGTTCTTCGTTTCAGACCATTGGACGGGTGCAATAATCGTCCTCGCGCCTTGACTTCGAAGGGCTGGAGCGCGACCTAACCGCCTCAATTCGAGGTCAAAGGCCACCATGTCCGTTAAGGTCCGTTTCGCTCCGTCGCCCACGGGTAAACTCCACGTTGGCAATGTTCGCACCGCTCTGGTGAACTGGCTGTTCGCCAAGGGGCAGGGTGGCACCTTCGTTCTGCGTATCGATGACACCGATCTGGTCCGCTCGACCAAGGAGTCGGAAGACAACATCGAGATCGACCTGAAGTGGCTCGGTCTGGAGTGGGACGAGCGCTACAACCAGTCCAAACGCTTCGACGCCTATGAGGCCGCAGCCGAGAAGCTGAAGGCCGCAGGTCGTCTGTATCCCTGCTATGAAACCGCCGAAGAGCTGGATCGTCGCCGCAAGGTGCAGCTGTCGCGCGGCCTGCCGCCGATCTACGACCGCGCCGCCCTCAACCTGACGGATGAGGAAAAGGCCGCTTACGAGGCTGAAGGCCGTCGTCCGCACTGGCGCTTCAAGCTGGAAGGCAAGCGCGTATCCTGGGAAGATCTGGCGCGCGGCCACGCCGAGGTGGACACCGCCTCGATGTCGGACCCTGTGCTGATCCGCGAGGACGGCCTGTTCCTCTATACCCTCCCGTCGGTTGTCGATGACATCGACATGGAGATTTCCCACATCATCCGTGGCGAAGACCACGTGACCAACACCGGCGCGCAAATCGAAATCTTCGAGGCGCTGGGTGCCAAGGTTCCGGGTTTCGCGCACATGCCGCTGTTGGTCGGTGCCGACGGTTCGGCCCTGTCCAAGCGTCTGGGCTCGCTGTCGATCATCGACATGCGTAACGACGGCTATGAGCCGCTGGCCATCACCAGCCACCTCGGCAAGATCGGCACCTCGGACAACCTTGAGATCGCTGGCTCGCTGAAGGAACTGGGCGAGAGCTTCAGCTTCTCCAAGATGGGCCGTTCACCCGCGCGCTATGACGAGGCCGATCTGGGCCGTCTGAACGCACAGGCGCTGCAGGCCATGGATTACGCCACCGCCAAGCCGCGTCTGGCCGAGCTGGGCGTCGATCTGGGCGAAGCCTTCTGGAACGCCGTGCGTCCGAACCTGCACTTCTTTAAGGATGTTGTTGGTCTGGCTGCCATCCTGAATGGCCCGATCACCCCTGTGATCGAGGACGCCGCCTTTGCCGAAGCCGCCCTGAAGCTGCTGCCGGAAGAAATCACCGCCGATGTGTGGTCGGTCTGGACCGGAGCCGTGAAGGCCGAGACCGGTGCCAAGGGCAAGGGCCTGTTCATGCCGCTGCGTCTGGCGCTGACTGGTCAGCAGCACGGCCCTGACATGGGTGCGATCGTTCCGATGATCAGCCGTGACAAGATCGTCGCTCGCCTGAAAGGCGAGACCGCCTGATCTTCAGGACAAGCCAATAAAAAAGGCCGCTCCAAACCGGAGCGGCCTTTTCTTTATCGATCAGATGTCGCTTAGGCGTTGCAGGCCGCGATCTGTTCTGCGGTCAGTTCCTGGCCCTTGTAGGTGAAGGCCGAGACTTTGCCGATGCGGGCGACGACGCGCTTGCAAGCGCGGGTAGCCGGCTGGGCCGAGCCGCCCGAAGCGGTGCATTCAGCGCCTTGGCAGTGCCATGCGGCACCGTCAACGATGACGCGAGTGGTCGGAGCCGTCGACGCATCAGCGAGAGTCGCGCGGGTGACCGGAGCGTTGGCAAAAGCAGGGGTAGCGAGCAGAGCAACTGCTGCGATGAGGGTGGCACGCATCAACAAGAATCTCCTGAAGCTGGAACCGCGAAGCGGCACCGTTGCAGCTAAAGAGCGTTTTTTTTAGCTACTGTCAACTTAACTGAACGCTGATCTCTGATCAATGATCAGTTGTAGCTAATTAGCGGCCATCGTGGCGAATATGCGGCGTGTCTTCGCTTTGCAACATAAGTCTAATGGCTTCGTCCACGCTGTCTGCGTTCACATAGGCAGACAGGAAGCTTTCCGGCGTCATGCCCGCATTAACAGTGTCTTCGATAAGCTTATAGAACGAGTCCCAGAAGCCATTAATATTCAGGAAGATGACCGGTTTAGCGTGCAGGTCGAGACGCTTCCACGACAGCAACTCTACGACTTCTTCCAAAGTGCCGATGCCGCCGGGTGCGACAACAAAGACATCGGATTCGTCGTACATCATCTGCTTGCGCTGGTGCATGGATTCGACGACGACGGTCTCAACCTCGTCGAACAGGCGTTCGCGGCTGCGAAGAAAGCCCGGCATGATGCCCACAACGCGACCGCCATTGGCATAGGCCTGACGTGCAGCGCCGCCCATCAAGCCCACGCCGCCGCCGCCGTAAACCAGACGCCAGCCCGCTTCGGCGACCTTGCGGCCAAACTCTTGGCCCGCGGCAAGGTAGTCGGGATGTTTGCCATCCGACGAACCGCAGAACAGGCAGACGGACTTGCCGTCATAAGGGGCAACGGTGGATTTCAGCTCGGTCATTGAACTCAGAACGGGGAAAGAAAGGGGTGTGCCCGCGATTGGACAGCAGTGTATCTACATGACAAACGCGAGGACTGGGGAAGATGATATCCGGCTTAGCTAGAAAAATCGCCGTCAGTGCGCTGTTGGTTTCCGTCTCGCTTGTCGGCGGATGCAAGGGCGAGATCGCGGCACCCAGCACCGAAGCTTCTTCGGCGGCGCTGTGGCAGAAATCGCCGACGCTGGTTTCCGCGCAATGGAACGGGGATATCGCGACCTTGACCGGGCGAGCGGAACCCGGTGGGCGTGTCGTGCTGTCTGACGGCGAGAGCCGTAACCATGCTGCCACCGCCGATGAAGAGGGCAGGTTCGAGATCGAGGTGCAGGTTCCGCCGACCGGGATCTATCTGAGGGGGCGCTCCCAGATCGGGCAGGACTTCGTCGACGGGCGTGGTTTGATCTATCTGCAATCAGGGCCCCGTCCGTTGGCTGCCGTCGTGATGAATGGCGAGGCCAGCTATAGCCTAATGCCAAAGGGGGGTGTCGAGGCGGTGGATAGTGATGGCGCGGTCGTCGTGATCTCGGGACGTTCGGACAAGAAACAGCCGCCGGTCATCACCGTCGACGGGGCGCGTGTCAGCGCGGTGCCGGACCAGACAGGGCGCTGGGCCATCATGATGAACGGTGGCAGAGCGCCCATGCGCATCACAGTGAACGGTCAGGTCTACGACTATCCCGGAATCAGAAGCGCAGAATCAAATGCTGCGCTCAGTGCCGATGGTTGGCAAATTACCCGCAATTTGGGTGGAAAGGCTGTGCAATCCACATGGTTTCCGGTCGATAAGTAACGGAACGGTAAGGAAATCTTTACCGTTAACCTTCCGTTAACCAAACCAGAACGATGTAGGGATGTTCTCTGAATTCTAGGGGACACCCACCATCACCGAATACCTATTGCCCGGCGCGCCTTGCGTCGGGCCTTTTTTCTTCGGCGATGGCAACGCTTTCAATCAGCAGAGGCTCGAAGAGATGTTCAGCGATGTGTCGGACAACGGGAGCCACGACCCCGTCACCCGTAAGGTGGTAGGCGTCATTATAGTTTGACGGCAGGCGATAGCTGTCCGGCAACCCCATCAGACGGGCCGTCTCACGCGGAGAAATCAGGCGCGATCGCACACGTCGGCCATCCACCACCATAATGATCTGGCGGCTGGACCCGCCCGAGGGGGTACGCAGACAGCCCGCCACATCGTCAAAGCGCACTTCGGCGCGTTGCACCTTGGTGCCGTCGGGCAGGCGGCGGGTCCGTTTATAGATGGTGCCGACCACGCGACGGCCCGCACGCTTGGCCGCCTTCACCTTGGCGATGTGGACAGGGGACATCTTGTCCAGCAGGCCGCGCGTTTCTTCGGGCGTATGCCATTCCACACCCTTTGGGCGCGTTTCGATAATGTCGGCAAAGTCCAGCGGCCTGCGGGCGGCAGAGGGCAGGTTCCACCACACCATCTTGTCTCGCACCTCGGGCGACAGACGGTCGGCTGCGCGGCGCAACGGCGCGTTATGGAACGGGGCCAGCGCCTCGGGCGAGATCAGGTCGTCGGAAATCGCGATGTCGTTTCTGACGCCGATAACGAACAGGCGAGGGCGTGACTGGGGCACGAAATGGTCGGCATTGATGACCAGCGCACCATAACGATAGCCCGCCTCGGCAAAGGTGCGGCAGATGCGGTCAAAGTCCTCGCCGCCGCGTGAGGAGATGGCACCGCAGACATTCTCGACCGCAACGATTCTGGGACCGCGGCCATGGGATTGAAGGTCCTGAACGATCTGCCAGAAGGTGTGGAAGGTGCCGGAACGCTCTCCGTGCAGGCCCTTGCCACGTCCGGCGAGGGACAGATCCTGACACGGGAAGCTGCCCCAACACAGGTCGGCAACGTCCGGCAGGTCTGATGCCTCGATATTGGCGATGTCGCAAACGGCCAGCTCGCCCCCGGTGCCCCAATTGGCCTGATAAGCGAGGCCCTTCTTGCCGTCGAAATCATTGGCAAAGAGGCAATCCCAATGATCGCCCAGTCCTTGTCGGACCATGCCGCCGCCGGCGAAGAATTCGTAGAAACTGGGAATGGCGCTCGCGGCAGGGCGTCTGGGCCGCTGCGGGATGCGGAAGCGACGAGGTGGCGCCCCTCAAATCCCGTTCACAACCCGCTGTCAGCCGCCCCAGTCACTTAGTCCACGGGCAAGATCGGCAATCAGGTCCTCGGTGTCCTCCAGCCCGATGTGCAGGCGGATCAGTTCGCCTTCCAACTCGGGCTGGTGCACGCGCCATTTGAGTTGGGCGGTGTCGTTGGTGACCAAGCTTTCATAGCCGCCCCACGAATAGCCGATGCCGAACAGCTCAAGCGAACGCATCAGCTGGTGCGCGTCACGGGTGCTGCCGCCCTTCATCACGAGGCCGATCAGGGAAGCGGCCCCGTCGAACTGTTGCTTCCAGAGGTGGTGACCGGGGTCGCTTTCGAGCGGGGGATAGAGGACGCGGGAAATCTGGTCCTGACCTTTGAGCCACTGTGCCACCTTGAGAGCCGAGGCGGCTTGGGTCCTGTATCGGACAGGCATGGTCCGGATACCCCTCAAGGCCAGCCATGCGTCGTCGGGCGAAACGTGCCAGCCGTTGAGGTCCAGCGTCTCGAACACCGCCGCAGCGAGGGCGTCGTCTTTCACACAGATCGATCCCATCAGCACGTCCGAGTGACCGCCCACATATTTGGTCAGGGCTTGCACACTGATGTCGGCCCCCAACTCCAGCGGCCGACAGGCCAAACCCGCGCCCCACGTATTGTCCACGATGGATACGATACCGCGCTCGCGGCAGGCCGCCGCCAGCGCGGCGATATCGGCCATTTCAAACGTCAGCGAGCCGGGGGCCTCGATCAGCAAGGCCCGCGTCTTGTCTGAAAACAGCGCGACAATGTCCTGTGTCGAGGCCGCAGCCGGATGATAGCGGACCGTAATCCCGCGCTGGCCCAGATAGCTGTCCATGAATTTGCGGCTGGGTCCGTAGATGGCGTCCGTGCTGATCACCTCGTCGCCGGGGCGTAGGACAGCCGACAGCGGGACGGTGACAGAGGCCAGACCGGACGGAACGATGTAG
>NZ_CAMZFB010000066.1 GCF_947305955.1 uncultured Brevundimonas sp.
TGGCGGTACGGACGGTCTTGAAGCACTGCTCCGGAACGACACCCTTCGGGTTGAACAGGAAGGTCAGCGGAGCCAGCGTGCCCGAGGTCGACAGGGCATCACCGATGCCGAAGTCGTACTTCTTGCCGCAAGCCATCACGTCTTCGAGCGTAATGCCCGAACCCTTTTTGACGATCAGCGTCGATTGATAGCTGTCACGGCCTTCCGGATCGACGATGCGGGCCACGACTTCGCCGTTGGCGCGTTCGATGGCTTCGATCGCGGTCTTGGCCGGGAACCATGCTGCCTGGATCTGGTTTCCGCGCATGGCTTCAACCAGAACGGTGTAGTTCGAGGCGAAGTAGGGCTTCACCGGAACGCCGATTTCCTTGGACATGTCGTCCAGCAGCGGCTGCCACAGCGGACCCGACGACGACTGGCCTTCGGCCGGCAGGATGGCGAACTGGACTTCGCCAGCCGCCTTGCCGCCCTCAGCCTTGTCGCCACCGCCGCAGGCGGCGAGGCCCAGAGCCATAACGGCACCGGCCACCAGGCCCAGTGCGCGGCGCGAGAATTGATATTGGGTCATGCCGTGGCCTCCCAGAACGCGTCCTCGTATTCAGGACCGTAAATTTCGATCAGGCGCTGCGTGTCCAGACCCGTCGCCGGACCGTCGTACACGATCTTGCCCTTTTGCAGGGCAACGACGCGGTCACAGTAGCGGATCGCATAGTCGACCTGGTGAAGCGTAACGATGACGCCGAGGCCATCGCGCTTGTTCAGCTCGACCAGCAGTTCCATGACCTTACGGGCCGAAACAGGGTCAAGCGACGCGACAGGCTCGTCAGCGAGGATGGCCTTGGCACCTTGCAGCAGGGCGCGGGCGATAGCGCCACGCTGCTGTTGACCACCCGACAGGGTGTTGGCGCGCTGGCCGGCATATTCGGACACGCCCACGCGGTGAAGCGCGGCCATGGCCTTTTCGCGGTCTTCCTTCGGCCAGACGCCGAAGTAGCCGCGCCATGCCGGCAGACGACCGATAGAGCCCAGAACGACGTTGGAGAACAGGCTGAGACGACCCACCAGATTGAACTGCTGGAAGATCATGCCCAGGCGGCCGCGGGCGCGGCGCACGTTCCGGGTAACGCGTCCGTTCTGTTGAACGACGTCGCCAAAAACTGTGATCGTTCCGCCCGGATCAATCGGGTGAAGACCCGTGATCGAACGGAGCAAGGTGGACTTGCCCGAACCCGAAGGACCAATAAGGGCGACCATTTCACCGGCGCCGACCTCGACGGTCACGCCGTCGAGCGCCTTTCTGGCCCCGTAGGTCTTCGAGACGTCGCGTACCGACGCAACGGCGGAGGATGAAGAACTCATGAACCCGTGGATGAGGTTGCAACAAAGGGGCGCCGCATGACGCGAGAATGGCGCAAGGGCAAGTCTTAATGGCACGTCTGGGACGTTTTCGTCCAGACCGCGACACTTCAGACATCAGTCGCAACCCCTACTTACACACAATATCGTGGCCTTTTGCCCCGAAATTACCTCTTTACATCCCGGCACAATAATCCCATATCGCGCGTTCCGGCGGACCCCGTAGGTCCCAACTTGCGCCGCTAACGCCGGTCTAGGTTTAACAATTAACAGGGGGTTACGTGAATTGCGCACGTACCAACTTCCCCTGGACCTGGTCCGTGAGCGGTCCCCTGAGCGTCCGGTCGCACTTGTGCGTCCGGCCTCGGTTACCGTAGCAGCGCGCTGGTTCCAGAATAATCTGAAAGCTGACGTCTTCTATGCAGTGAAGGCGAACCCGTCGCCGTGGGTCATCGAGACCCTGGTCGCTTCGGGCGTGAACAGCTTTGACGTGGCCTCGGTGGCCGAGATCGAACTGGTTCGTTCGGTCAGCCCCAACGCGCGTCTGGCCTTTATGCATCCGGTCAAGAGCCGCGGTGCCATCAAGGCTGCCTATTATGATCATGGCGTCCGTACCTTCGTGCTGGACAGCCACGACGAGCTGCAAAAGATTCTCGAGTCGACCGACAATGCCGCAGACCTGAATCTGGTCGTGCGCATGGGCGTGTCGGCCGATGGCGCGGCCTATTCGCTGTCGGGCAAGTTCGGCGTTTCGCCGGCTCAGGCTACGGCACTGCTGATGGCCACCCGCCAAGCCGTTCAGGACGGCCTGATGGGCGTCAGCTTCCACGTCGGTTCGCAGTGCATGCGCCCGTCGGCCTATGAGGCGGCGATGACCCAGGTCGGTCGCGCCATCAAGAAGGCTGGCGTCTTCGTCGATATCGTCGATGTCGGCGGTGGCTTCCCGTCGGTCTATCCGGGCATGGTCCCGCCGGACCTGCAGGAATATGCCGACGCCATCCATCGCGGCTTCAACGAAATGCCGGTGTCGGAAACGACCGAGCTGTGGTGCGAACCGGGCCGTGCGATCGTGGCTGAAAGCTCCTCGATCCTGTGCCGCGTCGATCTGCGCAAGGGCGATGCCCTTTATCTGAACGACGGCTCCTATGGCTCGCTGTTCGACGCGACCCACTCGCGCTGGCCCTTCCCGACCAAGCTGGTCCGTGACGGTGAATCCTCGTCGGAACTGAAGCCCTTCCGCTTCTATGGCCCGACCTGCGATTCCATCGACCACATGCCCGGCCCGTTCTGGCTCCCGTCCGACATCGCTGAAGGCGACTTCATCGAGATCGGCATGATGGGTGCCTATGGCGTGGCCATGACCACCGGCTTCAACGGCTACGGCTCGCACGAGATTGCCGTGGTCGAGGATGCGCCGATGGCCTCGCTCTATGGTCTGGCCCCGCGCTCGATCCCGACCGTTCGCACCACTGCCGAGGAAAACTCGCGCAAGGTGGTTCGCCTGTCGCGCCCCAAGGGCAAGGCTGGCCAGCGCAAGCGTCGCAAATAACCCTTTTCCGGACCGGTCTCTTCGGAGACCGGTTCAAAAACGTCTGATGGCGCCAAAAGCGTCACAAGGCGTTTGTATAGATAGCGGCCCGTCGCTCCGTCCGGGTCGCTGTTTCAGTTTTTGACGGGCGCTCAAATCTTTAGGGAAACCGCTGAAATGACCGCTCAGTCGAACATGAAGGCTCAGCTGCTCAACAACACTGTCGAGCACGTGGACATCACCTCTTACGACGCCCGTCCGATCATCGATTCGATGCGCAAGATGTCGTTCTCGTCGCGCGACACCGCCCGCGCCGCCGACATCTTCAACATGGCTCTGGAAGACAAAGAGTGCTCGCCGTGGCTGATCCTCGCCGGTTCGACCTCGGCTGGTGGCTGCATGCACGTCTACCGTGACATGGTTCAGAACAACATGATCGACGCTGTCGTGGCCACCGGTGCCTCGATCGTCGACATGGACTTCTTCGAAGCTCTCGGCTTCAAGCACTACCAAGCCGAAGGCCCGGTGGACGACAACGTCCTGCGCGACAACTACATCGACCGTATCTACGATACCTACATCGATGAAGAAGAGCTGCAGAACTGCGACCACACCATCCTCGAGATCGCCAACAGCCTGGAACCGCGCCCGTATTCGTCGCGCGAATTCATCTGGGAAATGGGCAAGTGGCTGGCCGCTGGCAACGCCAAGAAGGAAGGCTCGCTGATCCAGACCGCCTATGAAAAGGGCGTGCCGATCTTCTGCCCGGCCTTCGTCGATTCCTCGGCTGGCTTCGGTCTGGTGAAGCACCAGAAGGAACGCGCTGCTGCTGGCAAGCCGTACATGACCATCGACGCAGTCGCCGACTTCCGCGAACTGACCGACATCAAGATCGCTGCTGGCACCACCGCCCTGTTCATGGTCGGCGGCGGCGTTCCGAAGAACTTCGCCCAGGACACCGTCGTCTGCGCTGAAATCCTCGGCATCGAAGCCGACATGCACAAGTACGCTGTGCAGATCACCGTGGCTGACGTCCGCGACGGTGCCTGCTCCTCCTCGACCCTGAAGGAAGCCGCTTCGTGGGGTAAGGTCTCGACCACCTACGAACAAATGGTCTTCGCTGAAGCCACCACCGTTGTTCCGCTGATCGGCTCGGACGCCTATCACCGCGGTGCATGGAAGTCGCGCGAAGCCCGCAACTGGGCCAAGCTGTTCGGCAAATAAGCCGCTTCGTCATCCTCTGGATGATTGAAACGAACAAGGCCCCGGCAGAGCGATCTGCCGGGGCTTTTTCTATGTCCGGCAACAAGGATGACGGGTGGCGCGTTCTCTTTCCTGACGCCCAACAGGAGACGCGCCATGACGGATCAGGAAAAACTGCAGGCAGAACGCTTGAAACGTGCGCTTCAGGGCACGGATTCGGGCTCTGACACGCGCGCCGGATCCCTGCGCGGCGGCTCTGCGTCGGGCTCGGACGAAGACCCCGATTCCGAAGCGATCAATGCCGATCTGGCGCAAAAAGGGCGCGAGCTGGCAGCCGAAAAGTCGGCAAGCGAGGATGATAAGCCACAGCCGAAAAACGATGTGCCATGATTGCCCTAAACGTGCCTTGCTGCGGACGCGCGTATGGTTCAGTTATGGACCTCAATTCAAGGCTGGGACCTGACAGGTAGATGAAGCCGCAATCAATAGTATGGGTATCGATGGCAGCGGCCCTTGGTTTGGCCGCCTGCGACGGAGCGGGCAATGACACGCCCCCGCCGACCGCGGTCGAGACCCAGACCGATGAGGCAGAAGAAACCGCCTCTGCTCCCGCACAACAAGGTACCGCACTGGCCGCCGGTGCGCCCGGCTATGCGAGCCTCTATCCCGAAGCCGAACTGTCGCGCCCGGTCGTTATGGCTGATGGCCCGTCCGGCCCGGGCGGCACGGCAGAGTTCACCACCACGGCTTCCCCTGACGATGTGGTCGCCTTCTATCGCGACCACGCCCAGCAAAACGGCCTGAAACCCGTCATGGCCATGAGCCAGGGCGAGGCCCGCGCCTTTGCCGCCCGCAACAACCAGAATGACGAGATTCAGGTCGTCGCCTCGCCCGATGGCGAAGGCACGACCTCGGTCCAGCTCAACTGGACCAAGGGCCGCTAACCCCCAACCAACGCCGGATCATGCGATGACCAGAACGTCTCTCTTCTCGGTTTCTGTTTTGGCCCTCGCGCTTTGCGGCTGCGTGGGCACGCCTGCGGCCTATGAGGCGGCTGCCGTCAGGGCCGAGCCCGCGCACAAGGGCTATCTGACAGCGTCACAGCTACAGGCGCTGTCCGATGTCGTCCCGCCGCCCCCTGCGGCTGACAGTGCCCAATATGCCGCCGACCGCGCCCTGTCCGACAGCTACCGCGTGCTGGAAAATACCGACCGTTGGCTCTTGGCGGCCAGCCACGCCGAGGTGCGCGTCCCCTTCGTGCTCCAACATTTCGATTGCACCTTGGGTGTGCGCTATGATCCAGCCAGCGGCGCGACGCCCGCAACCAGCCGCCTGATGCAACGCCTGTTCGAGGACGCCGAGGGGGCCTCGACCCTCGTCAAGCTTCGCGCCCACCGCCCGCGCCCTGTCGGTGACGATGCGTCGCGCGCGGCCTGTCAGACCGTATCTGCGGCAGGGCGAGCATCGCCGTCCTATCCATCCGGAACGGCCAGCGTCGCTGCGGCCTTTGGCGCGGCCATGGCCCAGATCGCGCCCGAGCATGCCGAGCAGGCGATCAAGACCGGTCAGGAAATCGGCTTCAGCCGCGCCCTGTGCGGCATGCACTATCCTACTGACGTGCGCGTCGGTCTCAGCCTGGGCGAAGCCGTCTTTGCCGAGGCCATGAAGACGCCCGAGTTCGCCCGCGATCTGGAACAGGCCCGCGCCGAATATGCGGCCCTGAAGGCCAGCGGCCAGACCAACCCCGGCTGTGCTGCCGAACGCGCCGCGCTGAGCCAGTCCGCGAACCTCAGCCTTTGATCGGATTTTGGCTGTTCGCGGCACTGGCACTGGAACAGCCAAGGCCGAGCTGTACACCCGATCAGTTGCGCGAACTGACCACGGTTTCGGACCGGCCCTATCGGCTTGATTGTTCGGCACACCTGACCGCTGGCCAATCGATACCCCGTCCGGTCCTGATCGAGGGAGCCAGCGCAAGCGGGGTGACTTTGGACTGCGCGGGCGCAGCGGTTGGGCGGCGCGACCTTACCGCCTCTACGACCCGCCCCACCCTTTCCATACGCTCGCACAAGCGGGACGACGGCCAATGGGAACGGCTCAGCGATGTCGTTGTGCGCAACTGCCATATCCTCGGCAATGTCCGTGTTCTCGGGATGGGGGCGGACGGCTCCTATGATGACCTGCGCCAATCGTCGCGCTCGCTCGGTCACACCGAACGCGCCCAAGATGCAGCCCCCACCCGCATCACTCTGGACCATCTGACGCTCACAGGTCAGGGCACGATCCCGCTCTACATCGGCACGGGCGTCACCGCCGTTAGCCTGACCCAGTCGACACTGAACGGGACATCGACATCGACGGCCATCTATCTGGATGCCGAGAGCGGCCACCACAGCCTGACCGCCAATCGCATCCTGACCCGTACGGGGCGCGAGATGATTGCCGTCGACGGCTCGGCCCATAACCGGATCATCGGTAATCGGTTCGATCTGCACGGCAAGCCCGCCATCCTGCTGTATCGCAACTGTGGCGAGCGGGGCGTGGTGCGGCACCAGACCCCGTCCAACAATCTGATACGCGACAACAGCTTTACCGGGGCGTCATGGCTGCGCCCGCGTCTGGTCGTCGAGAACGCGCGCAACGGAGGTCGTTCCTATTGCCGTGACGATGCCGGCTATCCCTTTGGCAGCAGCATCGATGACCGCGATAACGGCAGCGGCAATCAGATCCGCGACAATCGCCGCAATTGAAAACGGGCGGAGCCATCAGCCCCGCCCGTCATCAACATAATCAGACCTTCTTCGTACCGGTCAGCGGACCATAGAGGTCCGTGCGGCGGTCGCGGAAGAAGCCCCATGCCGCACGGTGGCGGTCAAGGAAGTCGAGGTCAAAGGTGGCAACCAGAACACCTTCCTCGTCACGACCGTAGCTTTGGACCAGATCACCACGATGGTTGGCGATGAAGCTGTGGCCATAGAAGGTCTGACCCGCATCGGTCACCTGCTCGTGGCCGATGCGGTTGGCACCGACGACCGGAACCACGTTCGAGACAGCGTGGCCTTGCATGGCCCGCTGCCACGGGGCGGCAGTGTCGAGGGTATCGTCATGCGGCTCGGTGCCGATGGCCGTCGGATACATCAGCACCTCGGCACCCTGGAGCATCATGGCGCGGGCGGTCTCTGGGTACCACTGATCCCAGCAGATGCCGACGCCGACCCGACCGAAGCGGGTGTTCCACACCTTGAACCCGGTATCGCCCGGACGGAAGTAATACTTCTCCTGATAGCCGGGGCCGTCAGGGATGTGGCTCTTGCGATAGACGCCCATGGCCTCGCCGTCAGCGTCGAGCATGACCAGCGAGTTGTAATACATCGGCCCTTCGCGCTCGAAGATCGAGACGGGGATGGCCACGCCCAGTTCCTTGGCGATCGGCATCAACTGGGTCACGCAGGGGTGCTTGTCCCACTCATAGGCGTGCTCGAACCAGTGCTCTTCCTGCGAGACGCAGAAATACGGGCCCTGGAACAGTTCCGACGGCAGGATGACCTGCGCACCCTGCTTGGCCGCTTCGCGGATGAAGCCGATGGTCTTGTCGATATTGTCCTGCAGGTCGGTGCCGTAGGACGTCTGGATACCGGCGACGGTGATTTCACGGGCCATTAGGCAGGCTCCTGCTGGCTGATGCAGTGGAACGAGCCGCCGCCGGTCAGGATGGCGATGGACGGCGACGGGATGATCTTGTGGTCGGGATAGACGGTGGCCAGCGCCTCGCACGCCATACGGGCGGCGGTGTCGTTGCCATAGGTCGGCACGACGACAGCGCCGTTGGCGATGAGGAAGTTCATGTGGCTGGCCGGAATGGCTTCGCCATCCTCGTCGGTCACCAGACCCGGCGAGGGGATACGCAGCACCTTGATCTTGCGACCGGCGGCATCGGTCGATTCCGACAGGATGCGGGCCGTCTCGTCATAGACTTCGGCGTTCGGGTCATCCTCTCCGAAGGCGATCGGGCAGGCCACGACACCCGGCGCGACAAAGCGGGCTAGATTGTCGACGTGACCGTCGGTGTGGTCGTTCAACAGGCCGTCACCCAGCCAGATGACCTTCTTGGCCCCCAGAGCCTCGGCAAAAGCGGCCTCGGCCTTTTCCTCGGTCCAGCCTTGGTTGCGGTTGGTGTTCAGCACGCACTGGCGAGTGGTCAGGACCGTGCCCTCGCCATCGTGATCGACCGCGCCACCTTCGAGGATGAAGTCGTGGCGGGTGACGGCCACATTGGCGTGCTGGCCGATCTGGTCAGCGACCTCGTCATCGTGCGGCAGGTCGTACTTGCCGCCCCAGCCGTTGAAGGTGAAGGCATTGGCCGAGGCCGAGCCTGCGCCGAAGATCGGGCCGGTATCGCGCAGCCAGATGTCACCGAAGCGTCCCTCGACGACCTCGATGCCTTCTACGCCCGCAAAGCGCGCGCGGGCGGGTTCCAGCGCCTCGGCATTGCCGACCATCAGCCTGACCTGTTCGCGACCGGCGCCGGCCAGCGCCAGCACGAGGGCTTCGACCTCGTTCTGGGCCTCTTCCAGATCTTCCTGCCACAGCTCGGCATGGCTGGGCCAGCCGACCCACATGGCGCGGTGCGGCGTCCATTCGGCAGGGATAGGAGCGGTGGTCATGGCGGCGTCCTCGAAAGGGCGTGGAAACAAAAGAATACGAAGGGGGCGAGATAGGACCTAAAGCCCCGCACTTCAATGCATGGGCGATCAAAGTCCGCATCCATCCCGCATAAAGAGAAAGGGCGGCCCGTTTCCGGACCGCCCTTCCCTTCAGGTCTTAACCGACCCCGTTCGGATTAGAACGAGTAGGTCAGGGTCGCTTGGATGGTGCGCGGGGCACCACGGTAGCCGTAGGTCGAGCTGTTCGAGTTCACAGCGCCCGAGATCGAGCCGAAGTACTTCTCGTCGAACAGGTTGACGACGCGCAGAGCGATGTTGGTGCCCTCGTGACCGAAGTAGCCCAGGTCGAACTTAGCGTCGGCGTTAACGACGGTGTAAGCCTCGGTGTACAGGTCGTTTTCGTCGGTGACCCAACGCTCGCCGGTGTACTTGACTTGGGCGCCCAGTTGCAGCGGGCCGGTTTCGTATTGGATACGACCACCGAAGGTCCAGTCCGGGGTCTCGGTCAGGGACTTGCCCTTGGTCAGAACGAGGACGCCGTTCTGGCCTTCGTAGTTATCCGAGATCTCGCTGTCGGTGTACGAAGCGGTGGCGTACAGCGACAGACCTTCAATCGGCGACCAGCCGATTTGCGAGTCGAAGCCGTACATGTCCACGTCACCGACGTTGGCGTCGAACGAGGTTTGCAGTTCTTCGTTCCAGCGCGAGGTGATGCGGTTCTTGAACTGGGTGTACCAGACGTTGGCCGAAGCGATCAGGGTACCGGTTTGGTAACGGTAGCCGATGTCGTAGGTCTTGGTGGTTTCCGGCTGAGCGATCGGCGAGGTGATTTCGCCTTCGTCGTCGAAGAACACTTGGTACAGGTTGTCGGTGCGCGGCAGGGTCAGCGATTCAGCGTACGAAGCGTACACCGAGTGCGGGCCCGAGAAGTTCCACGTCACGTTGACGTTCGGCAGGATGTCGTCGAACTCGACGTCGCGCGAGTACGGAGCGATGTAGGACTGCGAACGGGTGCCCAGCTTGACGGTGCCGTCAGCTTGAGCGGTTTCGTTCTCGGTGGTGCAGACCACGGTGCTCGACTTGTATTGCGAGTAGCAATACTGGTTCATTTCGCGCTTGAAGAACGGAGCGCGCAGACCAACGTTCAGGCGAACCGTGTCATCCATGAAGCGGCCGGCGTATTCGACGGCGAACTGGTTCAGGATGGCGTACGACAGGCGGTCACGCGAGCGCAGCTCGTAGCCGTCCAGGTTCACAACGCGGGTGTCGTGATCCTTCATACCGGCCCAAACCGAGACGAAGCGCGGATCGGTCGGGTTCGAGAAGTCGATGCGGCCGTACATGCCGGTCTGGCGGTGACGGGCGTGGTCCAGGGTGTAGGCGGCACGGACGGTGTGGTTGTCGGCCAGCTTCCAGATCAGCGACGACGAGATGCCGTAACGCTGGGTGTGGGTCAGGCTGGTCGAGTGCAGACGCACGGTGTCCAGGGTGTCGCCGTCGCCGTTCAGGTCAACGCCGCCAGTGGTTTGCGAACCACGGATGGTGCGGTCGGTTTCCGACAGGGTCCACTGGCCCGAACCACCGGTTGCCAGGGTGTACTGGAACGACGGATCGAAGGTGAAGATCAGGTTGTCGTTCAGGGTGAAGCGCGACTGGGCGCGGATGTTGCCGGTGTCCGACGGGTTCTGACGCAGAGCCCAGTAGCGGTTCGAGTTGCTGTCGACGTCAGCTTGACCGTTCACGTAGGTCGGAGCGGTGTAGGTGGTGTCGAAGTCGCTGTCCCAGGTCACGCCGTCCTTCAGACGAGCCGAACCGTCAGCGTTACGCGCGAACTGCATGTCGGCGTAGTTGTTGTTGCGGTTGCGGTTCCAGTGACCGGCCAGCGAGACGAAGTCGCCGTTGTCGCGGATCGGCTGGTAGATCTTGAAGTTGTACTGGAGCTTGTTGAGGTCGCCCTCACCCTTGTACTTGTCGTACGATTGATCCGAGTAGGCGAACCAGGCGCGGGTGCCCCACGGACCGAACTCGCCGGTGTTCACGATGCCGAAGATACGGCGGAAGTCGTTGTCACCGATCGAACCCTTGATACGGCCGCCGAACTCGGTCGACGGGTTGATCGAGTTCATGTTGATCGTGCCGCCGGTGGCAGCTGCGGTCGGGGAGTCGACGTCGGTGGTGCCGGTGTTGACCGAAGCGGTACCGATCAGCTCACCGTCCAGTTGCTGGTTGGTGTACAGCGAGTAGTTGCCCGAGTCGTTCAGCGGCATGCCGTCGAAGGTTTGGGCGATACGAGCGCCGTCAAAGCCGTGCAGACGGATGTTGCCGCCCGACGAACCGTAGGCGTCGTTGTTGGTGAAGCTCATACCCGGAACCAGGTTCAGAACTTCGTTGATCGATTGGCCAGCAGCCTGATTTTCGATGTACTCTTGCGTGATCGTCGAGCGCGACTTGCCGACGGTTTCCGCAACGATGGCACCATCGATGGTGCGCGGGCCACGACGGCCGGTGACGACGATTTGTTCGACTTCAACGGCAGCGGTACCGGTCGACTGAGCCGAAGCGGTGGTGGCCATGCCGAGGGCGATGGCGAGTGCCGATGCGCCGAAGGTCAGGCTGCGAGCGAAATTAGACAACGGATATCCCCTTTATCGTGCCACCGAGGTGAAAGCGGGTGACACGGATGTCATTGATGTGCGGGGGTTTAGGCGCTCCAACAGAAAGTTGGGCGACAATAACGTAACAGAAATATGACAGCGCCGAAGGGTGGCCGGATCGCCACAGGTCTGTGGAAGAACCGAATTATAAAGGCGGAATCAGGCTGATACGCTCGCAAAACGCGCCGCGATTGCGCGTGCTGTAGACCGGATCGACTTCGGTTCGTGAAAATTGCCGTTAATTTGTGCCTTGTTCAACACATGGGCACGGAACCGTTTGAACAGATCTGCGTCGACGGGCGTCGGCGATTTCCAAAACTCGTTCAGCGGTCGCTGGCAGGTCAGCCCCTCAAAGTCGAAAAAGGCCTTACCCAGCACCTTCACGGGAGTACCGAAGCCGAGGGCGGACAGGGCGGCACTCGAATTATTGACGATCATGCCGGAAGAAGCCCTGCACATATCCGCCAGATTGCCACCGTCGATGAAATCGACGCGCCCCGTCAGGCCTTTGCTTTCGGCCATGCTTTTCACGACCGCGTAGAAATCGACCAGACCCGGATCCAGAGGGTGGTTCTTGAACACCAACCGCGCGCTCTTGGGCGCATAGCGGGCAAAGCTACCCATAACCTCGGCGATAAAGGCCGTATTGTCCGCAAACTTCGAATAGCGGATCAGCTGGTTGTCACCATCCCGCTGCAGACACGCCAGAAAGAACGCGCCGCGCGCCTGCAGGGTCGCCGCATCGCACGGCTTCCCATTTCGCATGGTGATACGGAAGTAACGCTGGATATGGCTGACACACTGAAGCCACGCTGGCACGGTGTAAGGATTGCGATAGTTCGGATACAGGCAACCGCCGAGCAGCTGCACCAGGTGGTAAACCGAGATATTGATGACGTGGTACGGCAGGATCTTGCCTACGCTGCGGCTGATGGGCAGTTCCGGTACAGGCTCGCCATAGCCGGCCGCGTCGCGCGGCAACTGGCTAGAGGCATTAACGCCATTCTGCTCAAGGGTGATCCAGTCGGGACGGAAATAACCGTTCTCCATCACCCAGAGTCGCGCCGGTATGGCCTTGGCCAAGGCAGAAACAGCCTGATTATACGGGCCGCTCTCGCCGAAGATGACAATGTCGGTGTAGTCGGCAGCAATCGCGGGGAAGTCCCGGCGCCAATCGTTGGCGCTGCCCTTGAACCGGCGCAGACCCTTACTGCGCCATGTAAAAGAGTCACCGGCGTTGAATGCCATGCGCTCAACGCTATCGGCCCCTGCATCCAATAAAGCGACACGCAAGGCACGACCAAAGGGCCCAAAAGGTAATGTGACCAGCAAGAACCGGCGGCCCTTCAAAGGCCGGACTACATCCGAAGCACTGCGGGCCTGCTCTGGATCGTAGGGTGCTAGCAAGTAAGGTCTCTCTTTGGGGGCTGGAAGCCTAACTGCGGGCAAATACTTATTTTGCCACAAGCTTCAGCATTACAACTAATCGTGTTCTCTGTGCCTGCCAACGAAAACTTTAGCCGCTGAGGCAGATCATAGAAAGCAAAAGCCGCAGACCGCCGGTTGGCAATCTGCGGCAATCACCGATCTTACTTTCAAGACGGTCGGAGGGGCACCGAAATGCCCCTCCTCCCAACTTAGAAGTTGATGTCGATCGTAGCGCGACGGTTCAGCGGCTCGCGAACGCCATCGGCGGTCGGCTTGGCCAGCGAGGTTTCGCCACGGCCGTCGAGCGAGATCACGCCACCGTTGACGCCTTGGGCGACCAGGGCATCAGCGACGGTGCGGGCACGACGGTTCGACAGGCCCAGGTTGTAAGCAGCGTTACCCGAGGTGTCGGTGTGACCAACGACCAGCACGCGGGTCGGAGCACCGGTCTTGGCGTAGTTGGCAGCTTGGGTAACAACCGAGCGAGCTTCCGCGGTCAGGTCCGAACGGTCGAAGTCGAAGTAGACAA
>NZ_CAMZFB010000067.1 GCF_947305955.1 uncultured Brevundimonas sp.
AGAAGAGATGCTCACGTCACCGCCGATACCGCCGACGCCGCAGACCGACTGGGCTACAAGGCCCTTGGAGAAATCGCCGCTGTTGCTGATGGAGCCGCCGCCGTTGCGGAACTCGACCGTGCCGCCAAGGCCGCCATCGCCACCGGTGCCGCCGATGCCCACATTCACGCTGGCCACGCCGACCGTCTGGTTGGCCGTGATCGAGAAGCCGCCGTTACCGCCGCCGCCACCCACGGACTGCAACAGCATGCCGTCTGCGAAATCGCCCTCGGTCACGATGTGGGTGAAGCCCGAGCCGGTCACCAGACCGCCGTCGCCGCCCTCGCCGCCCTGACCACCGATGCCGATGGACACGCCCGCGACCACGCCAAGCGTTTCAGCCACAGCAAAGCCGCCGTTACCGCCGCCGCCGCCGATGGATTGGGCAAAGACGCCCGTAGAGCGGTCGCCTTGGGTATAGATCAGGGTGTCGTCGGTTAGCTCGTCGGCGAACGCCAGTTCGACCTTGCCACCGTCACCGCCATTGCCACCGGCACCGCCGAGAGCGACACCCGCGATCACGCCGATGGCTGCGGACCAGCCACCCTGACCGCCGCCGCCACCGATGGACTGGGCATAGACGCCCATGGCGTCGTGACCATGCGTGATCAGCTTGCCGGAGTTGATGACGGTGACGTCGCCACCCGCGCCACCTGCGCCTGCCGTGCCGCCAAGGCCGACCGTCAGGCCGACCGAGTTGGCACCGTCACCGCCGCCGCCGCCGATGGACTGGGCCATGATGGCCGTGCCGAGGTTGCCGTGGGTTTCGATGCGACCGCTGTTGCTGACCGTGACACCGGCACCGTCCGAGACCGTGGTCGAAGCACCGCCGATGCGGGCTCCACCTGCTGCGCCGCCGCTGCCACCGTTGCCGCCGGAAGCAAACACGCCGCCGCCGATGCCGCCGACACCGCCGCCGCCGCCAATCGACTGGGCCACGATGCCGCGTGCGCGCTCGCCGCGAATGTCCATAGAGCCGGAGTTGGTGACTTCGACGTCACCCCCCGTGCCACCGCCCGCGCCCTGCGAGCCGAGGGCGACACACCCGTCGGCCGAGGCGCCCGCGCCGCCCCCGCCACCGATGGCCTGGGCCAGACTACCGGCCGAGCCCTTGCCAGAGGTCAGGATCGTGCCGTCGTTGTCGACCGTCACGTCACCGGCATTGCCGCCGCCTGCGCCCTTGGAGCCAAGGCTGACCAGACCGCCCGTGGTACCGGCATTACCGCCGCCGCCACCGATGGATTGCGCGAGGATACCGGCGGCTGCGATGCCGCTCGTGCTGATGCCGCCCGTCCGTTCGACGGAAACGATGACATCGTCTGCCGTGCCACCACCGGCACCGCTGGAGCCCAGAGCGACAAGACCGGCAGATGCGCGGCCCGTACCGCCGCCACCGCCGATGGATTGAGCCACCACACCGGAACTGCCGACGCCCTCGGTGATGACCGTGCCGCCAATGATGGCCGTGACGGTCGAGGCATTGCCGCCTTGCTGACCGTTGCCGCCAACGGACACCAGACCGGCCGAAATGCCGGCATTACCGCCGCCGCCGCCAATCGATTGGGCCAAGACGCCGAAGGACAGAGCGTTTTCGGTGTGAACCTGAGACCCCGCAGTCGTTCTGGCGATCACTTGACCGCCATTACCGCCTTCGGCCCCCTTGGAACCCAGAGCCACCAGACCACCGGTCGAGCCGCCGTTACCGCCCGATCCGCCGATGGACTGCACCACCAGGCCGTACGAACCGACGCCTTGGGTAGTCACATTGCCCGTGAAGGTCAGGTTGGCCGTGCCACCATTACCGCCGACGCCACCGTCACCGCCAAAGGCTGCAATGCCGCCCGCGCCGCCGCCGTCACCACCCTGACCGCCGATGCTCTGGACCACCACACCGTGGGAGCCATTACCGCGCGTCTCGATATTGCCGCCGACCGTCGCGATGACATTACCGCCATTGCCGCCCCAGCCACCGTTGGTGGCATAGCCGAACAGGCCGTAAGAGCTGCCGGACTTGCCCGCACCGCCGCCCAGCGACTGGATCAGGACACCGTGGGAGTCATTGCCCACGGTCGTGATGTCGAGGTTCACATCGGCAATGACGCGCCCACCGTTGGCCGCGACACCGCCCGAGCCGGAGCCGCCCGTGGTTGCGGTCTGCGAGCCGCCCTCGCCGCCGACACCGGCGATGCTCTGGATAACAACCCCGTGGGTGGCATAGCCGTTGGTGAAGATCTGGGCATCGTTGGTGTGGCCGAGCGTGACATTGATGTTGCCGCCGCTGCCACCAGCACCCCCGGCACGGCCGCCACCGGCAAGGTTGGCATAGGAGTCGCCGCCGTCACCGCCATTGCCGCCGATGCTGGCGATATGGATGGCCGGTGCGCCCTTGGTCGTCGGGCTGCTCGTGACGACGCTGATGTCGGAGCTGACAATGCGGTTGGTGGTGAAGGCCGGACCATTGCCGCCCGCGCCGCCTTTGCCTGCCGGTACGAAGAAGTAACCGTTGTTGCCGTTCTTGCCCTTGGAACCCTTGCGGATGTCCTGAATTTGGTTCGGCGATGTGGTCGTGGGATCGGGAATGTCCGGCGCATAGCCGCCGTCCGTGCTGACCGAAAGGGAGACCTGCCCCGCGACGACCGGCGCGCCGAGTCCGTCAAAGCTGCCATAGGCGGCGCTGGTGACGATGGCGTTCGTTACGCTGTCATAGAGGAAGGTGCCGTCGGTGGTCACCGATGTGGTGAAGGTATTGTCCGCCGTATAGTAGCCGACCACGGTGCTGGTAGAGCCGTCGGGCAGCAGGACGCCGTCATTGATCGAAGGCGTGACAGCAAACGCATATTGGGTGCCGTCAGGGGCCACGGCCATATAGCTGTCGCCACCGCTGACATCGCTCCACGTCAGGATCACGCCCGGATAGGAGGGGTGGGTAAAGGTGTTGCCCACCGTCGGTGCCGCCGCTGCGGGCATCGCAAAGGCCGCACCACCCACAACCGCCGCCAACGCTTTGAGCAGGGTCTGCCACGACATCAGGGACTTGGGCCGTGCAACGCCCGAAGCTGGCTCCTGCGTGTCCATCAGCTGGACCAGTCGGCTCAGGCTGTCACGCAGTCGCTGTGCGCTCTTGGTTCTGGCATCGACCAGCTCTGCTGCCAGAGCCTCGGCCTCACGTCGCACAACGCGGCGCAGTTCCGCATCCGCGGCCCTCACATCCAGATCGCCGACCACACGGTCAATGACGGACGCGATGCGGTTCATCTCGCGCGACGTGATTTTCATTCTTTCGCCCCTCGTTATCCCCGAGAGCGTCCGCTGTTACCCAGCCCACAGCGCTCCGGAGGGGCCGCCCTTCGCAAGGGAGGCCCATGTTTTCATATTCATCGGCTGCTAGAGTCACAGCCGGAGGCGGTCAACGACCGCCAGATGGAAAATTCATGCGAAATTTCAGTAATGTGTCTGAGGTCTCAGGAAATGTTCCTGACGTCTCAAGCTTCGCCATAACGGCGAGAAACCTCATCTCATCGCGGCCAGCCAGCGGCTCCAGTCACTCTCGGATCCGCTGTCGCTGATACGGCGCACACGCCCCCGTGCCAGCTGCCGGAAATCGCGCGGCCCCATGTCGAACTGTTCCTTGAACATGACCGTGAAGGACGACGGATTGGGGAAGCCCCAAAGGGCCGCAATATCGGCAATAGAGCGGTGGACGTTCTCGGGCTTCACCAGATCATCGCGGCACCGATAGAGGCGCCGCTGGCGCAAATAATTCGCAAACCCGCCGCGATGCTCCATCATCCGGTAAAGGGTCGCCCGCGAAATACCGAAGGCCAGCGCTGTCTGTTCGGCGCTCAAGCGCAGGTCGGACAGGTTTTCCTCGATGTATTTACGGACCGGAAGCCAGGCCGCCGCGCGGACCGAATTGGCATGCTCCGGCGATATGGTGCCGTTCAGGGCGGCGGCGGCCAGCGCCAGCGTTGCCCCCTGAACCGAAAACGCCTGTGCCTCGGTCATGTGGGGTGCGGCCTGATACAGGGCCATCAGGTGCGCTCTGAACAGGGCCGTCAAAGGATCGGACGCCATCAGCCTTTGTCCCGCATGGGCATCGGGGTCGATCAGCAGCGGCTCCAGCACGCGGCGCGGCATCACCAGATCGACCGACTTATAGGCGGTGGAGTCCGTCTCGATGGGCTGGCTCATGTCCACCATCAGCATGTCGCCGTTGGACAGAACCTGTTCCTTGCCTCGGGACTTCGCCACGCGGCTTCCCTCGACGTAGAACTGCATCAGGAAGTAGTCGAGGCTGTCGGACGCAATCAGGGCTGCGTCCCGCTGGGTCTTCTGCGAGCAGCTGACGACACTGCCGAACATCAGGTCGCCGGCGTGATAGGCATCGACCTGTGCAAAGAAGGTCGCGTCGGTGATCGCCGAGATTTCCCAGACCGACGCCGCGGTTTCGCGCCACACACCGATGCGGGCGTTCTCGGGTAGCAGGGATGTGTCCAGAACGGACCGCGCGATACGCGCGTCACCGTCTATCCCGTCTCTGTCCCGGATACCAACTGCCAAACGACCACCACTATGGGCAGCAACCTGTCCGGCACCGGCCCGCTACGCGTAAAAGTTGCAACAAAACTATAAGTAACGCGAAAGATGTAGGAGACCCGACACCGCGCAGCCGACCCCCGTATCGCTTCAAATCTTAACAATAGTTTAAATTGTAAAACACCCATATCGGGTAAAATTCAATGAATAGGTGAATTTAGGGAAGCATCGACCTCAATCATTTTACATTCCTGCAAGGATCGTTCGGCGGCTTAACATTACCGATCACAGCCTAATGCGTGAAAAGATTGAGACATTCTTTTTCAGCTTATTAGATTTTCTATACAAGACGACACAATCATTACGTGTCCAATCCGCTCTCGAAAATCGCGCGCGAGAAATCATCAAAGAGCATTTTCTTCGCCCGCTCGCGCTCATCCGGATCGGGGTGCCGCAGCACATAGGCCGGATGATAGGTCACCAGCACGCGGGCATTTTGCGTCGCAAAGACTTGGCCGCGCATCTGCGACAGGATCACCGGCCGCCCCAAAACCGATCGCGCCGCGCTGCTACCCAAGGCGACAATCAACTGAGGCTCGACCAAGGCGATCTCGTGCTGCAACCACCAGCGGCATTTGTCGATCTCGCCCGCATTGGGGGTGCGGTGAAGGCGCTGCCGCCCCTTTGCCTCGTGTTTGAAATGTTTGACGGCATTGGTCAGATAGACCTGATCGCGCCCTAGCCCCGCATACCGCATCGCCTCGGACAGAACCTGTCCCGCCGGACCGACAAAGGGCTCGCCGTGCAGGTCCTCCTGATCGCCCGGCTGTTCCCCCACGATCATGATCCGCGCCTTGGAGGGGCCCTTCCCGCAGACCGCCTGCGTCGCGTCCCGCCACAAAGGACAGCGGCGGCATCCCGCCAGACCTTCTTTCAGTGCCTCCAGCGACGTGGGCACCAGTTCGCTGGTGTCCGTGCGATCCACCACAGGTGCGCGCACGGCCTCGAACCTGCGGTTTGGCTGCGGGGCTTCTGCGGCCACCATCTGTTCGGTGCGTCCCGACGCCCCCGCGATCATGCCGCTGATCAGCTCGGCTTCCGGCAGGTTCTTCCAATAGGCCTTCGGCATCTCGGCCTGCATGGCTTTGGTCCGTAGCCGCGCCGGATTGAAGGTCGAGGCGTAGTAGGTCTTCCAGAAGTCCTCGACCTCGTCCTCCTGCGGCGCATCCTCCTTGCGGGCGGGCGGGCCAAAGGTCAGATGCTGGCGGTCCCAATGGGCCGTGCCGTCGGGCGTCAGTATGCTCCAGCACATGTTGGCATAGCGTCGGGCGAAAAAGGGTGCGGTCTTTTCAACCACGCGATGGGCAGGCTCGAACCACGCGATCCAGCGCTCGTTCGCGCCCTCCCCCTGCTGTCGAAAGCGCACGAAGGCCTTCATCTTGTGCGAGGCGCGGCTCACGTTCTTGGCCATTTCGACGGCGCGGGCGACATCGCGGTCGGACGTCACCTTGATCAGGTCCGGCTCCTCCTGAAGCCGCCACAGGAGGCGGTACAACAGGTCATAGCGGTCCGCATCGCGGTGAAGCATGACCTCGCGCGCCAGATCAACAAAACCCTTGGGAACTTTGAAGGCCGACGAGGTAGCGTTGACCGGAACAGGCTGATCCGCGAACAGGCCCTCCTGCCCTGCGCCCACAACAAAGCGAGCGTGGGCAGGCTCAGTCCCTTCCAACCGCAAGGCCCGCGCCGCCTCGCGCCAGCCGTCAAAGTCGGTTTCCCCCGCCAGATGGACGGTCCGCATCAGAACAGGCTCAACTGCTCGGGCTGTTTTTCGGGAGCCAAGCGCGTGCGAAGGTCAATCGCATCGGTCAGCCCGCCCGGCGACCAGTCCAGCGCCGTGATCCAAGGCCGGACCTTGTCTATCGATCGGGTCAAGCGCGCCACGTCTTCCAGCCTGAGCGTGCGATAGCGGCGCACCGACAGGATGCGGTTGATCGCCTTGACGCCCAGCCCTGGCACACGCAGCAAATCCTCGCGGGGGGCCTTGTTCACATCGACCGGATAGATTTCCCGCTTCTTCAGAGCCCACGCCAGCTTGGGATCGATCGCCAGATCCAGCATCCCGCCCTCGGCCCCCTCGGCAATCTCGGGGGCAGTAAAGCCATAGAAACGCATCAGCCAGTCCGCCTGATAAAGCCGATGCTCGCGCATCAACGGCGGGCGCGACACGGGCAGGATCGCCGAACTGTCGGGGATGGGACTGAAGGCCGAATAATAGACGCGGCGCAGACCATAGCCCCCGTACAGTGACGATGATCGGTGCAGGATTTCGGTATCGGGCGCGCCATCCGCTCCCACGATCAACTGGGTAGACTGGCCACCCGGTGCAAAGCTGGGCGGCTTTATGCGGTCGCGTTTGGCCGGCTTTGCCTCCTCCATCCGAAGGCGGACCTGCCCCATGGCCTTGCGGATCACGCGGGCGTCCTTTTCGGGGGCCAGCCGCCCCAGGGCTTCATCGCGCGGCAGCTCGATATTGGCCGACAGGCGATCGGCATACAGTCCCGCCAGATCGATCAGGCGCTGGTCAGCCTCAGGGATCAGCTTCAGGTGGATATAGCCGCGAAAGTCATGCTCCTCGCGCAGCTTGCGGGCCACCTCGACCAGTTGCTCCATCGTATAGTCGCTGGACCGGATAATGCCCGACGACAGGAACAGGCCCTCGATATAGTTGCGCTTATAGAAGGCCAGCGTCAGGTCCACGACCTCGTCCACACTGAACCGCGCACGCTCGACGTTCGAGCTGGAACGGTTGATGCAGTAGGCGCAGTCGTAGATGCAGAAATTCGTCAGCAGGATTTTCAGCAGACTGACGCAGCGACCATCGGGCGTATAGGCGTGACAGATGCCCATTCCCTCGGTTGAACCCACGCCGGTGCCCCCGCGCGAGTCGCGCTTCTTCGCGCCCGATGATGCGCAAGATGCATCGTATTTCGCCGCATCCGCCAGAATGGAAAGCTTACGCCTGAGATCGATCTGCGCCATTTGTTCATGATACGTTCCATCGTACTCAAGGTCCAGCGGAGCCGTTTCGGTATGGCCTCAGACCTTGGTCAGAACAAAAAGCGGCCGGACCATGGGTCCGACCGCTTTTTGCAAGCACCTGACTGGATCAGGCCTTGTAGCCGCCGCTCTTCAGCACGAAGTCCAGCGCATCGCGATAGTTGCCAAAGGCGCGGACTTTCTTGTTGTCGTCCACGCAGGCCTTGCCGCCACGGCACGCGAACGGCAAACGCGCACTGCCCTTGCCTTCGGCCTGCAGGACCAGCGGCATGGCTTCGTCCAGCTTGCCGATCAGGCTCGCCACAGCGGCATAGGCGGCGCAGGCCTGCCAGGTCTTGTTGTCCGCACAGCTCTGACGATAGTCCCCGTACAGACCGACATAGAAGTCACGATAGGCCGCGTTCGTCGTGCGATCTTCAATCCGGCCGTTTTCGATGATTTCGATGCGCGGCATGAACACGCCTTCGTTCATGTCCGAAAAGCCATATTGGACCATCGGGTCCACACGGGTGATCTCGGCGCGGCCATCGCCGTCAATGTCTATGATCTCGCTGACCGACGGGTCCCACGCCCCCGACAGGTTCATGCGCTTCCAGCCCGTCGCCGTTGGCGTCAAAAGAAACTCGGTCAGGCAGCACATCGAGCCGCCGCTGTCATAGCGGACAAAAATCTGTTTGGCTGCGACGGCGCGATCCAGACTTACAGCCTCGATAGCCAGATTGCCTTCATCCTGAACCTGGAAGGTTCGCCCCTGCCCGTCCGTCAGCGTCAGGCGCGCGCTGGTCGAGCCGCCCACCGCGACAGGCTCGATGGTTGCCTTCACGTCGCCAAACTGGACTTCACGGGCCTCGGAGCCTTCGCTCCAGAAAATCATACCGTTCGATTCATCCGGTGCGGCATCTTCCGCCGCCCGCAGGGCTTCGAATTCGCCCGCAGCCGCCAGCGCAGCCGCGGCATCATCAACGGCAATTTCCGGGCCACTCTGTCCCGTCGACAGACTATAGGCCGCGACAGCGCCCCCAATCACAACAAGGGCTGCCACCGCACCGGCCAGCCCCTTCTTGCGCACTTTCTGAATCACAGCCTGTATCCCCCAGAGCCAAACGCCGTTTCCATACTCCCATCACCGTTAATAAGCTTCACCATAAATGCGGGATTTTCGGCTGCGCGAATGTAGAGGGCCGTCGCCCTTGCCCCCACGGCGCGTTCACGGCATTGAAGCGCCACACATGGATCCTCGCACCGCAAGATAGCGATCCGAGGATGGCTATGTCGGCCGCCTATCCGCCGACAAACCTCGAAACTGCCGCTGTCGCGCAGCTTCCGCCCCGCGAACGCTATGTCATTACTGAAATCGGCCCGCCAACAATGGCTGGCTAACCCCTATCGTGACCTTCTGGCCGGTACAGTGGTCGGGCTGGCCCTGATCCCAGAAGCCATCGCCTTTTCGATCATTGCCGGTGTCGATCCGGCGGTCGGCCTCTACGCCAGCTTTATTATTGCCGCGACCATCGCCTTTACCGGCGGTCGCCCGGCCATGATTTCCGCTGCGACCGGTGCCATGGCCCTGTTGATGGGCGGGCTCGTCAGGGATCACGGGATTGAATACCTTTTCGCCGCGTCGCTGCTTTGTGGTGTGATCCAGATTGTCGCCGGCCTGCTGAAACTGGGACGCTACATCCGCTTCGTAAGCAAGAGTGTGATGAGCGGCTTTTTGAACTCGCTCGCCATTCTGATCTTTCTGGCCCAGCTTCCGCATCTGGCGGGCGCGAACTGGCAAGCCTATGCGCTGGTGCTGGCCTCGCTGGCCATCATCTATGGCTTTCCGCGCCTGACACGGGCCATCCCCTCGCCTCTGGTGGCGATTGTCATCCTGAGCGTGGGTTCTGCCCTGCTGGGCTGGGACGTCAAGACGGTGGGCGATATGGGGCAGCTGCCGACCACGCTCCCCTCGTTCCACATCCCGGCGGTGCCGCTGACGTGGGAGACGCTGTCGATCATCGCCCCCGTCTCGCTGACACTGGCCTTTGTCGGTCTGATGGAGACCCTGCTGACGGCCAATGTGCTGGACGACATGACCGACACCCCGTCCGACAAGGACCGCGAGACGCGCGGCCAAGGCATTGCCAACATCGCCGCCTCCCTGTTCGGCGGCATGGCGGGCTGCGCCATGATCGGCCAGTCGATCATCAACGTCACATCGGGCGGTCGCGGGCGGCTGTCGACCCTGTGGGCCGGTATCTTCCTGATGGTGCTGATACTGGTGCTGGCCAAATGGGTTGGCGAGATACCCATGGCCGCACTGGTCGGTGTGATGATCATGGTCTCCTTCAAGACCTTTGACTGGTCCTCCATCCGGCGTATCCGCGCCCTGCCGATCCAGTCGACGTTGGTTATGCTGGTGACTGCGGGTGTCGTGCTGTGGACCCACGACCTTTCCAAGGGCGTAGTGGTTGGCGTGCTGATGTCCGCCGTCTTCTTCATGCGCAAGGTCGCGCGCATGGTCGTGGTCGAGGAGATCGCCGACACCCCCGAAGGCGTGCTGGGCTATCGCGTCAGCGGGCAGGTCTTCTTCGCCTCGGCGGGCCTGTTCACCGCCAGCTTCGAGCACCACGGCCAGCCCCAGCGCGTCGATATCGACATGTCCAACGCCCACATCTGGGACCAGACCGGCGTTGCGGCCCTCGAAAAGGTCGTAGCCCGCTATCAGGCGCGCGGCGCGGAGGTGCGGCTGACGGGCCTGAACAACGCCAGCCGTGACATGTTGGACCGACTGACGGCCCAATCGCTTTAAGCCGCCATATACGGAAACAGGCGGGCCTTTCGACCCGCCTGTTTTTCTTTGCTTAGAACTCTTCCCAGTCCGTATTGGCCACGACGTTCAGGGCAGTTGCCGCCCCGCCGCCAGCAACGCGCCGCTTGGCCAGGCTGACGGCGACGTCAGGCGCATGGCGCGTGGGGACCGGATCGGTGCCGGTCGCCTGCATGACCTGCGGTCGACGCGCAGAGGCTCGGGTCTCGGCCACACGGAACCGGCTGACCAGCTCCGTCAACTTCTCGGCCTCGCTGGTCAGGTGGTGACAGGCCGCCGTTGACTGCTCGACCATGGCCGCATTCTGCTGGGTGGTCTGGTCCATCTGGTTCACGGAGTCGTTCACCTCCGCCAGGGTCGTCGCCTGTTCGCGTGCCGAGGCGCTGATCTCATTCATCAGCTCGGCAATCTCGGAAACGCGGCCCACGATATCGTTCAGCACCTCGCCCGTCTGACCGACCAGCTTCACCCCGTTCTTAACCTGGGTGGTGCTGGACGAGATCAGAGTCTTGATTTCCTTGGCCGCATCCGCCGAACGCTGGGCCAGTGCGCGCACTTCGGACGCCACCACGGCAAAGCCGCGGCCTGCATCGCCTGCCCGCGCCGCTTCCACACCCGCATTGAGAGCCAGAAGATTGGTCTGGAAGGCGATCTCGTCGATCACGCCGATGATGCGGCTGATCTGGTCGGACGAGTTTTCGATCTCGCCCATGGCGGTCACCGCATCGGCAACCACCTCGCTGCTGCGCTCGGCGTCCTGCTTGGCGGCACCGACCACTTGGCTGGCCTTCTGCGAGCCTTCGGCGGTGCGCTTCACAGTCACGGTAATCTCGTCCAGCGCTGCAGCGGTCTGCTGCAGCGACGTGGCCTGACGCTCGGTGCGGCTGGACAGATCGTCAGACGCGCCGCTGATTTCCTTGGCCCCCGCACGCATCAGCCCGACGTTTTCGGACACCTCGCACATGGCCGCTTCCAGCTTTTCCATGGCGGCATTGAAGTCGTTCTTCAGCTGGGCATAGTCGCCCGTAAACTCATCATGAATGCGCGCCGTCAGGTCTCCATCGGCCAGGCGGGCCAGCGATTGGGCGGTTGCCTCCACCACGCGTTTCTGAGCCGCTTCCGCCTCGGCTCTCAGGGCGTCCGCCTCCTTGCGCGCCTTCTCGGCCGCCTCTAGGTAGATGGAGATCACGAAGTCCATGTCCAGCAGCGCGGCCTTGACCACAGCGCCCAGCGTCTGGCCCAGCTTCTTGCCGCCATCACCCTTGGCAAAGCGCTTACGCTTCTTCTCGTGATCCTCAACCACGGCGCGGACCAGTCCATCCAGAACAAGCGCATAGCCACCGATGTACCAGCGCGGCTCCAGTCCGATGCGGGCGTGGGTAGCACCGATGCGCTGGACGCTGTCTGTATAGGTACTGTCGAAGCGGGCCGAGGCAATCTGGGACCAGTGGCGGGACTGCCCCGTCTTGGCCCCAGAGATCATTTGTTCCGAGTTAAAGAAGCGCGCGACCGCCGGATAGGCACGGACCTGAGAATAGAAGTCGTCCAGACTTTGCGAGAGAGCGCCTTCGATGACCGGCTGGGCCGCCGCTAGGGCTTGGCGCGTATCGCCGTCCATCCTGATGAAAGACAGGCGTTCGTTCAAAGCAGTGCTGTCCGACATGGTTAATCCTCAGTCGTGGGGGAAGCTGAGCCATATCATCCGGATATCTTTGTTATGTTTTTCTAACTTCAGATTACGTATTAATGCTTAGCCGTGTCGCTTAGTGCACGAATAAGTGCCTCAATGAAATCAGGTAAATCGTCGGGCCCCCGACTGGTGATCACACCGCCATCCTCGACGACCGCGGCATCAACCCATATCCCTCCTGCGTTTTCCAGATCCGTCCGCAAGCTCTTGAAGGACGTCATGCGTCGGCCTTTCACCAGGCCCGCTTCGATCAGCAGCCATGGGGCATGGCAGATTGCGGCAACGGGCTTTCCAGCCTCGCCGAAAGCATTGGTCAGTGCGATCGCGGCCGCTTCACTGCGAAACTTGTCCGCCCCAACAGTCCCGCCGGGAATGATGAGCAGATCATAGTCGTCGGCCATCGCTTCAGCCGCGACCTTGTCGACATTGTATCGAGCCACGGGGTCGAGATCGTTCTTGAAGGTTTGACCTTCGCCCTCCTCCAGTCCCACTACCACAACCCTCACGCCGGCCTCTTCCAAGGCCTTCTTTGGGGTGTGAAACTCGGAATCCTCGCTCCCGCGAGGAGCCAGCAAAATCGCAGCCGTCTTATCTTTCAGTGACATCAGAAGTCCTTCTCTGGTGTCACCACCGCTATGCCTTCCCAACCGTAAACAAACATGTCCGCCCACGGATCGTTCCGCACTATCCGACACCCGACGCGACATTTATTGATGATCCAAGAAGGCATACGCCAGACAGCAAAAAGCCCCGCTGATTGGCGGGGCTGTTTTTGTTGTGCGGGAACC
>NZ_CAMZFB010000068.1 GCF_947305955.1 uncultured Brevundimonas sp.
AGAAAGAAAACCACAGACACGAAGAGGAACACGTGGACGGCGGCGAAGCCCGCAGCCGCGACACGCCGGCCCTTCGCGCCTTCCAGGCCCAGCTGAAGCTGATGGCCCCCGACCAACGCGTGGCCGATCGCATGCCGATTGGCGATCTGGACATTATCCGTAACGCCCCCGCCCAGCGGTTCGTCGACTTCTACCGTTCCTACTACCGTCCGGAACGCGCCACCTTCGTCGCCGTCGGTGATTTCGATGTCGACTATATGGAAGGCAAGATTCGCGACGCTTTCAGCGACTGGACCAACACCCATCCTGACGGCCCCGAACCGGACCTTGGCGTCCAAAAAGAACGCGGAACCCAGGCCGCCATCGTCGTCGAGCCGGGGGTGCAATCCAGCGTCAGCCTGTACCGCACCCGTCCCTACGTCGATCGTCCCGACAATCAGGCCACTCGTCGCGAAGACCGCCTGACCGGTCTGGGTCTGGCTGTCCTGAACCGCCGCCTGGGCGAAATCTCGCGTCAGGAAAACCCGCCCTTCATCGGCGCGGGGGCCAGCAGCGGTGGCTTCCTCGACTCTCTGGAAATGGGCAGCGTCACCGCCGCCTTTAATCCGGGTGGCCTTCAGCGCGCTCTGGAAACCATCGAGCAGGAACAGCGACGCCTGATCCAGTACGGCGTGACCGATGCCGAAATCCAGCGTGAGATCTCGGTGATCCGCACCGCCCTCGAAAACGCTGTGACTTCCGCCAATACCCAGCAGACCGCAGGGCTGGCCGCCTCGATCCACAACTCGGTCAACGATAACTCGGTCTGGACTTCGCCTGCCGATGATTTGGCGCTGTTCAATGCCGCCGTCGAGAACATCGACCTTGAGGAAGTAAAGGCGCTGGTCGCCAAGGCCTTGAGCGGTTACGGCCCGGTCGCCCTGGTCCAAAGCCCCGTCGCGATTGAAGGCGGCGAGGCCGAGGTGGTCCGCATCCTGAACGCCAGCCAGCAGGTCGAGGTCGCCCCGCCTGCCGCCGCATCCGCACTGGAATGGCCCTACACCGCCTTTGGCACCCCGACCGCTCCGGTCGCCACCAAGACGTTCGAGACGGCAGGGGCCACCATGGTCACCTTCCCGAACAATGTGAATCTGATCTTCAAACAGACCAACTACCGTGAAGATCAAATCCTGATCTCGGTGGATACGGTCAACGGCGATCTGGCCCTTCCCAAGGACAGCTTCAGCCCGCTGAACATCGCCCCCAGCGTCTTTACCGCAGGCGGCGTGGGCAAGCTGACGCTGGATGAACTGAACCGCGTACTGGCGGGCCGCACCTTCAGCGCCGGCATGTCAGTCGGCGATGACGAGATCACCCTGTCCGGCTCCACCCGCAAACAGGACCTCGACCTGCAGCTTCAGGTACTGGCCGCCTACTTCACCGATGCCGCGCTGCGCGCGCCGCCGCTGGAGCAGATCAAGGCCATCTATCCGCAGGCCATCGAGCAAACCCGCGCCACTGTGGCCGGTGCGTTGGCTCTGGACGGTGCGGCCATCCTGTCGGGTGGTGACCGTCGCGCCACCCAGCCGACGGTCGAGGAAGTCAGCGCCCTGACCGCCGATCAGGTCAAGGCCGAGGTGGAACGCGCACTGGCCGATGGTCCGATCACCATCACCATCGTCGGCGACGTCTCGATCGAGGACGCCACAGCCGCCGTGGCCAAGACCTTTGGCGCTCTGCCGACGCGCAGCGCACGCCCCACCCCCGCGCCCGAGTCTCTGACCCGATCCCTGCCCGCACCGCGCAGCGAGCCCTATCGCTTTACCCATACGGGCAAGGCCGATCAGGCTGGCGTCGTGGTCTATTGGCAGGGTACCGACAACATGGGTGACCGCCGCGAGGCGCGCCGTGTGTCGCTGATGACCGAAGTCCTGAGCCTGCGCGTTCTCGAGGAAATCCGCGAGAAGCAGGCCCTGACCTATAGCCCGGGCGTCGGCTCGACCTCGTCCAGCACCTATGACGACTATGGCTATATTGCCGTGCGCGGCGACGTGGCACCGGACAAGATCGACGCCTTCCACGCCGCCGTGGCCAAGGTGGTCGACAGCTTCGCCACCTCTCCGGTGACCGAGGACGAGCTGAACCGCGCCCGCGCCCCGATGATCGAACGCTTCCGCCGTGGTCAGGCCAACAACAGCTTCTGGCTGGGCAATCTCGGCGATCTGGACCGCAAGCCGGAGAACGAGCCTCTGATCACCAACTATGTCGAGGTGATGGAAAGCTTCACCCCGCAGGACATCCAGAACGCCGCCCAGACCTATTTGCAAGCGAACCGTTCATGGTCGTTCGAAGTGCGTCCCGCCAATCCGTAAGGACTAGCGGCCCCAACAAAGAAGGCTCCGGAACACCCGTTCCGGAGCCTTTTTCGTCCCCCAAGGTCGGCGGCCTAGAAGACGCGCCCGCCGACACCCCCGTCCATCATCATGTTGCCGGTCACCGCCAGACTGCGCTCGACCACTTCCTCGCGGTATTCGGTGATGGTTTCCTCGCCGCGCAGCACGACTTCCTTGATACCGGCACCATAGCGGCGCAGCAGCGAGCGTTCATGACAGTCGCGCTCGCGCTTCTGCGGACGACATTCCAGATTGCCGCCCCCGAACCACAGCGCCTGCCCCTTTTCGCAGGTGACCGTCTCGCCCGCGCCATCGCCCTCGCTGCGGGTCCATTGCAGCGTGGTTCCGGCGATGCAGCGATAGAGTTCCCCCTCATAGCTATCGGCCACATCCTTGCCCGGTCGCACCTGCGAGGCCGGATGCGGGACATTGCGGTCATCCAGACAGACCGCCTGAATACGATAGCGCTTCTCCCACGAGCGGGTGCTGGTCACAGGCACGCGCACCGTCTCGCGATAGCCGCCCTCGACCGCCAGTCCCTGCGCGGTCAGCGGATAGGGTTGGTCCACGTTGAAATAGGCCCCACCGCCCCCGACGATGACCGTGGATCCGGCTCCCGCCCCTGCGCGCGCCCCGCTATAGGCCCGCGCACGCGCCTCGGCATTGGCGTTGGCAGAGGCAGAGGCACTGGCCCCGACATTGTTGATGTTGACGTTCACATTGACGTTGCCGCCGCCCCCACAGCAGACTGGCACGGTCGGCGGCGTACAACCACCGCCCGAACATCCCCCATGCCCCGGCACAGGCGGCGGTGACGGCGGGGGCGGCGGCGAACAGGTGAGACAGCCCTTGTCACCGGCCATCGACCATCCCGCCAACAGGATCGCCCCTGCGCCTATTGCCGTCGCCAAAACTGTCTTGGTCACTGCCCGCATTGCGAACCCCCGGTCGAATACCACCGCAGGCGATGCAAGGGACGGGCCGCCGTCAGCGCACAGGAAACCGCATCAAAGCACCACTATATGTGCCGGAATGAAGCTTTCCCGTCCCCTATTGGCACAGGACAGAGATCAGACGGGTTTCAACCCCGTCGCGAACCGCTTCCAGTTCTGGACGTAATGCTGCGCCGACAGGGCTAGTGCTGACACCGCCCCCTCGTCCAGTTCGCGCACCACCTTGCCCGGCTGCCCCATCACCAGAGAGTTGTCGGGAATGACCTTGCCTTCGGTGATCAGGGCATTGGCACCGATCAGGCAGTTCTTGCCGATCTTGGCCCCGTTCAACACTACCGCATTGATGCCGATCAGGCTGTTGTCGCCGATCTCGCAGCCATGCAGCATGGCCTTGTGACCGACGGTCACGCCCGCGCCGATGGTCATCGGATAGCCGACGTCGGTATGAAGGATGGCCCCTTCCTGAATATTGCTGTCGCGCCCCACGGTAATGCGCTCGTTGTCGCCGCGAATGACGACGTTGAACCACACACTGGCCCCCGACTTCAGTTCGACATCGCCAATCACCGACGCATTGGGGGCAATCCAGTATTCGCCCTCGGGGGGCAGGATCGGGCTGACACCGTCCAACTGATAGGCCGTCATGACTGCAATATCCCCTCGTCGCAAATTCTTACCTTTAACACTCGAATAACCACGTTACAGTCAGAGTGTTGTAGCGATTCGAAGACCTATTGGTCCTTTGAATCCGAAGCCGGATCAACCCCGGTCCGGTCTGCACTGGAGGATGCGTTTGACGTGTTCGGTACCAGTTGGTTGTCGGTCCATCGGCATGCGCCGCGGCTGGGAAACGGCTGATCCCGGAGATGGTATGACGCGTTCTGCCGCCCTCCCCACAATGCACACGTCCAAGGCGATCCCGTTCGGGTTCGCCTTTTTTCTTGCCCGGAGGCATCCATGTCCAAGCGTTCAGCCATGAAGCGTCAGGTCCGCGAAGGTGTTCTGGACCCGCGCGAGTTCTCACAGGATGCCAAGGTACGGCGACTGCCGAACCATTCAGGATGGTCGCCCTATCCGTCCAATGACGAACGCGAGCAGGGCTATCTCAAAACCCTGAAACCCAAGTCGGACGGTCAGGCCAAACTGCTGGAGGCCATCGACCGATACAGCCTTGTGACCGCGCTCGGCCCCGCAGGGACGGGCAAGACCTATCTGGCCATCGCCAAGGCGGTCGAAGCACTTGAGGCGGGCAAGGTAGGTCGCATCGTCCTGTCGCGCCCTGCGGTCGAGGCGGGCGAGTCCATCGGCTTCCTGCCGGGCGATATGGAGGACAAGCTGGCCCCCTATCTGCGCCCGCTCTATGACGCCCTGTCGGACCGTCTTTCGATGAAGCGGGTCAAGGCCCTGATGGCCGAGGGCCTGATCGAGATCGCGCCCGTCGGCTATATGCGCGGACGCACGCTGAACAATGCCTTCGTCGTCGTCGACGAGGCCCAGAACTGCACCTATGTCCAGCTCAAGATGCTGCTGACCCGACTGGGCTGGCATTCCACCATGGTGGTCACGGGCGATCCGCACCAGTCGGACCTGCTGCCGGGGGTATCGGGCCTTGGCGATATCGCCGAACGTCTGGAACAACTGGACAGCGTTGCCGTCGTCCGGCTGGCCGAACAGGACATCGTGCGTCACCCGCTGGTCGCCGAGATGATCGGCGTCCTCTGACACCGACCGATACGAAAAGGCCCGCTGAACCAGCGGGCCTTTTTTATAAGTCACATCACCTTGGCCAGCGCCTCGGTGTCGGTCTGTTTGACGGGGGGCGTCGGCGGGGTCTTCGCACCCATCCGGTCGATCAGGGCAAACACAAACGGGTTCAGCGTGATCGACAGCAAGGACGCGGCAAGGATCAGGTCATGCGTTTCGCGATCCATGGCTCCCATCTGCATCGAGATGGCGGCCAGAATGAAGGAGAACTCCCCGATCTGGGCCAGTGACGCCGCCACCGTCAGACTGGTCGCGCGGTCCAGTTTAAAGGCCGAGGTGATCACCATCGCCGCCAACGACTTGCCAATGATGACAATGAACACCACGCCCAACACGGCCAGCGGCTTGGTGACGACAATATTGGGATCGAACAACATCCCCACCGACACAAAGAACAGCACCGCAAAGGCATCGCGCAACGGCAGGGACCGCTCAGCCGCGTTGTGACCCAAGGGCGTCCCGTTCAGCACTAGCCCTGCCACAAAGGCCCCCAGCGCAAACGATGCCCCGAACACCGCATAGGCCAGCCACGCAATCCCCAGAGCGATCGAAAGCACCCCCAGCGTGAACAGCTCACGCGACTTGGTATGAGCGATCCGCACCAGCAGCCACGGCAAGACCTTGCCGCCCACCACAAACATCAGGACCACAAAGACCGCGACCTTCAGCAGGGTCAGACCGATCGATCCGGCCAATACCGCCGGATTGAACATCTGGCCCTCTGGCAGGATCACCAGCGGCAGCATCACCAGCGCCACCACAATCGCCAGATCCTCAACGATCAGCCAGCCGACGGCGATCTTGCCGATCTCGCCCTTGACCTGTTTGCGCTCTTCCAAGGTTTTAAGCAGCACCACCGTGGACGCAACCGACAGCGAAAAGCCCAGCAGGGCCGCTTCAAGATCACCCAGCCCCAGGGCGAACCGCCCCAGCACCCAGCCCATGACCGTCGCCGCCCCGATCTGCACCAGCGCACCGGGCAAGGCCACCTTGCGCACCTGCATCAAATCCTTGGGCGAGAAATGCAGCCCCACCCCGAACATCAGCAGGATAACGCCAATCTCGGCCAGCTGCGGTGCCAGTTCAGTGTCCGCGACATAGCCGGGCGTAAAGGGTCCTACGACCACACCGGCAACCAGATACCCCACCAATGGCGACAGCCGCAGACGGTTGGCCAACATGCCGAACACAAAGGCCAGCACGAAGCCCCCGACCAGAGTGATGATCAGGCTGTCGGCATGGGGCATCGGCACTCCTGCATGATCGGGATAATCGCTTGCTTGATCTTCACAATGGTTAGCGGAGCCACTGACATCAAGGGCAGCAGCTATCGGAAACTGCTAGGATTTCAGAATATCCCGTTTCCGTGTTGCGCGAAGCACTCTTGACCCTCGGCCTCCCCTCACGCAAAGTCAGTTTCCAAAAGCAACTGATTTGGCGAAATATGTCGGATAGCCCCCAAGCGCCCGCGGTGACAGTGCGCGAATTCTTTTTTGAAGCGCCCGACGGCCACCGACTGGCAGGGCGGCTGTTTTCCGGTCCCTCGCCCCGAATGGCCATCCTCGTTTCATCGGGCACCGCCTACCCCCAAGGCTTCTATGACCGCTTTGCCCGCTTCATGGCAGCAAAGGGCGCCGTTGTCCTGACATTCGACTATCGCGGCATCGCCGGCTCCAACAACGGGCCGCTCAAGGGATCGCCGATCGAATACACCGACTGGGCCAAGGATCAGGCCGCCGCGCTGGAAACCCTCAAAGCCGAAGCCTCGGACCTGCCCGTCTTCCACGTCGGACACAGCGTCGGCGGCAACTTCATCGGCTTCATGCCCAATCAGGCCGATATCCGCCGCCACGCCTTTGTTTCCGTCGGTTCGGGCCACTGGATGCACCATCTGCGCCGCTATAATCCGCTCGAGCTATTCTTCTGGTTCGGCTTTGGTCCCGTCCACTTGATCCGCCATGGCTATATCAAGCAGGGCAAGCTCTGGTCGGGCACCGATCTGCCGCCACGGGTTTTCCGCACATGGCGTCGCTGGTGCATGAAGCCGGACTATTTCCTCGGCGAGCTCAAAGCCGGACACCTCGGCCCGCACCAGTACGACAAGGTCACCGCCCCCATCCAATCCTGGCTGTTCACCGACGATCCCATCGCCACCGCCAAGTCGGCCCCCGTGCTGATGAGCGCCTATCCGAACGCACCGCGCACCTTTGTCACCCGCAGCCCCGCTGATTACGGACGCAAGACCATCGGCCACGACGGCGCCTTCCGCAAAGGGATGGAACCCCTGTGGCAAGAAATCTGGGACTGGTTCGAACAAGACCTTTCGACGGGCGCAGCGACTGCCTAAATCCCTGACCTCATCCCCGACAGATATGGATTTGCGTCATGGCCTATGGAACCCAGCCCACCGTCAACATCGACGGCTTTGAAATCCCCCAGCTGGGTTTTGGTACATGGCAGCTGAAGGGCAACGACGCCCGCCGCATGGTGGGCGAGGCCCTGCGCATCGGCTATCGCCACATCGACACGGCCTTCATTTATGACAATGAGAGCGAAGTCGGCCAAGGCATCAAGGACGCGGGCATCGCACGCGATGACTTCTTCCTGACGACCAAGATCTGGGTCACCAACCTGACCCGCGACGCCCTGCTGAAACAGGCCGAGGAAAGCGCCGAGCGACTGGGCTCCACGCCCGACCTGCTGCTGCTGCACTGGCCGAAGCCGCAGCCGGAACTGGCAGAGACCATCGCCGCCCTGAACGAGGCAAAGCAACGCGGGCTGACCCGCGCCATCGGCCTGTCCAACTATCCGTCCGCCCTATGGCAAAAGGCGCAGGACCTGTCGGCGGCCAAGCTGGTCACCAATCAGGTCGAATACCACCCGCTGCTGAGCATCAACGCGCTCAAGGCCAAGGCTTCGGAACTTGGTTCGTCCCTAACGGCGTGGTCGCCTCTGGCGCGCGGCAAGGTTCTGGACGAGCCCGTCGTCGTCGAGATCGCAGAGAAGTACGGCAAGACCCCCGGACAGGTGACCCTGCGCTGGATCATCCAGCAAGGCATCATCGCTATCCCCAAGACTGCCAGCGAAGCCCGCGCCCGCGAAAACTTCGACGTCTTCGACTTTGCCCTGACCGATGACGAAATCGCCCGCATGGCCACACTGGCCAGCGGTTACCGCGTCGGTGACCACCTCGATCCCGCCTTCAGGTGGGACGCCGCTTAAATCTGCTCCCGAGCGCGTGATTGGACGAAACGGGCAATCACGCGCACCCTCCCCGAAGTGACACCTTGCGTACCCTGCAACGACCGTTCTGGGAGGGACGTCATGGGTTCGATACTGGGTTTTCCGGCGACTGACCCCGTCGACCTGATCGTAGGTGCCCGCGTAAAGCGATGGCGGGATCGCCGGGGCATGGATCACGACGAACTGGCCGCTCTGCTGCACCTCAGCGCCGCCGATGTTCGCATGATCGAAGCGGGCCGCCGCCACCTGAACAGTGCCGAACTGGATGCCACCACCCGTGCCCTTCGCCTGCCCATCTGGGCCTTGGTGACAGACACTCCGGCCCACTGACGCAAAGCCACAGGTGACAGACGGCGCAATGCCGCCTAATCCACGGCTATGGCCTACAAATCCCTTCGCGATTTCATCGATCAGCTGGAAGCACAGGGCGAACTGGTTCGCGTATCCGAACCCGTCTCTACCGTGCTGGAAATGACCGAGATCCAGACCCGCCTGCTGCGTAACGGCGGACCGGCTGTGATCTTTGAAAAGCCCGTCATGCCCGACGACTCGGTCAGCCCTATCCCCTGCCTTGTAAACCTGTTCGGCACGGTCAAACGCGTGGCTATGGGCGTGACGCTGGAAAACAAACAGCGCACCACCACCGGTGAGTTGCGCGAAGTGGGCGAACTGCTGGCCTTCCTGAAAAACCCCGTCCCGCCGCGCGGCCTTGGCGAAGCGATGGAAATGCTGCCGCTGGCCAAAACCGTCATGTCGATGCGTCCCAAGACCGTGAAGAAGGCTCCGGTCCAGGAGGTCGTTCTGACCGGCGATGACATCGACCTGACCAAGCTGCCGATCCAGTCGTGCTGGCCGGGTGAGCCTGCGCCGCTAATTACTTGGGGCCTCGTGGTCACCAAGGGCCCGAGCGACGATCGCGAAGACGACTTCAACCTCGGCATCTACCGCATGCAGGTGCTGGGCAAGGACAAGACCATCATGCGCTGGCTGGCCCACCGTGGCGGAGCCCAGCACTATGCCCGCCACAAGAAGGCCGGCAAGCGCGAGCCCCTGCCCTGCGCTGTGGTTCTGGGCGCAGACCCCGGCACCATTCTGGCCGCCGTCACCCCGGTTCCGGAAACCCTCTCGGAGTATCAATTCGCGGGCCTGATGCGCGGCGAAAAGGCCGAGCTGGTGCCGTGCAAGACCGTGCCGCTGATGGTGCCTGCGCAGGCCGAGATCGTGCTGGAAGGCCACGTCCTGCTCGACGAGCACCACCCCGAGGGTCCGTATGGCGACCACACCGGCTACTACAATTCGGTTGAGACCTTCCCGGTGTTTCAGGTCACCGCCATCACCATGCGGAAAGACCCGATCTATCTGACCACCTTCACCGGCCGTCCGCCGGATGAACCGTCGGTGCTGGGCGAGGCGCTCAACGAGGTCTTCATCCCGCTGCTGCAGCAACAGTTCCCCGAGATCGTGGACTTCTGGCTGCCGCCCGAAGGCTGCTCCTATCGCATTGCTGTGGTGTCGATGAAGAAGGCCTACCCCGGCCACGCCAAGCGCGTGATGATGGGCTGCTGGTCCTTCCTGCGCCAGTTCATGTACACCAAGTGGATCATCGTCGTGGACCATGACGTCAACGCCCGCGACTGGAAGGATGTCATGTGGGCCATCTCGACCAAGATGGACCCCGCCCGCGACATCACCGTCATCGAGGGCACCCCGATCGACTATCTGGACTTCGCCTCGCCCGAAAGCGGGCTTGGCTCCAAGATCGGCCTCGACGCCACCGACAAGTGGGAGCCCGAGACCAAGCGCGAATGGGGCGAGGTCATCAAGATGGACGAAGACGTGGTCGAACGCGTCAACGACATCTGGGACAAGCTGGGCCTACCCGGCGACGGCACGCCCATCTGGAAAAAGAGCTAAAGACGCAGCGGTCGGCGCTTTCCAAAAGGAAACGCCGACCGTTTCTCTATGCCCGCCACCGACCGCTGCCCCTATCGGCGTGGGCCTAGCCAAGTCGCCGCATATCTGTGATCTTCATCTTGCGTCCCATCCGTCTGAAAGGCTCGGCCACAAGATGAAAACCCCCTTCTGCATCGCAGCGGCCGTGGCGGCCCTGCTGGTCCCGACCGTCAGCCTGGCGAACAGCGCCGCAACGCCGACCCTGCCGCAGGAAGCCGCCGTCACCCAGCAGGCCACGCCGAGTGCAGCAGAAGTTCTGGCCAATATCGAAACCGTATCGCCGGTAAACCTGATCTATGTGGTCTCGGAATACTGGAACGCCGGCAACAAGTTGCAGGCCGCCTTCTGGTACTATGTCTGGCAGATCCGCACCGAACCGTGGGCCCAGACCGACCCCGAGTTCGCGAGGGCCCGCCTTGCCCTGAACCAAAATTTCGGCTCCACCATCAACAGCTGGATCTTCGCCGATCCCGAGCTGGTTGTCGCCATTTCGGAGCGCGCCATGTCGTTCGAACCGCGCTTGCCGCTATGGAACCGGATGCCAGAGGGCATGAGTGCCGAGCAGTGGGAACAGTTGGTTCAAGCCACCCGCGTAGCCTATGCCAATGACATGCGCGGTGCCTTTGCCCAGACGCCGCCGGACCAGATCCGCGCCCTGCGCCAACAGAACGGTCTTCCCGTCGGCACTTTGACCGACATCGGCCTGCCCCTGCCGGAAGATTGGCGTTAACGCTCTTTTACAAATAATCGGCAGCATTCGAATGGCGGCGTTCGAACTCCAACTGCCGCCTCGCGTTCCTCTTCCTTGTTCACACGGCGGCCTGTTGCCTCCAGTGTTGGGGAGAGTTTTAGAGTATGATGAACGTGAAAAACCGCGGCGCGATGCTGGCCGCTGTCTGTCTGGCCAGCTTGTCGTTGGCCGCGTGCGGCCAGGGCGGCGCATCTTCCGCGAGCTAGGCTCCGGCGGAGAGCCAGGCAAGCTCGGCAGAGAGCCAGGCGCCAACGTCGGTGGACAACGAGAACCTGAAGATCGGCGTCATTTTCTCAAATGTAAACCGCTTCCTCGCGTCATCGGCCCG
>NZ_CAMZFB010000069.1 GCF_947305955.1 uncultured Brevundimonas sp.
TCAAATCAACCTCGGACTCTCGTTATGGCTGGATGAGAAACGGGGGTCACGTCATGACCAATCTCATTGAGCCTTGCACCCGTCCACAAAGCCAATAGCGGAAGCCAGAACGCAGCCTCTCCGCCTCCACCTTTGGGACGTTGACTGTCTTTGAAAACAGGCGATGAAAAGATCGCAGCGAGTTCATCAACCGTGAACGGCCGTCTAACCTGCTTGGCATCCCCTTTAGTGGGCGGCTTGATGCTGGCGGTCGGGTCTGTCGTTATCCAGCCTTGGCCGATGCCTTGCCTAAATAATGCTCGCAAGTGATTGAGGCGACTTTCAATCGTCGCGGCCGACCTCCCTTTCTCGCGAAGCTTGGTGACATAGGCACGTATATCTGCAGGGGCATAAGCGCCTACAGTTTTTCGGCCTGCGACCTCCTCGAATGCAACACAGGTCGCCTTAAACATCTGCTGCGTCTTGGGCGTCGGATTGCGGTCTAGCGCCCAGATTGGAAGAATGTCATCCAGCATTTGCCCCATAGGTTCAGGGGGCTTGGCCCTCTCAGCCAAATACTGATCCGCCCGCGCAAGCAGAGCGTCATCGTCCGCGCCAGATAGCGCAGCCTCAACGCCAGCAATCGAACCCTCGAGTTTATCGAGTGTCATACCCAAATCGAGTTCGCCGCGCATTGCAGCACGGTAGATATCAATCTGATTGCGCCAGTGCTCATCCTCTTCAGCGAGACTACCCGCTTGAAAGGCTGCACGGCGTCTATTTTGAACTGCTCGATACGCAAGCGCCTTGGTAACAGCACGGCTCATTGGCTTGGCCGCCAAGGTTGTCGTGCTTACTGGCTCTAACGGATTAGCTTCGGAAGCCTCATCAATCGCAGCCTGAACTTGCTGCGCAGCCTCTAGGCAACGCCTTTTCGCCTCAGCCTTGTCTTTGGTTTTGAGCGAGAACGTGAACTCAGACTTGCCCACACGCTCTCTAAGATCGTGCGGCACGACACGCCGAAAATAATAAGTGGACCCGCGCTTAGTTAGGTAGGTCAGCATTTGGGTTTCATCTGCTCCAGATGTAACACCCACTTGCGATAAGCCCCTGATTTTGCGGGAAAGCCAGTCCACAGAAGGGACTGGCGGAGACGGAGGGATTCGAACCCTCGGTACCCCTTACAGGGTACGACGATTTAGCAAACCGTTGCCTTCAGCCACTCGGCCACGTCTCCGGCAGGCGGCGTGGATAGCCCGTAACTGTCGGGTATGCAACGGGGTTTTCGCGTTTTCTTGCATGTTAACCCCCCGTATAGGCCGATAAGTCAGATTTCACCGTGATCCAAGCGGGGCTGCCCGCTGGTTGGGGTGGATATGGACAGCATTTTATCGGCTGAAGTGGGCGCGCGGGGCCCGACTCGCCGTCGGAAAAACGAGCCATACGAATCGGTCGATGCACTGACCGATGGCGCACGCACGCCGCGTGGGCCTTTCCGTCCCGATGTCTGGCTGAGTACGCGCCGCCGCCATGCTGTCCGCCTGCGGGTATTCTATTATCGCGGGATCGATGTCGCGTTGACGGCCATCGGCGCTTTGGCGTGGATGTGCCACCCCGATCCCGTGACCAGCTGGTCAGAGCTCCGGCTTGGACATGCCGCGCCCTATGTTATCGGCAGCCTGTTCGCCCTGTGGTTCGTACTAGGATCGGACAGATACAGTTTCTCGTCACCGCGCCGTCCTTTGTTCCACGCTCTTACGGTCTCTCTGGTCGCGGGATTGGGCTTGTTGATCGGACTGGGCACTGCCGCCATCACCGATGGATCCGGCGTCATGTCCTATATTCAATGGGCTGGTTTGACCGTTACCGGTCTGGGCGCGCTTCATCTGATCTGGGCGCTTGCCGTTGCCAGAGGGCGCACGAACGGAGCCCTCGTTCCCAATGTGGTGCTGGTCGGGGCTACGTCCGCCGCCGAAAGCCTGATTGTCGAGGCGATCCGTCGGCGCACAGTCAACATCATTGGCATTTTTGAAGACCGCCGGACGCGTGCACCGGCGTCGATCTGCGGCGTGCCGGTACTGGGCAGGGTCGAGGACCTGCGGGAACACCGCCTGACGCCCTATCTGGACTGTATCGCCCTAACGGTCCCGCCGGATGCGGGTAAGCGCGTTCGCGAGATGGAAAACCGCCTCAGCATCCTGCCAAACAAGGTCGCCATTATCCTTCAAAGTGCAGCGCCCGATGCGCGGGAGATCGATCAGGCGCTTGATAAACTGGCCTATATGCCTGTCGCGCTGTTGGACCGTCCGGTCAGTGATGACCGGCGCGCGTTTTATAAGCGACTACAGGACCTGATTTTGGGGACGTTGGCATTGGTGGCGCTGATGCCCTTCCTGTTCGTGATCGGTGCATTGGTGCGCTTGGAAAGCCCTGGCCCTGCCCTGTTCCGCCAGAAGCGTCACGGCTTCAACAATGAGACCATTACGGTCTGGAAATTCCGGACCATGTATCATCACCAACAGGATGCAGGCGGTGTACGCCAGGTCGTGGCCGATGATGACAGGGTCACCCGCCTCGGCCGTTTTCTGCGCTCCACCAGCCTCGATGAGCTGCCCCAGCTGATCAATGTCGTAATCGGCAATATGAGCTTGGTCGGTCCCCGCCCCCACGCGATCCAGATGCAGACGGGACAGATGCGATCGTCCGATATCGTCGCGGAATATGCGCATCGTCACCGTATCAAACCGGGCATGACAGGTTGGGCGGCGATCAACGGATCGCGCGGGCCGCTGCATACAGCAGCCGACGTTCGCCGCCGCATCCAACTGGATATCGACTATATCGAGAGGCAAAGTTTCTGGTTCGATCTCTGGATCATGGCACGGACCATCCCCGTCCTGCTCGGCGACCGGTTGGCGCAGCGCTGATGTTTATTCGAGGTTTGATGGGCTACCTGCCCGCCAATTTGTTGAGCGCGATTATTGGCGTGCTGACCATACTGGTCTTTACGCGCCTGCTGTCGCCCAGCGAGTTTGGTGCGTACGCCCTCGCCTTTTCTGTCTTTAGCCTCGCCCACGTCATCTTCTTCACATGGGCCGAGGCGGCGATGGCGCGCTATTGGGCCGCCGCCCACACGACCGAAGAGAGAGAGGCACTCTATGCCACCCTCTATAGATCGGTACTGGTGTGCGGTGCAGTGTTCATACCGCTGGCCATACTGACGTGCATTGCCCTACCGGTCAGTACGACGTTGAAGGTTACCATTGGCCTTGCGCTGATCGGGGTGCCGGTCCGCTGCGTGATGAACATGGTCAAGGTCGCTTTGCGGGCTCGCGGCGCTGTGGCCAAGGCATCGCTGCTGGACATGTATTCGACCGTCGGGGTGTTTGCCTTCGGGGTCGCCGCGGCGCTGGCAGGCATGGGAGCGTCTGCCATCATCATCGGCATGTTGCTCACGCCATTGCTGGCACTACCGTTCTCCTTGCCCTCCGAATGGAAGGCCTTGGGCAAGGGACGCTTTTCGCGAGACAAGCTGAGGCAGTATCTGGCCTATGGCTTCCCGATATCCCTGTCTCTGGGCATGGCGTTGATCCTTTCGGCAACAGATCGTGTCATGCTGGGCTGGTTGATGGATGAAGCGGCGGTCGGGGCCTATCATGCCGCCTACAGCATCGCGAACCGGACGCTTGATATTCTGTTTATCTGGCTGGGCATGGCCGGAGGCCCCGCCTTGATCATGGCCCTTGAAAAGGGCGGCCGTTCGGCTCTCCAGATCGCGGCCAAGGATCAGGCCAGAATGCTCGCTCTGATCACCGTTCCTGCGGCGGTGGGCGTTGCCCTTGTGGCCCGTCCTTTATCCGAGGTTGTCATCGGCCAGGACATGCGTTCAGCCGCCACATCCGTTACGCCCCTGATTGCGATATCGGGCCTGCTCTCCGGCTTCCTCTATTACTATTTCAATCAGGCCTTCATACTGGCCAAGAGAACCAGCCTGTTGCTGTGGACCATGGTCGTTCCGGCGGCGGCCAATATCGGGCTGAACTTCGTGCTTATTCCCCGATACGGTGTGGTGGGTGCGGCTATGGCGTCGGTTCTGGGCTACGGCTGCGGAGTGGTGGCTTCAATCATCATCGGACGCAAAGCCATCCCCATGCCTGTCCCTATGAAGGACTTTGCCCTGTGCATCGGCTGCGCGGGTGTAATGGCGCTGGCTGTATCGGCCCTGCCTGATATCGGCGGCCTGTTGGAGCTTACTCAGGATGCAGTCGTCGGTGCCGCAGTTTATGGCGCGGCGGCGCTAGCCCTGAACGCGGCGGGCGCGCGCGATCTTGCGCGCTCAGCCGTCATGATCATCCGTCGCCGACGAAGGGCTATCGCGTGACTGCATTTCACAATGCGCATTGGCCAGATGCACGACCGGCACTGTCGGTGCTCATCCCCTTCCTGAGCGATGATCCGACGCCGCTGTTGCAAGCCCTCGCCAAGGAAGCGACGGGGCTGGGTTCTGAGGTTGAGGTCATCCTGCTGGACGACGGGACGGGCGATCCGGCTTTGACAGGACGCATCACCGCCTTGGTGGCGCGTGCGGCCATGCCGATCTGCCTGATAACGGCCGCCTCCAATAATGGGCGCGCAGCGGGCCGGAACATCCTGCTCAATCGAGCGCGTGGGGAGTACGTCCTTTTTATCGACGCCGATATGCTGCCCGACAATCGCGATTTCCTGTCCCAGTGGCTGTATTTCGCCAGGGAGGAAAGGCCGGCTGCGGCTTTTGGGGGCTTTAGTGTCAGTCAAGCTCCCACCGATCCCCGCTTTGCCGTTCATCGCGCCATGGCACTGCGCACCGATTGTCTAGATGCCAAAACGCGAGCGCGCGATCCGTTGAAGAACGTCTTCACATCCAATCTTCTGATACGCCGCGAGCATTTAGCCACCTGCCCGTTTGATGGTCGTTTCAGCGGTTGGGGATGGGAGGATGTCGAATGGGCCATCCGTTTCGGAAAAGCGCACACGATCCGTCACGTCGACATACCGGCGACCCATATGGGATTGGATGACGTTCCGACCTTGATGCGGAAATACGACCAATCTGCCCGGAACTTTGAGCAAATTCGCGCTGCGCATCCTGAAGTCGTAGAAGAATTTCCGTCATTTAAAGTGGCCAAGCTCATCAATTGCATGAAGATAGCACCTCTCGTCATCCGGCTCAGCCAGCGGATGGCGATGTGGGACTCCGTTCCGGTATTTTTTCGTGGGTTGAGCCTCAGGTTCTACCGCGCCGCCCGCTATGCCGAGGCCATGCAGGGCTCATGAGCATCAGCGTCATCATTCCTACCCTGCGGCGCAATGGGGGATTGGCCGCAGCGGTACAGTCGCTGCATGCAGTCCATAATAACACGCCTATCCATCAGGTCGTTGTGGTCGACAACTCGCCGAATGCAGACGCTCGCCAAAACGCGCAAACACTTGCAGCCACCGCGCCGTTTCCGTTGGATTACGTTCACGCGCCGCAACCCGGCGTTTCCAATGCCCGCAACGCAGGCGTTGCCAGAGCGACGGGGTCTTTCATCGCATTCCTGGACGATGACGAGCGCGCCCAACCCCAATGGCTGGCCGAGCTTTGCCGCGTCCAGCGCGAATACGACGCCGATGTGGTGTTCGGCGCGATTTTGGGGACAGCGCCACAATGCACCCCTTCTTTACGCCCCGTGGTCGAGCGTTTCTTTAGTCGATCCGGCCCCGCTGAGGCTTGCGTCACAGATATCCCCTACGGTTGCGGCAATAGTCTGCTTCGCAAAACGACGACCATTTCCCCAGACGCTTTTGATCCTTCCGCCAATCATACGGGTGGCGAAGACGATATCCTGTTCGCTAAGCTGAAACGCGACGGGCGGGTTTTCGCGTGGGCCCCGCAAGCGATTGTTTATGAAGACGCACCGCCCCAACGGGCGAATCTGAAATATCTGCTGATCCGCGCCTTTGCACGTGGCCAAGGACCGAGCCAGACCGCAGTGGCGGCATCAGCCTATCCCGAACTTATCGGCTGGATGGCCGTCGGCTTGGCCCAGTTCAGCCTGTATGGTCTTGCAGCCTTGGTATGCGGTGTGGCCTTGACGTCAACAGGTGCGAACCTTGCCGTCAGGGCCGCCGAAGGTGCCGGTAAACTGCTCTGGTTCCGAGCCTTCGAGCCCAAATTGTACGGCTCAGCCTAGCATCTTCTCCAGCGCACGCGGGGCGCGATAGGTGGCCTTGTTGATGACGATGCCGGAAACACGCCCGCCTGCGGCTTGAAGCTGCTCTTTGGCGGCCTTGGGCGCGGTCACGCTGGCGCTCTCGCCGATGACCATCACAATGTCATCCATGAACGGCGCGAGGCGAAGGGCGGTATCTTCGCGGTCGACGGACGGGACATCCACCACCACAACGTCCGCATGTTGTGACAGGGCAATCCAATAGTCGGCTTGTGGCACAACGACAGGCGACTGCCCCGCGACCAGGGCTTCCAGCTCCAGACGGGTCGAATAGAGCCTGCGACCCAGGAAGGGTTTTGCGGTCAACAGTTTCGCAGGGCGCACAGCCTCTCCATCCGCCCCCATTAACGGCGGTCGCACCGTATAGAAGGCGGATCCATCCGGTGAACCCGTAACGCGGGTGCCAGCGCGACCGAAACGTTCGGGGTGTTGGGCCAGATGGTGCTGCTGGTCTTGGCGGGTGAAGTCGGCATCGATCAGCCAAACGGGCTTGCTGGCACGCACAGCGGCCAATCGGGCAAACTCGCGGCTGACAGTGGAAACACCCTCGCCCCGCACTGCCCCAACGAACATGAGCAGTCGGCCTCTATGCTGCGGACCGGCCCCCAGTGCCGTCCACAAGCCCGCCATTTCTGCTGTTAGATCGACCATACGAATCGCTGCGCCACCGATAATGGCCGCAAGCTTAGCACGGTCACGCTTTGGCGGGGGCTACCGCCAGCACTGGAAGCCCAAAGGTTCTTTGCGCCGCCGAACGGGTCAGGACGCTGCGCCGCGTGAAAACGCGCAGCAACCCCGCGCACAGAGCCGTAAATCCGGCGAAGGCGAGTACTGCGGCTAACAGGAGGAGCTTCGGACTGCGACCGTTCAGGGGCGGCTGGGCGCGTTCGATGACGGTCACATTATCCGCGCCCGCTGAAACCAATTCGCTGCCGGCGCGGCTTTGGGTTTCGCGCATCTGGAACTCGCGGATGGACTGGCTCAGCACCTCGCGATTGCCGGACAGAGTAGCATTACGGGACTCAAGGTCCGTCAGACGGGCTTGTTTCGCAGTCAGTTCGGCCAGTTGACGATCCATCACGGCCAGACGCGCGGCCAGAGCATCGCGCTCGGCAGCGGCGGCCAGTCGCTCGCCTTCCAACTGAAGCCAGACCGGATTGGGTCCGGTGCGGACTTCCTTGGGTCCGACGGCGGTTCCCGTCTGAACATAGGTTTGCAGCTGGCGAATGCGGGCCTCGATTTCCTGAACAGGAGCGGCATCCGGCTGATAGCGCGACAGCAGTTGTTCGCGTTCGGTGCGAAGCTGCAGGATCTGATCCTGAGCCGAGACATTGAGGTCCTGTTGCAAGGTGACCTGCGCCGGAACGCCTGCCATTTGGGCCGACAGGGTTGCGTGGCGCTGGCGGGCCTGATTGACCTGCGACTGCACACTCAGGCGTTCTGCGAACAGGGCCTGATAGCTTTGCGACAGGGCTGCCTTGGCCGTGGCGAAGTCACCGATATCGTTAGATTTCAGGAAATCTTCGTACGCACGGTCAGCTGCTTCCAGTTCCTGCTCAAACGCAGCCCTCTGACTGCGGATGGCGGGCGTCGTGCGGTCGCGGAAAACCTCCCGTCGATAGGTCAGGTATTGGTCGATGACGGTATTGAGGATCTGGGCCGCCTGCCTTGGGTCATTGGACTTGTAAGACAGTCCGATCACCGGACTTTCCGGCGTGGCCGATACCCGAAGTGCATTGCCGATCGCCTGAATGGCCGCTGCCTCTGCCTTGGCCTGTTCGATAGTGTTGGCAGGCGTCGGTTGGAAGGTTTCGACGCCCATGGCGCGCACAACGCGCTGTTTGACCTCGAGGCTGTTTAGGATGGCGGCTTCGGATTGGGCCACTTCCGAGGCATTGGGCGGCGAACCACCATCGGTCGCCCCTACACGCGGCTGATAGACGTATTCCTGACCGACACCGACAAACAGGGTCGCGCCCGCCGAATAGGTTTTCTTCAGGCTCAGCACCGCCACCGTGCCCAGAACGGCAATAATCAAGAAGACAGCCACCATCAGCCACAGCTCGCGCAGGACCAGAGCGATGATGTCGACCAGACTATATCTGGGCCGACTGTATCCCGATGTGATGGACGACATGCACGAAGCCTGACGCAGCTGAACAGTTATCCTATCCATGCCGCAAGGCTGTTAATCAGACGTGAACCATAAATTTCGATCATGGATATCAGAGAAATTTCTTGCATCGGGGGATGCCATGATCAGCCGAAGGACGGTGCTGTGCGCGGCTGCGCTCGGCGTTGCCGGTTGCGCGACGTCGGATAATTCGGACGCCACCCAGTTTGGCCCTCAGGTCGGTTGGACCGATGCCGAGCCGCCCTATGTGCTCATGCCCGGTGACGAGATCGACCTGGCCCTGCCCTCGGCGACCGAACTGAACCGCACCCTTGTTGTTGGTCCCGATGGTCGCGTTTCGTTGCCGCTCGCTGGGCACCTACAGGTCGTCGAAAAATCGCTGCCGGAATGCGAGGCTGCTATTTCGGCTGCTTATGCCGCCTATCTGACGCGGCCTGCTGTCGAACTCACGCTGCGCAAGGCGGCTCCGGCGAAGATTTGGGTTGATGGTAATGTCCGCACCCCCGGCGCGTTCGATCTACCGTCCGAAGCCATCAATGCCTATCAAGCCGTGCTTCTGGCGGGTGGCACCAATGTCGGCAGTCGTGTGCGACAGGCTGTGCTGATCCGTCGCGGTCAGGACGGTATGCCGTCCAGATATGTGATCGATGTGAAATCCGGTGGCGTACAGTCTCCGCGTGTTCGTCGCGGGGACATCATATTCGTGCCACGCAACTCGCTGGGGGAACTTGCGGCCTTCTTTGGGCAGGTGCGCGAGGCCATGCCCATCGGCTTCAGCTACGCCCTGAACGGCGGCTGGAACTAGAAGCAGATTGTAGGGAGATTTTTCCGTGGTCGGGGCACAAGGATTCGAACCTTGGACCCCCTGCTCCCAAAACAGGTGCGCTACCAGACTGCGCCATACCCCGAACCGCGGAAGAAGGTTCTAATGCCATGTGCGGCCCGCGGTCGCAACCGAAAAAACTCTACGGTTTGAAGAAGTTGTGTTTGACGATATCGCCTGCCTTCAGCCCGATTTCGTCTGAACGACCGGCTCTGATCTCCAGCACACCGTTCGCTGCACCGTTGGAGGGGATCGGCGTCTCTGAATAGGGCGTAGTGTGTTTGGCGATCGAGACCACGCGGCCATTCGGCGCGATATAGATGATATCGAGCGAACTGGGCGTGTTCCGCATCCAGAACTCTTGCTCACGCGCTGCCGGGAATTGGAACAACATGCCGCGATCATCGGCCAGCGGCGGGCGGAACATCAGTCCGCGTGCACGCGAGGCATCGTCGTCAGCGATTTCGACCAGAAACTCATACTCCCCCGAGGATGTGACGAGTGTGAGTTGTTCTAATGGCCGCCCGCGCTCATCAACCGCCTGCTTCCCTCCGGCGCAGGCAGTGATGAGCAGCGTTAGCGCTGTGGCGGCGATAAATCGGCGGGTAATGGACATGGACTGCCTCTGACAACGAGGCTCCAGCTTACTGCGCCGGTCGGATTTCAGCCACCACCAAACCCTTGGGCCCCTCGGCGAATCGCACATCGACGTTGTCGCCCGGCAGCAGGTCCTCAAGACCGTTGCGGCGCAGGGTTTCGACGTGAACGAAGATGTCGCCCTCGACATTGTTGCGGACAACAAAGCCGTAGCCCTTGGTTCGATTGAACCATTTGACAACCGCCGGTTCCATCTCACCAGCCGGCGTGCTGCTGGCGCTGGATCGCTGGATCAGCGGACGCGTCACGCGCGATTCCGGCGCGGCCTCTTCCAGAGACTCGATACGAACGACCTGCCAACCTTTTGCGCGTCGCGCGCAGTCGATGACAATACGAGCCCCCTCTTCAGCGTCCTCGCGCGAGATATCGCGCAGGCTGCTGACATGAAGAAGAACGTCCTTGCCGTCAGTTGTTGCCGGTACGTCTGGTACGATAAAGCCGTAGCCTTTCCCCGGATCGAACCATTTCACGTGCCCCTCGACACGTACAATATCGTTTTCTTCCATCCCCGAAGACCCAATAAGCGAACAAGATATTCAATCTACGCGAGAAGCTGCGATTGAACGAACAACGAAACGTAACACAAATGTACTGTCTCGCAGAGTGAAAAATTGGCTTTTTTATATCGGTGATAGTTTGAGGTCCCATTTTGGCCCAAATTACAACCACACGCGCACGACAACCCGAGCGCGAAAACAGTTATCGATGTAGGGAGATTGGGAAGTCAGAAGCCCGCGTGGCAGTCCCTAGGGGAATCGAACCCCTCTTTTCAGGTTGAAAACCTGACGTCCTAACCGATAGACGAAGGGACCGCGTCGCGAGAAGCAGTGCTCAATTTTTAGCCCGTTTGCCATCGTGAGGCAAACAATCGCGTGGCAGTCCCTAGGGGAATCGAACCCCTCTTTTCAGGTTGAAAACCTGACG
>NZ_CAMZFB010000070.1 GCF_947305955.1 uncultured Brevundimonas sp.
CACACCACCATGCCGACGCCCAAACCGGCCAGCGCGCCGCGCTCGTGGCCGGTCCGCCACAGGACAGCACCGAACAGGGACGGGGCCAGTTGCGCCAGAGCGGCAAAGGACACCAGACCCATGGCGGCCAGACCGCGCGACTGGTCCATCGCCTGATAATAGAGCCAGGCGAGAAACAGGATGAGGATGATGGCCGCGCGGCGGATGTTGAGGATCATGCCCGGCAGCTGGTGAACCGGCTGGCTCTGGCCGTTTCGCAGGGCGCTGAACAAAGACAATGGCTGTCAGCAGCCGGTGTTGGCCTTCAAACGGGAGTGCCAGAACCAGAAGATCGGGATTGGCCCCCGGCAGGGTCAGCCTGCCCGCAGCGACCAAGGGCAGGACCGCCAGCGACGTCAGCAGCAGATACAGAGGGAACAGCCACTGGGCGCGGCGCACCTCGCCGGGTTCGCCGCCCTCAACGAAGCCGACGTGGAACTGGCGCGGCAGGCAGAAGACCGCCAGTGTCGAGACCAGCAGGATCGCCCAGAAACGCGTATTGCCATTGGGCCAGTCGGCGAGCTGGCCCAAGCCCTGTTCCAGCACGGGCGGGCTGTATTGCGCCTTCAACAGCACAAAGACGGCAAAGACGGCGGCGGCCAAAAGGGCGCAGAGTTTGACGATGGATTCCACGCCGATGGCCTGGATCAGGCCGCGGTTATGCTCTGTCAGGTCCGTCCGCCGCGCACCGAACAGTATGGCAAAGCCCGCCAGCACGCCCGCGAGCACCAGAACGACTATGCGCTCCGATCCGGCGATCCCGCTGTCGATATTGATCATCTCGCCCGCCATAGTCAGCGAGCGCAGTTGCAGCGCGATATAGGGCAGGGACCCCAGAATGGCGACGAGGGTGACGGCGGCCCCTAGCGTCGGGCTCTTGCCGTATCGCGAGGACAGGAAGTCGGCCAGCGATCCGGCATTGGCCCGCTTTGCCGCCGAGGCGATGCGTCGCCATAGCGGGAATAACAGCGTCAGACCGATAGCCGGACCGATATAGATGGGCAGGTATTCCCAGCCGCTGCGCGCCGCCGTGCCGACAGCGCCGTAGTAGGTCCACGAGGTACAATAGATGGCCAGCGACAGGGCATAGAGGCTTGGCCCCAACAGGCCCGAACCCTTGGCCTTGATCTGGGGGCGTTCGTACCACCATGCGATGGCGAACAGTGTGGCCATATAGGCCGCGGTCATGACCAGTGTCGCGAAGCTGAACATCACGCCATCTGTCCCTGTTCAGGCTAGCACCACAAGAGGAAGGGTGCCTTTAAGTTGCGTAAGCTCCGGTCGGGCCGGTTGAATAGAAAGCGGGCGGACCGCGTTTGCGATCCGCCCGAACGCTGCAAAGCGTAGTCCGTCCGGCTAGTCGTGAATGTTCACGTCCTTGCCTTCCTTGACGAAGATGGCCCCGATGATGACGGTCAGGACCGCAATGACGATCGGGTACCACAGGCCGTAGTAGATATTGCCGGTGGCCGCGACCATGGCGAAGGCGGTCGTCGGCAGGAAGCCCCCGAACCAGCCGTTACCGATGTGGTAGGGCAGGGACATGGAGGTGTAGCGGATATTGGTCGGGAACATCTCGACCAGAGCCGCTGCAATCGGGCCATAGACCATGGTCACGTACAGCACGAGGATGAACAGTATGCCGATCACCACCGGCTTGTTCACCAAGGCGCTGTCGGCCTTGTCCGGATAGCCTGCGGCCGTCAGGGCGGCGGCCAGCTTGCCGTCGAACTCCTTCTTGGCGGCATCGAACTCGGGCTTGGCTAGCCCTTCACCGTGGAAGCTTTCGATGACGGTATCGCCGACCTTGATGGTGGCAACGCTGCCAGCCGGAGCCGCCACGTTGTCATAGTTGATGCCCGCCTTGGCCAGATAGGATTTGGCGACATCGCAGGACGAGTTGAACACCGTCTTGCCGATGGGGTCGAACTGCAGGTGACAGTCCGCCGGATCGGCCACGATGGTCAGCGGCGACGAGGCGACAGCGGCGGCCAGGCGCGGATTGGCCGCCTTGGTCAGCCCCTGGAACAGCGGGAAATAGGTCAGGGCCGCGATTAGGCAGCCAGCGAGGATGATCGGCTTGCGACCGATCTTGTCCGACAGCCAGCCGAAGAAGACGAAGAAGGGTGTCGCCAGCGCCAGAGCCGAAGCGATCAGGATGTTCGACAGTGCCGGATCGACCCGCAGCGTCTTCTCGAGGAAGAACAGGGCGTAGAACTGGCCCGTGTACCAGACCACTGCCTGACCTGCGGCCAGACCGAACAGGGCGATCAGCACCAGTTTCAGGTTCGGCCATTTCAGGAAGCTGTCCTTGAGCGGGGTGCTCGAGCCCTTGCCCTCGGCCTTCATGCGCTTGAAGGCAGGGCTTTCGGCCAGCTTCAGACGGATCCACAGCGATACGCCCAGCAGCAGGATGGAAACGAGGAACGGAATCCGCCAGCCCCAGCTGAGGAAGGCTTCCTCGCCCACGGCCATACGGGTTCCCAGAATGACCATCAGGCTCAGCAACAGGCCGACTGTGGCGGTGATCTGGATGAAGGAGGTGTAAAAGCCGCGCTTACCGTGCGGAGCATGCTCGGCCACATAGGTCGCCGCACCGCCGTACTCGCCGCCCAGCGCCAGACCTTGGATCAGGCGCATGATCACTAGGATGATCGGCGCTGCCACGCCTAGCGCCGCATAGGGCGGCAACAGGCCGACCACAAAGGTCGACAGCCCCATCAGAAGCATGGTGACGAGGAAGGTGTTCTTGCGTCCCCAAAGGTCGCCGAGGCGGCCAAAGACGATGGCCCCGAACGGGCGGACGGCGAAACCGGCCGCAAAGGCCATCAGGGCAAAGATAAAGCCTGTGGTCTCGTTCACGCCCGAGAAGAACTGGGCGGAGATAATCGCGGCCAGAGAGCCGTAGAGGTAGAAGTCATACCATTCGATGACGGTGCCGACAGACGAGGCAGCAATCACCAGTCGGTCGTTTTTCCCGACCGAGTGATCCCCGCCGTCCGCCCCGTTAAGGGTGCGGTCGGTCATGGGTGTTTTCCCTTCCTGTAAGGCCACCCCCTCAGGCGGCCATGTTTCCCTTGTGCGCCCCTTATTTTTGCGGGGACGTCACAAGGGAGACTGACAGGAAGAACGTCGTTTTGCAGAGATCGACGTTGGTCTAAACCGCTAATGCGGGCTTAGACGCCCATGCACAGGTATTTGATTTCCATATAGTCTTCGAGCCCGTGGCGGCTGCCTTCGCGGCCCAGACCCGACTGCTTGATACCGCCGAACGGGGCGATTTCGGTCGACAGGATGCCGGTGTTGATACCGACCATGCCGGTTTCCATGGCCTCGGCCACGCGCCAGACACGGCCGATATCGCGGCTGTAGAAATAGCCCGCCAGACCGAAGATGGTGTCATTGGCCAGGGCCACGCCCTCTTCCTCGGTCTCGAAGCGGACGACGCCCGCCAGAGGACCAAAGGTTTCCTCACGGCAGATCAGCATGTCCTGCGTGACCTCGGACACGACCGTCGGCTGGAAGAAGGTGCCGCCCAATGCGTGCGGCTTGCCGCCGGTCAGCAGCTTGGCGCCCTTCGACAGGGCGTCGTCGAGGTGTTGCTGAACCTTCTTTATGGCCTTGTCGTCGATCAGCGGGCCGACCTGTACGCCGTCGTCCATGCCATTGCCGACCTTCAGCTTCTCGACCTCTGCCGTCAGCTTGGCCACGAACTCGGCATAGACACCGGCCTGAACATAGAAGCGGTTGGTGCAGACGCAGGTCTGGCCCGCATTGCGGTATTTGGAAATGACCGCGCCCTGTACGGCGGCGTCGATGTCGGCATCGTCGAAAACGAGGAAGGGCGCGTTGCCGCCCAGTTCCAGCGACATCTTCTTGATGGTCAGGGCCGACTGTTCCATCAGCTTGCGGCCCACCTCGGTCGAGCCGGTGAAGCTGATCTTGGCGACCGTCTCATTGCTGGTCAGCTCGCCGCCGATGGCGCTGGCCGAACCCGTCAGAACGTTGAACAGGCCTGCCGGAAGGCCGGCTTCCTCGGCCAGAACGGCGAGCGCAAAGGCGCTGTAAGGCGTCTGGGCGGCAGGCTTTAGAACCACGGCGCAGCCTGCAGCCAGCGCGGGGCCGACCTTGCGGGTGATCATGGCCGAGGGGAAGTTCCACGGTGTGATGGCCCCCACAACGCCGATGGGCTGGCGCAGGGTGACGATGCGCTTGCCGTTGTCGTGGGTCGGGATCACCTCGCCATAGGCGCGCTTACCCTCTTCGGCGAACCATTCGATGAAGGAGGCGGCATAGGCGATTTCGCCACGGGCCTCGGTGATGCTCTTGCCCTGTTCGGCGGTTAGCAGACGGGCCAGCTCTTCCTGATTTTCCAGCATCAGGTTGAACCATTTGCGCAGCACCTTGGCACGGTCGGCGGCGGTGCGCTTGGCCCAGTCCTTCATCGCCTTGGCGGCGGCGTCGATGGCGCGGCGGGTTTCGGCAGCGCCCATGTTCGGAACGGTGCCCAGCACCTCGCCCGTCGCGGGATTGGTGACCGAAAGGGTTTCGCCCCCGTCCGCATCGACCCATTGGCCGTCGATATAGGCCTGTTGTCGTAAAAGGCGATTCTCGCTCATGGCTCACTCCCTATGGTTGGGAGGGAGATAGAGATACCGACGTTAAAGGATCAAGGGGGCGGTTTGATCCTCGTTGCGCAAAAGAAGCCCCGCCTTGATCAGATCTGACAGGCTCTCGGCCTCCATCTTCTGCATTACCTTGGCGCGAAAAACCTCGACAGTACGGGGGCTTATGTTCAAGGACTGGGCGATGGCCTTGTTCGACAGACCCTCGATCAGGGCGTCGAAAACCTGCAATTCGCGCGGCGTCAGACGTTCAAACTTTTCGCGGGCGGCCTGAGTATTGCGCTGGTGCTCGCCCACCTGATCCAGACGGGAGAGACAGCCGCGCACGCTTTCGATCAGGCGCTGGGGGTCAAACGGCTTTTCGATGAAGTCGGTGACGCCCTGTTTCATCAGGCTGACGGCCATGGGCACATCGGCATGGGCGGTGATCACCAGGATCGGCCATGCGGCACCGCGCGTCTCGCTGATACGGCGCACCACCTCCGCGCCGTCGATTTCCGGCATGCGCAGGTCTGTGACCACACAGGCCGTTTCGTCCTGAGGCGGGTTACGGAAGAAGTCAGCGCCACCGGCGAAGGCACGGCAGCGAATGCCCTGGCTGCGCAATAGCGTAACCAGTGAATCCCGCATTCCAGCGTCATCGTCGATAATGAAGACAGAGGGGGTCATGCGTCTTCCTTGGGGGTTGCGATCTTGAGTGTGAAGGAGAAGCGGGCACCGCCAAGCTTGGACCGGCCCACACTGAGATGGCCGCCATGGCTTTCGACGATCGTCCGCGTCACCGAAAGGCCGAGGCCCATACCACCGGATTTGGTTGTCGTCATCGGCTGGAACACCCGTTCGATCTGGTCAGGCTCGATTCCGGGGCCGCTGTCCTCGACGGCGATCTCATAGGCGCGGTCGTTCAGGATCTGGCCCACGATCATCACCTGACCACCATTGGGGCAGGCCTCGACAGCGTTGCGCACAAGATTGACCAGCGCCTGCTGGATCTGGATGCGGTCCATGCGAACCAGATCGGGCACCGCGATGGCCGTGCCGATGGTCACGCTGCGGTCCCGTCCGGTCAGGGTGAGGATGGGCAGCACGTCGTCGATCACCTCGCTGACCCGTTCGCGGGCCAGAGCGCGCATCTCCATGGTCAGAAGTTCGCGCATGCGGCGGATGATCTGTCCGGCACGCAGCATCTGGTTCTTGGCCAGTTCGGCGGTACGGAAGGCGCTTTCGCCCAATATGCCCGCCGATTTCATGTCTTCCTGCGCGGCGTGAAGATAGGCAGCGGCCGCCCCCAGCGGCTGGTTCAGTTCGTGGGCGAGGGTGGCGGCCATCTCGCCCAGCGAGTTCAGACGCCAGACCTTGTTGAGTTGGGAGTGAAGCTCGCGCGCCTGCGCATCGGCGGCGTGGCGCGGCGTCAGGTCCGTCAGGCGGATCAGAGGCCCTTCGACCGTGTGGTTCAGCCACAGATCGATGGGCACGCGGGTCTGCTGCGCGGTACGGGCCTGCCAGTCGCCACCCTCATGGGGCAGGGTGCCCGACGGGATGTCGCGGCCTGCGTGTCGCAGGGGATCGAAATCCTGAACCAGCTCGCCAAAGGCCATGCCGATGATCTCTTCGCGCTCGTATCCAAACAGGGCTTCACAGGCGAGGCTGGCACGGCATACGCGGCCCGCACGATCCAGCAGGACGACCGGAACGGCATCCAGCAGGGCCTCGAGGACTTCGTGTTCGGTCGTACGATACAGTTTGTACGGACCACTGCGGCGGAAATACTCGCCGTACTGGACCAGCATGACCAGAGCCATGGAACTGGTGGTCACGGCGGCGGAAATGGCATCGGCCGTCCCCGCCAGCGTGGCGGCAAGGATCAGTATGGCCAAAGCAATCGTTAACGCACTGGCCAGCCGCCAACGCAACAGATGGCCTGCGACCAGACTGGCCGTCGGGGGCAGGGCGATCTGGAAGGCCGTATTCACCGGCAGGAACTGAACCAGTGCAGCAGCGACAAGCAGGACTGTGACCGTGACTGCCGATAGCAATCGGCCTGCTCTGGACGATTTTTCCTGAGACGATCGTCCGGCGTCGGCAAACCTACTGTTGCCGGCCTCTTTCAACACTGCACTTGGAATTTTGGCCCCCTGATCGACACTCTTTACAGTCTTTCCCCTTTTGAGGGAAAGGCGTCATTTCTTCCACCCCGGCAAGGACATTGGGGGGATGAATCTCGGATAACAAGGTTATCATAAAAAGTGCCAAGCGAGGCAATAAAATAGCGAATAACTACAGTTCGGTAAGACATCTAGCGTAGCCGTATAGGGAATTGCCCGTACTGCGCGGTTTACCGAAACCTACGTTTGTGCGGGCACATGGTCGATAATCTTTGCCGAGGATTCGAATGGCCCGCCCGATCCCCTTCTGTGTGTCTCAGAACGAACCGCAGATCGCATTCAGGTCACACGTCGCCCTGCGACGGGTGACGGTGGTCCCTTCAACCCCGGCAAGCGGCATCGCGGATGGGGGGAAACAACCCTGTGATGTCGTTCCAATGCGGGGACGAGTATGATGTTGGGCGCGCTCGATAATCTGAAGATTCAGCAGAAGCTGACCTTCGCCTTCGGCGGGATCGTTGCTGCTATCGTAGCCATGAGCCTGTGCGTGTATTTCGGTGTCAGCGGGCTGGAGAACGTCCGCCGCGATATCGAACGGGCCAAGCTGGCGCAGGATGCCGCGGTCCATGCACAGATGTATATGGCCCGTCAGGACGCCGCTCTCAGGGCCTATGTCATGAGCCGCATCCCGTCGGCAATCGACGCTGTCAGCGTCCACCGTTCGGGCTTTAACGACTCGCTGGACGAATACATCCGTCTGCAACCCAACTCGCAGGCCGAGGTGGATGCCGCCCGTGCCAGCGTCGAGAACTGGTTCGAGGCTGTCGCCGTGCGCGGCGTGGGCCTGACCAACCTTGCCGATTATGACAATGCCGGCCTGCTGGAGCCGGTCGATGCGGCCCTGCAAAAGCTGGTCGATGCCCGCGTGGCCGAGGCCGAGGCCCTGAGCCGCCGTCAGGTCGTGCTGGCCAATATGATGCGTATCGTCATGGGCGTCGGCACCGTGCTGGCGCTGGGCATGGCTGTCGCCTGCGGCTTCTGGCTGACGCGCGGTGTGTCGCGCCCGCTGCGCGCCGTCGCTAACGCCACCCGCAAGCTGGTGAAGGGCGATACCCAGGTGTCCATTCCGGCGCTGGGTCGTACCGATGAAGTGGGCCTGATGGCTTCGGCTGTCGAGCACTTCCGTCAGGTGACTATCGAACAGAACGCCCTGAAGGCCCGTAACGAGGCCATGCAGAAAGAGGCCGAGGCCGCCCGCCTGCGCCGTGAGGCCGAGCTTGAACAAAGCCGCCGTAACGACGCACTGGTCGTCGGCGCTCTGGCCGAAGGTCTGGAAGCCATGGCGCGTGGCGATCTGACGTGGCGTATCACGGCGGACTTCCCCGAAACTGCCGTCACCCTCAAGACCGATTTCAACGCCGCGATCGAAAGCCTCGAAAAGGCCGTGTCGCTGGTCAACGCCAATGTCTCGGTCATCCATCTGGGTGCCGAAGAGATCAGTGCCGCCTCCAACGACCTGTCGAACCGTACCGAGCAACAGGCCGCGACGCTGGAACAGACCGCAGCGGCTCTGGACCAGATCACCGCGACCGTGGGCCGTACCGCCGATGGTGCCAAGGAAGCCGCCAGCGTGGTGCTGAGCACCCGCACCGACGCCCAGCGCAGCGGCGTGGTCATGACCAATGCCGTCGAGGCCATGAACGCCATCGAGGAATCGTCCAAGCGCATCGGCGCCATCATCGGTGTGATCGATGAAATCGCTTTCCAGACCAACCTTCTGGCGCTGAACGCCGGTGTCGAGGCCGCCCGCGCCGGCGATGCAGGCCGTGGCTTCGCCGTCGTGGCCTCGGAAGTGCGCGCACTGGCCCAGCGTTCGGCCGACGCCGCCAAGGAAATCAAGGCTTTGATCTCGGAATCCGGCCAACAGGTCAGCCAGGGTGTGAACCTTGTCGGCCAGACCGGCGATGCCCTGTCGCGCATCGTCGACCGTGTCGCCCAGATCGACTCTCTGGTGAACGAAATCGCCGCCTCGGCCCAGGAACAGGCCATCGGTCTGGCTCAGGTCAATGCGGCTGTGAACCAGATGGATCAGGTCACCCAGCAGAACGCCGCCATGGTCGAAGAATCGACCGCGGCCTGTCAGGCACTGGCCGCCGAAGCCGAAGACCTGGCCCGTTCGGTCTCGCGCTTCGTCGTCAACCAGCAGCTGGCCCGCACCACCAAGGCCATCCGTCCGCAGGTGGCCGCGCCGGTGGCACCGGCAGCCCCCTT
>NZ_CAMZFB010000071.1 GCF_947305955.1 uncultured Brevundimonas sp.
CGTCCGGTCGAAGCCCTGTACAACACCGGCTATCAGCGCCTGCAGTCGCGCCGCTGGAACGACGCCATCGACTATTTCCAGGAAGTCGAACGCCAGCACCCCTATTCGGAATGGGCCCGCCGTTCGATCCTGATGCAGGTCTATGCCTACTATCAGAACAGCAACTACAACGAAGCCATCGCTGCGGCTGACCGCTTCATCGCACTGTTCCCGGGCAATCCGTCGACGGCCTATGCCTTCTATATGCGTGCCGTCTGCAACTTCGAGCGCATCGTCGATGTGGGCCGTGACCAGGGCTATGCCGAGGCCGCATTGGCTGGCCTGCGCGAGGTTGAGCGTCGCTACCCGAACACGCCGTATGCGACCGACGCCCGCGTGAAGATCGACATGGTCAACGACCAACTGGCCGGTAAGGAAATGGCGGTTGGCCGTTTCTACCAGCGCCAGAACCAGCCGATCGGTGCCCTGAACCGCTATAAGGCGGTTATTGCCAATCCGGCCTTCCAGCGCACCTCGCACACGCCCGAAGCCCTGTACCGTCTGGTCGAGCTGAACTTGCAACTGGGTCTGCGCGAAGAGGCTGTTCGTAACGCCTCGGTTCTGGGCCACAACTTCCCGGGCAGCATCTGGTACCGTGATGCCTTCGCGCTGCTGACCGAAGAAGGCCAGCGTCCGGAAGGGGCTCCGGCACCGGAAGGCGAAAAGAAGTCGATCTTCAGCCGCCTGAACCCCTTCGACTGATCCAGAGATTTGAGCGCAGAGGCCGCAAAAAGCCTCTGCGTTCTCGTTACGTTTCCGGTTAGGATCACCCGGAATAACGCGAATCATATTGATCCATGCTGACCAGTCTTTCCATCCGCGACGTCGTTCTCGTTGATGCCCTTGACCTTGATGTCGAGCAGGGGCTGACGGTTCTGACCGGTGAAACCGGTGCGGGTAAGTCGATTATTCTGGATGCTCTGGGCCTCGCTTTGGGGGCGCGGGCCGATTCCGGACTGGTGCGCCGTGGGGCCAAACAGGCCGTGGCGACGGCTGTTTTCGTTACCCCGAATGATCCCGACCTGATCGCCGCCATCGAAGAGCGCGGTTTCGAGGCTCGCGCGGGCGAGGAGCTGATCCTGCGCCGCATCCTGTCGGCGGATGGTCGCTCCAAGGCCTATATCAACGACCAGCCTGCGGGCGTGACGGCGCTTAAAGACATCGGATCGCGTCTGGTCGAGGTGCATGGCCAGCACGAGACGGTGGGCCTGCTGGACTGGCGCACGCACCGTGGTCTGCTGGATGCCTATGGCGGCCTGCAACCCCAGCTTCAGGCCGTGGCCGAAGCGGCAAGGCTGTTGAAAGAGGCCGAGCATCGGCTTCAGGCGCTTCAGGCCGATGCGGCCAATGCCGCTGCACAGGCCGAAGAGATTTCGCACAACCTTGCCGAACTGGACGCGCTGGATCCCAAGGAGGACGAGGAAACGGCGCTGGCTGGTGATCGCGCTGTCCTTGGTGCGGCAGAAAAGGCGCTGGCCGATCTGGCCGATGCTCGCACCCAGTTGGGCGGTGACAAGCTGTCTCAAAAGCTGAGCGCGGCGCTGCGTGCGGTGGAGCATGCCCGCACGCGGGCGGGGCAGGCGGGGATCGAAGGCGATCATCCCGCTATCAAGAGCCTGTCCGAAGCGGTGGATGCTATCGACCGCACGATGGTTGAGGCCATGGAGGCGATTGCGGCGGTGGATGCCGCTGCCGATGCCTTTGATTTCGAGCCGGGGGCCTTGGACAAGACCGAGGAGCGTCTGTTCGCCCTTCGCGCCACGGCCCGCAAGCTGCACACCACGGTCGATGCCTTGCCGTCGCTGCGGATCAGGCTGCGCGAACAACTGCGCCTGATCGAGAACAGCGAAGAGGCCCTCACCAATGCCCGCCGTGAGGCCGCCTTGGCCGCGCAGGCCTATGATGCGGCGGCCAAGGTTCTGTCGGAGGCTCGCGCCGATGCGGCCGAGCGTCTGAAGGCGGCGGTCCTGTCCGAGCTTGGCCCGCTGAAGCTGGAGCGCGCCCAGTTCCGCGTGGCGCTGGAACCAATCGAGGGGCGTCGCGGGCCGGAAGGCGTGGAGAATGTCCGTTTCCAAGTGGCCACCAACGTCGGCACCGACTTTGGCCCGCTGGACAGCGTGGCCTCGGGCGGGGAGTTGGCGCGTTTCGCCTTGGCGATGAAGGCGGCGCTCGCCAGCCGCGAGGACATAATCCAGCCGGTCATGATCTTCGACGAGGTGGACCAAGGCGTTGGCGGCGCCGTGGCCGAAGCGGTCGGTGGCCGTCTGAAACGTTTGGCCCATGGCGCGCAGGTGCTGGTCGTGACCCACAGTCCGCAGGTCGCCGCCTGTGGCCATACGCACTGGAAGGTCCGCAAGGCCGACAAGGACGGCATGACGACCTCGACCGTCGAGCCGCTGAATCCGGATGACCGTCTGGAAGAGATTGCCCGCATGCTCTCGGGCGCGCAGGTGACGGACGAAGCCCGTGGGGCCGCCCGTCGTTTGATCGGCTAGGGGATCGGCTCACCAAACCTTGGTCTGCCTTTACCCCGCCTCACTCAGCCCCTATCTGCGCCCCATGCCGCTACACATGATCAAATTAGCCGTAGGCGTTCCGGACGTGGAATGGCTGGAACGACGCGCCGCCAAGGGTGCGCCGATGATCGTGCATACGCGCATGAGCCCCAAGCGCGCCCCCGAGATGGAAGATGGCGGTTCGCTGTACTGGGTGGTGAAAGGCTCCATCCTTGCGCGCCAGCCGATCATGGACATCACCACCATCGGCGAGGGCAAGGCCAGCCGATGCGAGATCACTCTTGAGCCCAAGGTGATCCGCGTGTCGCCGACGGTGCGCCGCGCGTTTCAGGGCTGGCGCTATCTGGAGCCGAAGGATGCGCCGGTTGATCTGGATGTGATCGACACGGGCGAGACCCCGCCCGAACTGGCCGCCATGTTGCGCGAACTGGGGGCGTGGTAGGCCGCAACTTCGGCTTGCATGACGCCCAACCTTCACCCATTGCGGACGGCTCGATAGCCGTCCTGTTTTATTTGACCCCTGTCCCTCTGGATTTTCCGCCTTGTTCAGCTCCGCCCACAAGCAAACCCTGAAAGACCTGATGGTCCTCGCATGGCCTGTGGTGCTGGCGCGCGTGGGCATCATGACCATGGGTCTGACCGACGCCATTGTGGTGGGGCACTATTCCTCGACGGAACTGGCCTATCACTCGCTGGCGTGGGCTCCGACCTCGATCATCCTGACCACGGCTGTCGGCCTGATGATGGGTGTTCAGGTGATGACCGCCCGTATGCGCGGCGAGGGACGTCACGACGAGGTCGGCGCTGTGCTGCGTCGCGGTCTGGTCTATTCGCTGCAACTGGGTCTGGTGGCCATGGCGTTGCTGGCGATGGCAGGGCCGCTGCTGTTGCCGCATCTGGGATTCGAGGACGGTCTGGGCGAGGGGGCTTCGCTGCCGCTGGTGGTGTTTGCCCTGTCGATGCCCTTCTATCTGATTTCGGTGGCGGCCCAGTTCTTCCTTGAGGGGCTGGGCAAGCCCAAGCCGGGCATGTGGGCGATGTGGATCGCCAATATCGTCAACATCGGCCTGAATGTTGTGCTGGTGCCCGATATGCTGGGGCTGGGCGTCCATGGCGCGGCGGCTTCGGCATGGGCGACCTTTGGGGCGCGCGCGGCCTTGGTGGTCTTCCTGATCGTCTACATCCTGCGTATGCCAGAATTGAAGTGGTGGGGCCTGTTCCAAAAGCCCAAGCGCGACCGCGAGACCGAGCGCGAACAGGTTAAGGTCGGCCTCGGGGCCGGTGCCTCGAACTTCATCGAGGTTGGTGCCTTTTCGGCCATGACCATTGCCGCAGGTCTGATCGGTGCGAACGAGACTGCGGGCTGGGCCATTGTGATCAACACCTCGGCCATCGTCTTCATGCTGCCGATGGGCCTGTCGTCGGCGACGGCGGTTCTGGTCGGCAAGGCCTATGGCGCGGGCGACCACGAGGGCGTCAAACGCGCGGGCTGGATCGGCATGGGTGTGGTGGCTGTGTTGGCGACCATTGTGGGCCTGATCATCTGGCCCAGCGCCCGACTGATTACGGGGGCCTATACCAATGATGCGGCGGTGCTGGCGATTGCAGCACCTGCCCTGGCGCTGGCCACCTTCTTCTTTGTGGCCGACGCCATTCAGGTTGTGGCGGCACAGGCCAACCGTGCGGCGGGCGATGTGCTGATGCCGACGGTCATGCACTTTATCTCTTATGGGGTGGTGATGATCCCGCTCGGCTTCTGGCTGTCCCACAGCATGGGGGTGAATGGCCTTGTGTCGTCGGTGATCGTGGCCAGCCTGATCTCCGGTTTCCTGCTGGGCGTGCGCTTTCACATCATTTCAAAGCGTGCAGCCCGCACTTCTCACCAAGCGGTAGGGTGACGCCGCGCCAAAGCGGTTCTATATCCAACGCCTTCTCTCAAGTTTAGTGGACGATCATGGCCCGTATCCTCATCACCTCGGCGCTGCCCTACATCAATGGCATCAAGCACCTTGGGAATCTGGCCGGGTCGATGCTGCCCGCCGACATCTGGGCGCGTTTCAAGCGGGCGCAGGGCAATGATGTCCTGTTCATCTGCGCCACCGACGAACACGGCACCCCGGCCGAGCTGGCTGCTGCCGCCGCAGGTCAGGATGTCCGCACCTATTGCGACGAACAGCATCTGATCCAGAAGAACGCCGGCGAGGCGTTCGGCCTCAGCTTCGATTGGTTCGGCCGCTCGTCCAGCCTGCAGAACCGCGCCCTGACCCAGCATTTCTGCGCCGCCCTCGAAAAGAACGGCCTGATCGAAGAGCGCGTCGATCGCATGATCTATTCGATCGACGATGGCCGCTTCCTGCCGGACCGTTATGTCGAGGGCACCTGCCCGCACTGCGGTTTCGAAAAGGCGCGCGGTGACCAGTGCGACAACTGTGGCCGCCTGCTGGACCCGACTGACCTGATCAATCCGTATTCGTCGGTTTCGGGCAGCCGTAACCTCGAGGTGCGCGACACCCGCCACCTGTACCTGCTGCAAACCAAGGTCGAGCCGCAGATCCGCGAGTGGGTCAACAGCAAGACCGACTGGCAGCCGCTGGCCAAGTCCATCGCCAACAAACACCTCGATGAAGGCCTAATCGACCGCGGCATCACCCGCGACCTGTCGTGGGGCGTTCCGGTGGTCGGCCCCGACGGTGGTCCGCGCGAGGGCATGGAAGGCAAGGTCTTCTACGTCTGGTTCGATGCGCCCATCGAATACATCGCCGCGACGCAGGAATGGGCCGAGGCCAACGGCAAGACGTGGAAGGACTGGTGGCGTCTGGACGAAGGTGCCGAGGATGTCCGCTATGTCCAGTTCATGGGCAAGGACAACGTCGCCTTCCACACCGTCAGCTTCCCCGCCACCATCATCGGCTCGGGCGAGCCGTGGAAGACCGTGGACCAGCTCAAGGCCTTCAACTGGCTGAACTGGTACGGCGGCAAGTTCTCGACCTCGATGAAGCGCGGCGTCTTTATGGATCAGGCGCTGGAACTGCTGCCTGCCGACTACTGGCGCTGGTATCTGACGGCCTATGGTCCGGAACATTCGGACGCGGCCTTTACGTGGGAACAGTTCCAGAGCGCGATCAACAAGGACCTTGCCGATGTGCTCGGCAATTTCGTGAACCGCATCGTCAAATTCACGGAATCGAAGTTCGACGGCGTGGTGCCAGAAGGCGGCGTGGCGGGCGAAGTCGAAGCCAAGCTGGAAGCCGACCTGCGTGCCGTGATCGCCGAGGCGACCGAACACTATGAGGCGATGGAGTTCCGCAAGGCCGCCGCTTCGATCCGCGCCGCATGGGTGCTGGGCAACGAATACCTGCAGTTCGCCGCCCCTTGGACCGCGCTCAAGACCGACCGCGACCAAGCCGCCGTCGGGGTTCGCACGGGCCTGAACCTGGTGGCGCTGTTCGCCCGTCTGGCCGCTCCGGTCCTGACGGCGTCGGCACCGAAGATCGCGGCCTCGGTCAACTCGACCGACCTGTCGTGGCCCAAGGCTGACGAGGACTTCCTCAACGCCCTGCCGGTTGGCCACAAGGTCGAGGCCCAAGGCGTGCTGTTCGGCAAGATCGACGACGCCATGGTGGCCGAATGGGCTGAACGCTTTGGCGGTGCCGAAAGCTAAGACGGCAACATAAGCCCAATAAAAAAGCCCCCGCAGAGCGATCTGCGGGGGCTTTGTTTTGGGCCTTTCAGGGTTAGCCCTGAATGATCGGATATCCGGCCTGATGCCAGGCCATGATGCCACCGGCCAGATTGACGACCGGCTGGCCGTCCTTTGCCGTCGGGCCGACGAACTCGCACACGCGGCCGCTGCGGCCACCGGACTTGCACTGGACGATGATGGTCTTGTCCTTGGGCAGGTCCAGCGCTTCCCACGCCTGCGGCATCTGGCTGAGCGGGGCGAGGGTGGTGCCGTCGATACGGGCGGCGTCCCATTCGTCTTGCTCGCGCACGTCGATCATGACGGCCTTGCCGGAGGCCAGCAGATCGCGGGCCTCCTCGACGGTGATTTCATTCACGCTCATGCAGCGGGCTCCGGAAGGGCGGCAGAGGGTTCTGCCGCAGGTTCAGGTGTAGCGACCTCGACCGCTTCGGGTTCCTGACCACTCTTCTTCAGGTGCTTGGCCGCTTCTTCATCGCTAATGGCGAGGAAGGCCGGGACCGCAGCATTGAATTTGAGCATGTTGCCGGTACGGACGATCACTTCGCGACCGCCGTCCCAGATCATGTGCAGGGCGACATAAAGAACGACCAGCAGGCCGATGTAGCCGATCCAGCTGTATTTATGCAGCAGCTTGGCGATGAAGCTGGCGGCGACACCCATCAGGGCAATCGACAGGATCAGGCCGAACACCATGACCCACGGATGTTCGTGCGAAGCGCCGGCGACGGCCAGCACATTGTCCAGCGACATGGCGACGTCGGCGATGATGATCTGCATCAGGGCCGCGCCAAAGGTCTTGCGCTTCAGGCCCAGTTCTTCAGGCGAAGGACCGGTGCCATGTTCGATGCTCTGGGCCAGTTCCAGTTCGTGCTGTGCTTCGGCCTGATCGTGGGTGGCCTGTTCGCGCAGTTCGCGCCACATCTTCCAGCACACCCACAGAAGCAGGAAGCCGCCAGCCATGAGCAGGCCGATGATGGCCAGAAGCTGGATGGTGATCAGGGCGAAACCGATACGCAGAACGACGGCGATGGCCAGACCGGCCAGAATGGCCTTGCGGCGTTGATCTTGCGGCAGGGCTGCCGCAGCGAGGCCCACGGCCACAGCATTATCGCCTGCGAGCACGAGGTCCATCAGCACGACCTGGCCAAGGGCGACCAGCTGGCTGACTAATTCAGGGGAAGAAAAGAAGTCCATGTCCCCAAACTAGACCCCGCCGAAGCCCGCGCCAAGTTGTCGCGGCGGCTTCGGCGGACTCAATTATGCGGGGATACCGATCAAGCGTTGCGCTTCTGGGCGCGGGCACACTCATAAAGAGCAATCGCCGCAGCGTTCGATACGTTCAGCGATTCAAAACCGCCCGGCATCGGAATCTTGGCGATGGCTTCGCAGTGTTCGGTCACGAGACGGCGCACCCCGTCACCTTCGGAACCCATGACGATGACCGTCGGGCGTTCGTCCAGCGCCTGCTCGAGCGTCAGCTCTGCGGCACCGTCCATGGCAATGGCGCGCCAGCCCATGTCGTTCAGCTTTTCAAGTGCGCGCGACAGGTTGGTGACGCGGGCGTGGGGCAGGCGCTCGGTGGCACCGACCGAGGCCTTGGCCAGAGGACCGGCGAGGGCGGGGGCATGGCGGTCCTGCACAATTATACCGCGCGCGCCAAAGGCGAGAGCCGAACGGAAGATGGCACCGACGTTCTGCGGGTCGGTCAATTGGTCCAGCATGACCAGAACACCCTCGGCAGGCTCGGCCAGATCTTCGAGCGAGACGCCTTCGAGGGGCTGACATTTAAAGGCGAAGCCTTGGTGAACCGCGCCAACCGGCAAAATTCGATTCAATTGTTGGGAATCAACGACTTCGATTCTGTGTCCGTGGGCCAGATTCTGCGACTCGATTTCCTCGGCGCGATCCGCCGTAACCATGAGTCGACCGCTGCCGCGACGCGCCGGATTGGCCAAAGCGGCCAGAACCGGGTGACGACCCCAAAGAAAATTGTCAGCGTTTACAGCTGCTTTTGGTGATTTTTTACCCTCAGACGGGGTTCTGGGTGCCTGATGCTGCGAGGATTTGCCTCGCGAGGCACCCTTTTCGTCGCGTCTGTGGAAAGATTGTTTTTTCACGGCTTTTTGGTCGTTGCGTTCTGAAAAAGGGGACACTATAAAGCGGCCTCCGACGAGGCCACGGGCTTTCGGTGAAGGCGCTCTCCTAATACAGGCGTCGCCCGACAGCGAAGGCTTTTGTTGTTATCCGACTTAATAATCGGAAGGCGGCAAATCCAAGTCGGCACATTGCTAAGCGCGCTGGGGGAATGTCCCGAGCGGCAAAGGGGGCGGACTGTAAATCCGCTGCGTAAGCTTCGCAGGTTCGAGTCCTGCTTCCCCCACCACGCGCTGGCAGTGGCCGAGTTTTTGGACCGGAACCCCCAAGGAAAATCGGGTGCGGATACATCGCTTGTGATAGGCGGAGTGTACGCATTCTTCGTGCGGGTATAGCACAATGGTAGTGCAGCAGCCTTCCAAGCTGAATACGCGGGTTCGATTCCCGCTACCCGCTCCAGGTTTTATGAACTGAGCACAGCGCCCTTCCGCTTTGGACCCGGGCCACAGGAGTTTGGCCATGGCCAAGGAAAAGTTCGAACGCACTAAGCCGCACTGCAACATCGGCACCATCG
>NZ_CAMZFB010000072.1 GCF_947305955.1 uncultured Brevundimonas sp.
GCGGCCAGCAGGGTTTCCAGACCAACCGCGCCCGGTTCGGCTTCCGCGAACGGACGGCGCTTGTTTTCAGCCGGTTCGGGGCAGTGGGCCGAGGTGATGACGTCGATCAGGCCATCGCGTACGCCCTCGATCATCGCCTGACGGTCCTCTTCGGTGCGAAGGGGCGGGTCGAGGCGGTAGAAGGTACGATAGTCGCCGATGTCGATCTCGTTGAAGCACAGGTGGTTGATCGACACCGATGCCGCGACTTCAAGACCGCGCGTGCGGGCACGGGTCAGGACGTCGAGCGCGCCTTGGGTCGAAATCTGGTCGACGAGGAAACGGGCACCCGTCTGCTCCACCAGTGCCAGATCGCGTTCCAGCTGGATGCGCTCGGCAATGGCGGGCTGGGCGGGCAGGCCAAGGCGGGTCGCCAGTTCGCCTGCCGTCGCCACCGTGCCTTCCGACAGCCACGGCTCGGTCGAGCGACAGGAAATCAGCGCGTTGAAGGATGCGGCATAGCTCATGACCCGTTGCAGGGTCCGGCTGTTCTGGATGACGTGGTCGCCGTCCGTGAAATAGAGCGCGCCGGCTTCGTCCATCAGGCCGATTTCGGCCATGCGCTCGCCCTTGCGGCCTTGGGTGGCGGCACCGGCGGCACGGACGTGGACCAGTTCCAAAGCCGCGCCACGACGCTGGATGTGGTCGATCATGGCCGGATCGTCGATGGCCGGATCGGTGTCGGGCTGGATGACGATGGTGGTCACGCCGCCTGCCGCGGCGGACAAGGCGGCCGATTTCAGCGTCTCTTTCGGTTCATTGCCGGGTTCGCCCGTTTTCACGCGGATGTCGATCAGGCCGGGGGCCAGCACGCGGCCCATGGCGTCGATAACGGTCGTGCCTTCGGGTGCGGTTTGGGCCGAGCCCTTGATCACTTCGGCGATGCGGCCGTTTTCAATGATGACGCCGCCGGGGCCATCATAGTCGGTGGCCGGATCGATCAGGCGGGCGTTCAGAATGGCGGTCTTGGTCATTGCCGTGGTCATCAGTTGCCTCCCGCGCGGCGGTGGGCGAGGGCGGCCAATACGGCCATGCGGGCGGCGACGCCCATTTCAACCTGATCCTGAATGAGCGAGACGGACAGGTCGTCGGCCACGTCGGAGTCGATTTCCACGCCACGGTTCATCGGGCCGGGGTGCATGACCTTGGCGTTCGGATTGGCATAGGCCAGCTTTTCGCGGTCCAGACCCCAGAAGCGGAAATACTCACGGGTCGAGGGGATCAGCGCACCGGCCATGCGTTCCAGTTGCAGGCGCAGCATCATAACAACATCAACGCCTTGCAGGCCTTCCTTCATGTCGTGGCTGATCTCGACATTCCAGCGCTGGGCAACGCTAGGAATTAGGGTCGGCGGGCCGACGAGGCGCACGCGCGCGCCCATCATCTGCAACAGGGCGATGTTGGAGCGGGCCACGCGACTGTGGGTCACGTCGCCACAGATGGCGACGGTCAGGCCCCCGACATCCCCGAAGGTGCGGCGCAGGGTAAGCAGGTCCAGCAGGGCTTGGGTCGGGTGCTCGTGGCGTCCGTCACCGGCGTTGACGACCGCGCAGCCGACCTTTTGTGACAGCAGGTCCACGGCCCCCGAGGCCGAGTGGCGCACCACAAGGATTTCCGGCTTCATCGCATTCAGCGTGACGGCGGTGTCGATCAGGGTCTCGCCCTTCTTCACCGACGACGAGGCGACCGGCATGGTCACCACGTCTGCGCCCAGACGCTTGGCTGCGATCTCGAACGAGGACGATGTGCGGGTCGAGTTCTCGAAGAACAGGTTCACGACCGTCTGGCCGCGCATCACATCGACGCCCTTGGCGCTCTGACGGTTGAAGTCGACGAAGGCGTCGGCAAGGTCGAGCAAGGCCATGGCGGCGGGCGGATTGAGATCCGCTGCGGCGAGGAAGTGGTCTTTGGGGAACGGCGTCAGCCGCTCCTGAATGATATCGGTGACGGTGGCGGCTTGGGTCATCGAGTAGCCGCTATAGGCGTGACTCGCGCCCGAGGGAATAGGCGGACGCCATCCGAATGGTGGATGGCGTCACATCAGGTTTCCGAATGTCTCAGATTTGACCGCTGCTGATACGCAGTTGGTCCAGCGCACCCTGCAGAATCCAAGAGGCAGCAGTACGGTCCACGACCTCGGCGCGGCGTTTGCGGTTCAGGTCCAGCTCCTCGATCAGAAAGCGTTCCACGCCCGCCGTCGAAAGGCGTTCGTCCTGAAAGGCCACATTGACCGGACGCAGGCGTTCCAGATTGCGTGCAAAGGCGCGGCACGACTGGGCGCGTGGGCCTTCGGTGCCATCCATATTGAGCGGCAGGCCGATGACTAGAGCCGATACATCGCGCCCCGCAATCAGCTTGAACAGTTCTTCGGCTTCCAGCGTGAACTTGCTCTTGCGGATCAGCTTGAGCGGGCTGGCGATCATGCGGCTGCCGTCCGAGACGGCGACGCCTATGGTTTTCTCGCCAAGGTCCAGTCCGATCCACGGCGTGTTCGGAGGGCAGGCGGCGGGCAGGTCTTTGAGGTCATATACAGGCACTCGCGTCCCATAATGCATTGCGAAACGCTTGTCGAAGCGGCGGCGGAGCGGTAACCCACATATTCAATGTAGGCGCTACGACTCCCTATCGCTGCGCCGCCGGAATTTTCGGAGACTTTCATGGCTATCGACGCCGCGACGGTGAGGCGGGTTGCCCACCTCGCCCGTATCAAGACCCCCGAGGAACGACTGGAGCCGCTGGCCCAGGAGCTGAACGGCATCCTGAACTGGATCGAGCAGCTGAACGAGGTGGACGTTGACGGTGTTGAGCCGATGACCTCGAACGTGGCCCAGACCCTGCGTCTGCGCGAGGACGAAGTGACCGACGGTGACAAGGTCGCCGACGTCCTGTCGAACGCGCCGAAGTCGGCTGACGGCTTCTTTGTCGTCCCGAAGGTCGTGGAGTAAGAGTATGAGCGACCTGACCAAACTAACGCTGGCCGACGCTGTTGACGGCCTCAAGTCCAAGCATTTCTCGTCGGAAGAAATCACCAAGGCGTTTCTCGGTGAGATCGAAGCCGCGAACCCGACCCTGAACGCCTATGTCGAAGTGACGGGCGAGAAGGCTCTGGAACAGGCCCGTGCCTCGGACGCCCGCATCGCCAAGGGCGAGGGCGGCGACCTCGAAGGCGCGCCGCTGGGCATCAAGGACCTGTTCTGCACCGAGGGCGTGCAGACCTCCGCTGGCTCCAACATGCTGCGCGGCTTTATCCCGCCGTATGAATCGACCGTCACCGCCAATCTGTGGCGCGACGGCGCGGTCATGCTGGGCAAGCTGAACATGGACGAGTTCGCTATGGGCTCGGCCAACGAGACCTCGGCCTTCGGTCCGGTCGTGAACCCGTGGAAGGCCAAGGGCGATGACGCCCAGCTGACCCCGGGCGGTTCGTCGGGCGGTTCGGCCGCTGCTGTGGCCGCTGACCTGTGCCTTGCCGCGACCGCATCGGACACCGGCGGCTCGATCCGTCAACCGGCCGCCTTCACCGGCACCGTGGGCATCAAGCCGACCTATGGCCGCGCCAGCCGCTTTGGCATGGTGGCCTTCGCCTCTTCGCTCGACCAAGCCGGTCCGATCACCAAGACGGTCAAGGACTCGGCCATCCTGCTGAAGTCCATGTGCTCGTTCGACACCAAGGACTCGACCAGCCTCGACGTCCCGACGCCGGATTGGGCCGCTTCGGTTGGCCAGTCGGTCAAGGGCCTGCGCATCGGCGTTCCGGCGGAATACGTCGTTGACGGCATGCCGGAAGAGATCAAGGCCCTGTGGGCCCAAGGCGTCGAGTGGCTGAAGGCCGCGGGCTGCGAGATCGTCGAGATCAGCCTGCCGCACACCAAATACGCCCTGCCGACCTATTACATCGTGGCTCCGGCAGAAGCCTCGTCGAACCTCGCACGCTACGACGGCATGCGTTTCGGCCACCGTGCCGAAGAGTTCTCCTCGCTGGACGACCTGTACGCCGCATCGCGCGCCGAGGGCTTTGGCAAGGAAGTGCAACGCCGCCTGACCATCGGTGCCTATGTTCTGTCGGCAGGCTTCTATGACGCCTATTACGTCCGCGCCCTGAAGGTGCGCCGCCGTATCGCCGAGGACTTCGACAACGTCTGGGGCAAGGTGGACGCCATCCTGACCCCGTCGACGCCGTCGGCTGCCTTCAAGCTGGGCGACAAGCAGATCGACCCGCTGACCATGTATCTGAACGACGTCTTCACCGTCACGACCAACCTGGCCGGTCTTCCGGGCATATCGGTTCCGGCGGGTCTGGACTCGAACGGCCTGCCGCTGGGTCTGCAGATCATCGGCAAGGCACTGGATGAAGATACCGTCTTCAAGGTCGCAGGCGCGATCGAAGACAGCGCTGGCTTCGTTTCCAAGCCGGCTAAGTGGTGGTGAGCATGAGCGCGAACGCAACTGTAATCAAAGGCCGCACCGGCGATTGGGAAATCGTCATGGGTCTGGAAATCCACGCTCAGGTCGCCTCGAAGGCCAAGCTCTTCTCGGGCGCGGCTGTGGGCTTTGGCGCGGGGCCGAACGAGCAGGTCTCGCTGGTGGATGCCGGTTTCCCGGGCATGCTGCCGACCCTGAACAAGTTCTGCGTTGAGCAGGCTGTGAAGTCGGGTCTGGGCCTGCGCGCCCAGATCAACCTGAAGTCCCAGTTCGACCGCAAGAACTACTTCTATCCGGACCTTCCGACCGGCTATCAGATCAGCCAGCTGTATCACCCGATCGTGGGAGAGGGTGTGGTCGAGGTCGAGGCCGAGGACGGCACCTTCTTCAACGTCGGCATCGAGCGCCTGCACCTTGAGCAAGACGCCGGTAAGCTGATCCACGACCTGTCGCCGACGGATTCCTACGTCGACCTGAACCGTGCGGGCACCGCCCTCATGGAAATCGTGTCGCGTCCGGATATCCGCTCGCCGGAACAGGCCGTCGCCTATGTGAAGAAGATCCGCACCATCCTGATGTACCTCGGCACATGCGACGGTGACATGGAGAAGGGCAACCTGCGCGCGGACGTGAACGTGTCGGTTTGCCCCGTCGGCAACTACGACAAGTTCAAGGAAACCGGCGACTTCGGCTTCCTCGGCACGCGTTGCGAGATCAAGAACGTCAACTCGTTCCGCTTCATCTCGCAGGCTATCAACTATGAGGCCCGTCGCCAGATCGAGATTATCGAGGACGGTGGCAAGGTCGATCAGGAAACCCGCCTGTACGACCCGACCAAGGGCGAGACCCGTTCCATGCGTTCGAAGGAAGAAGCGCAGGATTACCGCTACTTCCCCGATCCGGACCTGCTGCCGCTGGTTCTGGAACAGGCTTGGGTCGACGAAATCAAGGCCAACCTGCCGGAACTGCCGGATGACAAGCGCCGTCGCCTGATGGACCAATATGGTCTGTCGCAATACGACGCCATCGTCCTGATCTCGGAACAGGCCAAGGCTGACTATTTCGAAGCCGCCGCCAAGGGCCGTGACGCCAAGCTGGTCGCCAACTGGGTGACGAACGAAGTTTCGGCCCGTCTGGCCGCCGACCACCGCGATTTCAGCGACAACCCGCTGCCGGCTGCACATGTGGCTGAGCTGGTCGAGCTGATCGAAACGAACGTCATCTCGTCGAAGATCGCCAAGGAAGTGTTCGACCACGTCTGGAACGGCGAAGGCTCGCCGTCGGAAGTCGTCGAGAAGTACGGCCTGAAGCAGGTCACCGACACCGGTGCCATCGAGAAGGCCGTCGATGAAATCATCGCCGCCAACCCGGACAAGGCTGCCGCTGTCGCCGAGAAGCCGCAGGCTATCGGTTGGTTCGTCGGTCAGGTCATGAAGGCCACCGGCGGTAAGGCCAATCCGGCTGCGGTGAACGAGATCCTCAAATCAAAGCTTGGGCTTTGATTTGAGGTTTAGACTTGGGGGCTGCGGCCCCCAAACCCCCTTAGCTTATGCCTATCGTTCGCCGCGCGGCGGCTCTCTACTTAAGGCATGGTCGCTATCGCTCGCCACGCGGTGGCTCGCTGCTTGAGCGACATAGGCGTGGATGACTAGAGCAAAAAAGCCCCCGAAGTCAGTGACGTCGGGGGCTTTCTTTATTTGAGTGGTGAATTGTTACCAGCGCCAGGCGTCGCGGATAACTTCGACGATGTAGCCGTCGTATTCGTCGATCAGGTAGATCGAGTTATCGACATAGACCCAGCGGGTGCCCGGAGGCGGATAGCCGAGGCCATAGGTGCGATAGTCGTTCACCTGATAGCGCCAGAAGACGTCCGGCAGGTACTGGCCGATCTGCCAGTGACGGTTCCAATAGGTGCGCGGGACGCTGTAGTAGCCGTAGCCCGGCGCGAAGTAGAAACCGATGCGAACGCCGCTCCAGCCGCGGAAGCGGTTGTCGCTGCGCCACCAGTCCGAGCGGCGGTTGCGTTCGAAATCGCGACGCCACTGCTGGGTGTTCCAACGACGTTGGAAGTCACGATAGCTGTCGCGGCGCTGCTGGGGATTGGCGTTGGGACGGCGGTTCTGGTTGCTGTCCCAGCGGCGGTTGTCATCGCGGCGGTTGTTATAGCGGTTGTCGCGATCACGTTGCGGGTTCGGGCGCACGCCATTGGCGCGGTCCAGCTGGCGTTGAGCTTCCTCTACGCGGCGCTGCACCGGACTTTCGTTGCGGCGCTCCTGCGGGCGGTACTGCTGACGTTGACCGCTGCGGTCATCGGTACGGTACTGCGGACGCGTATTGGTGCGCGGGTCTTGCGGACGGGCGTCAGGACGGCGCGGTTGTTGTGCCTGTTGCTGTTCGCTCCTTTGGGGGCGAGCTTCAGGGCGTCGGCCTTCCTGACGGGGTGCTTCTTGGCGAGGGCGCTCCTGGGGGCGCTCCTGACGCGGTTGTTCGCGGCGCGGCTCGGAACGTTGTTCACGGGCCGTGTCCCGATCCAGCTGGCGCTGGGCGCGTTCAACACGACGCTGAACGGCGCTGTCCTGCGCTGCAGCCACAACCGGCGTTGCCAGCGGCAGCAGCATGCTGGTGATTGCAGTGAAGGTAAGCAGGGTACGTTTCATTTGTGGGACCTCGCCCGTTTAATACGTCCCTACAGTGAACCCCGTCACATGAACTGTGACTGAATGGGGTGTTCAATAAACACTGTTTGACGTTTGCAAGAAAAAGCCCCCGAAAGCGCGAGGCTGACGGGGGCAAAGGCATGCTCGATGACTGGTTGGAGCCTGACTTAGTAGATGCCGTTCAGGACGCTGGTGATCAGGCCCGTTGCGATGGCGATCATGACAATGTCGTTGCCGGCATAGACATAGCGGTAACCGCGCGGTGCCGGACGCAGGCCATAGAAGGCCGGATCATGCACGACATAGCCACGATAGGCCGACGGCAGATAGGCACCGGTGCGCCAGCGATAGTTGTAGTAGCGTGGCTCTACGCGATAGTAGCCGTGGCCCGGTGCATACCAGTAACCGTTGCGGGCACCGCGATAGTCGCGGAACTCCGGACGGCCACGCCACCAGTCACGGTTGCCACGTTCCCAGCGAGCCGGAGCCGCATGGCGCGGACCGTTGTTGGGGCGGACATTATACGGGGCAGGGCGGTGATCCGGACGGACATCACGGCCCGGGCCGCGTCCGCGGTCATCGCGGCGGTTGTCACGGGCATCGTGGCGCGGACCATCACGGTAATGGCGCTCCTGAGCCTGCGCCATCATTGGCGCTGCAGTGGTGGCCAGAGCCAGAACGGCTATTGCGGCCTTGGTAGCGATCTTCATGGTCCTCTCCGTAGCTGTGACCTCGTCTGATGCGGAAGGTGCAGCCCCCAGCCTGAACCAAAACTGAACTGGATTATCAGCTATCTGCAGGTTTTGTTCATCTTCGAACCTGTGCCATGACAGGGGTACGCGTGTGATTGCGTAGGGGAGATTTGACGAATGACCGCACCGATCGAGCTCTGGTACTGGCCCACGCCGAACGGCTGGAAGATCAGCATTGCCCTGGAAGAAATGGGCATTCCGTATGAGGTTAAGCCCGTCAACATTGGCGTGGGCGACCAGTTTACACCCGAGTTTCAGGCCCTGAGCCCCAATGGCCGGATGCCCGCCATTGTCGATCCTGACGGTCCGGATGGCCAGCCGATCAGCATCTTTGAGTCGGGGGCTATCCTTCGGTATCTGGGCCGCAAGTCGGGCAAATTCTATCCGACCAGCGAGCGGGAGCGAATAGAGGTCGATCAGTGGCTGTTCTGGCAGATGGCGGGCCTCGGCCCGATGGCAGGACAAACCCACCACTTCCGTCAATATGCTCCGGCGATGATCGCGGACCAGCGCCAGCTGGCCTATGGCGTTAATCGCTACACCAATGAGACGCGCCGTCTCTATAGTGTGATGGAGCGCCGCCTTCAGGACCGTGACTATCTGGCAGGCGATTACTCGATTGCCGACATGGCCTGCTGGCCCTGGGTGCTGCCGCAGCTTCAGGGGCAGTCGTTCGACGCCTTCCCGAAACTGAAGGCGTGGCATGAGCGGATTGCCGAGCGTCCAGCCGTGATTGCTGGCAAGAAGGTGGGCGCAGAACTGCGTCGCGACCTGAGTGCCGGTGGCAAGGATGCAGAGGCTGCGCGCCGCGTCCTTTTCGGCCAGCGTGGCCATTAACCAAAACTTCAAACCGCTGTTATTTGAATATCCTCCGAAAGCATGGGGCAGAAGGCCCCGTTTCGGAGGATGTGAGATGATTGGTGTTCAAGACGGTGCCACTGATCACATTGGCGACCCTCTACCGCTGCCGACGCCGGATATGGATAGC
>NZ_CAMZFB010000073.1 GCF_947305955.1 uncultured Brevundimonas sp.
TTGTTGGCCAGTGGCGACGCAGTTTCTGATAAAACGCATAAGAAAAGGGCCGGTGGATCAACCACCGGCCCTTCTTTTTTGTCGCTAACGCTAAGCGGCTTATACGCGCTCGACGCACAGGGCCACGCCCATGCCGCCGCCGACGCACAGGGTCGCCAGACCCTTCTTCGCGCCCGAGCGCTTCATCTCGAACAGCAGGGTCGTCAGGATGCGGGCACCCGAGGCACCGACCGGGTGACCGATGGCGATGGCACCGCCGTTGACGTTCACCTTGGCCGGATCAAGGTTCAGCTCCTTCACCACGCACAGCGACTGGGCGGCAAAAGCTTCGTTGGATTCGATCAGGTCAACGTCCGAGACCTCCCAACCGGCCTTTTTAAGGGCAGCGGTCGAGGCGGGGATCGGGCCGGTGCCCATGATGGCCGGATCGACACCTGCGGTCGCCCACGAGGCGATGCGGGCCAGCGGCTCCAGACCGCGCTTGGCGGCTTCCTCGGCGCTCATCAGTACCAGAGCGGCCGCACCGTCATTGATGCCCGAAGCGTTGCCGGCAGTGACCGAGCCGTCCTTGGTGAAGGCCGGACGCAGCTTGGCCATGGCTTCCAGCGTGGCACCGTGGCGGATGTATTCGTCTTGATCCACGACCACATCGCCCTTGCGACTCGGCACGGTCACGGGAACGATTTCATCGGCGAACTTGCCAGCCTTCTGGGCGGCTTCGGCCTTGTTCTGGCTGGCGACAGCGAACTGGTCCTGCTCCTCGCGGGTCAGGCCCCACTTCTCGACGATGTTCTCGGCGGTCTGGCCCATGTGGTAGCCGTGGAAGGCATCCAGCAGACCATCGCGCAGCATGTGGTCCTCAAGGGTAACAGCACCCATCTTGTGACCGTTACGCAGGACCTGCAGGTGCGGTGCCTGCGACATCGATTCCTGACCACCGACGACGACGATGTTGGCATCGCCCTGTGCCACCTGCTGATAGCCCAGAGCCACAGCGCGCAGGCCCGAGCCACACAGCTGGTTCAGCGACCAGGCAGCAGCTTCCTTGCGGACGCCGGCATTGATGGCGGCCTGACGGGCCGGCCCTTGGCCTGCACCGGCTTGCAGCACCTGACCGAGGATGACCTCGTCAACTTCATCGCCCGAAACACCGGCGCGTTCGAGCGCACCCTTGATGGCGATCTCGCCGAGCTTGGACGCCGGAAGCGACGACAGCGAGCCGAGGAAGGAGCCAACCGGCGTGCGGGCGGCGGAAACGATGACGACGTCTTTCAAAATATTCACTCCCAAAAGATTTTCCTCGTCTTCGCACATGCAGCATTCTGCGTGCAAGTTAGGCTTCGGTGTTATCTATTTGGCCACCGCCTGCGTGCCACTGTCATCTTCCCGCCGTTAAGGTGGTGAACGGTGCTCGCGCTCGCGAGTTCTAGAAACCAGTACCCGCGTTGTAGACTGTCGCCTCCGCACGGATTCTTCGCATGACTGACAAAGTCCCCGCCCTACGCCGTCTGGCCCGCCACATGATGAAGGCGGACGCTCTGGATATGGAAGAACACTATGAGAGCCGCGCGGCGAAGCTCGCGGACCTTTGGGTGCATCTGGTCGGTCTGATTGCGGCGCTGGTGGGGGCCGGTGTTCTGGCCACACTGGCGGGGATCTACTCGGGCATCGGCGCCATGGCCGCGACCCTGCTCTATAGCCTGTGCCTGATTGGCATGCTGACGGCGTCTACCATCTATAACCAGACCCATCCGTGCGCGGCCCGTCCGGTGCTGCGCAGACTGGATGAAGCCTTTATTTTTCTGATGATTGCGGGCTCCTACACCCCGATCACCACCCAGCGTTTCGAAGGCTCGCTGTCGGTCGGCTTTACGGTTCTGGTCTGGGCTATCGGTCTGGGCGGAGCCTTTGCCAAGATGTTCGTACCGCGCCTCAGCGACATCTTCTGGTCCTGCGTCTATGTGCTGTTCGGCTGGCTGATCGTGTTTGCGATCAAGCCGATGATCGACACCGTATCGCCGGTGGCGCTGGGCCTGCTGGTAGCGGGCGGCGTGACCTATACGGTCGGGGTGCTGTTCTTCATCAACCGCGCGCTGAAGTTCCGCCGCGCCATCTGGCACAGCTTTGTCGTGGCGGGCGCAGGCATGCACTGGGCTGCCATTCTGATCGGCGTTGTGCTGGCCCCCAATCTCGGCTGAGGCCCGCACATCACCACAGTTTGAAAAACGAGACTCGCCTTAGCGCACGCAATGCGGGATGGTGTGCTGCACAACAGCGCAAAAATAAGCGCAGGCAAAAGGTTTCAGAGGGTGGAACGCATGGGCGCAGTGGTCATCAAGAAGTACGCCAACCGTCGGCTCTATAATACGGCGACGAGCAGCTATGTAACTTTGGACGATCTGGCACAGATGGTCCGTCAGGGTACCGAGTTCGTCGTCTATGACGCCAAGACCAATGATGATCTGACGCGCCAGATCCTGACCCAGATCATCTTTGAACAGGAAAACCGTGGCGAAGCCCTGCTGCCCGTCCAGTTCCTGCGCCAGCTTATCGGCTTCTATGGCGACAAGATGCAGTCGGTCCTGCCGTCCTATCTGGAAATGTCGCTCGACAGCTTTACCCGCCAGCAGGACCAGTTCCGCCAGCAGTTCACGCGCGCTCTGGGCCAGACGCCCGGCGGGGCGCTGATGGAAGAGGCCGTGCGCCAGAACATGGCCATGTTCGAAAATGCCATGCGGATGTTCCCGGGTTTCGGCTATGGCAACGCCGCCGCGCCCAAGACCGAACCCCCCGCTGCGGCACCTGAAAAATCCTCTGACGACCTGGCCGAAATGCGCCGCCAGATGGACGCTATGCGCGAACAGCTGGACCGCTTGGCCAAGGCCACCGAAAACTAAGGCCGTGGTCAGGCCTATTGCCCCCATCGGATCGACGACGGCGAGCCCAACATCTTCGCCCGTGGGACAGGAGATGAATGACGGCCGGCGCCAGCATCAGGGACAGGAAGGCGAGGGTAAAAAGCCCAAGCCCGAGACCCTGCCGGTTGCGGTCACCACCCCGGCAAAGCCTGCCGCCGTCCCGCCCCCGCCCCCGTCGGCCTTTGCCGCCCAGGTGCTGGGCCAGCCGGGCAAGAAGCGCGGCCTCAAGGGCGGTCCCGAAGTCCTGGATACGGCCCGCTCGACCTATCTAAGCCGCGAGTTTTCGGGCCAGAAGGACCGGCGCCCCAAGCCCGGCCAAAAGCGCAAGGCCGAGATTTAACCACCGCCGCGCACATGGCACCGCATTTGCTTAGGTCCGATCCAAGCGATCCGGAGCCGAACCTATGTCCACCCTTTTGGCCGCCATGGCCCGCGTGTCGGAGATGGCTGTCGTCAGCCTGATCTTCCTCGCCTTCAGCTAGGCGGATTGTCCTCGCGGATGGTCCCCGGCTGACGGCTGCGGGCCTGAAGCCACATGACGCCCCAGAGATCGCTGACCGAGACCCTTAGGCGGCTCCAGTTGGTGTATTTGGACTGGCCCGTCTCGCGGTGGCGGTGCGCCACATCCAGATAGAGGTTCCGATAGCCCTCGCGGATCATCAGTGCCGGCAGATAGCGGTGCATGTGATCGAAATAGGGTAGCCGCAGATAGGCCTCGCGCCGGAAAGCCTTCAGCCCGCAGCCGGTATCATCGGCATCGTCTTGCAACAGACGCTTGCGAATGCGATTGGCCCAAAGCGAGGCCCGCTTCTTGGCCACGCTGTCCTGACGTTTGGTCCGACGCCCTCCGACCAGCCCCACCTCCGGCCCCGACGACAACAGCAGGTCCACCAGCCTCGGCGCATCCGCGGGCGGGTTCTGGCCATCGCCATCCAGTGTCACGATCACATCGCCACGCGCTGCCAGCACACCCGTGCGGATCGCGCGGCTTTGGCCCGCATTACGCTCATGGGTCAGCACCCGCATCTGCGGGAAACGCGCTTGGGCAGACTTCAGAACCTTGCCCGTGGCGTCGCGGCTGGCATCGTTCACAAAAAGGATTTCGTGGTCCCGCCCTTGGAATGCGGCGGCGATATCCTGTGCCAGCGATAAAACCGCCCCCTCCTCGTCATGCACCGGCACAACGACGGAAACCAATCCAGAGGGGCGCGCGGGGGCAGCTGCGTTCATACCCAAAGCTGTAACCCAAACTTGTACAACCCTCCATTGCCCACATCACACCGTGCCAAAAGCTTTCGCCTCTGCAAGGAAGGATGATAGCAATAGGCTATGACCCGTCCGAACCTGGATCGATTCATTGTCGGCTGGCGCGGCCCCTTACTGGCGGCCATGCTGACCCTGTTGGCGGGCTTGCCCGGCCTGTTGCTGCTGCCGCCATTGGATCGCGACGAAAGCCGGTTCGCCCAGGCCACATCCCAGATGCTGGAAAGCGGCGACTATATCGACATCCGTTTTCAGGACGATCCGCGCTGGAAAAAGCCGGTCGGCATCTATTGGGCACAGGCCGCAGTCGTCGGACTGGTGTCCGATCCGGCAGACCGTGCCATCCAGCCCTATCGTATTCCGTCCCTGCTGGGGGCCATGCTGGCCGCCGCCGCTCTGGCGTGGCTGGGTTCTGCCACCCTTGGACACCGCGCGGGCTTTCTGGCCGGTGCCATGCTGGGGGCCACGTTCCTGCTCTCGACCGAGGCGGGGATCGCCAAGACCGACGCCCTTTTATGCGGCCTGATCACTCTGGCCATGGCGGCCTTGGCCCGCATCTATCTGGCCACACGCGACGATATCCGCCCATCCAGACTGCATAAGCTGCTGTTCTGGGCCGCCTTGGGGGCGTCCATACTGGTCAAGGGCCCGATCGGGCCGATGGTTATCGGCCTGACGCTGATCAGCCTTTCGCTGTGGGACCGCAATATCCGCTGGCTGGGCCGTCTGGGCTGGGGATGGGGGATTCCGCTTCTGGCCATCATGCTGGGGCCGTGGGCGATTGCGATCACCATTGCGACCGACGGCGGCTTCTGGCGCGAGGCGCTGGGCGGCGATCTGGCACCGAAGCTGGTCAGTGCCCACGAAAGCCATGGCGCGCCTCCGGGTACCTATCTGCTGCTGGCACCGCTGCTGCTGTTCCCGACCACATTGCTGCTGCCCGCAGCGCTCGTGACCGCGTGGAAACAGCGGAAAGAACCTCTGGTCCGCTTTGCGATCTGCTGGTTGGTTCCGGCATGGATCGCGTTCGAGTTGGTCCCGACGAAACTGGTTCACTACACCCTGCCGACCTTTGGCGCGTTGACGCTGCTGATGGCGATTGCGCTGACCAAACCGCTGGGGCGTTTCAGCCGCTGGGTGGGGGCTGCGCTGGGGCTGGCGGTCGCCGTCCTGCTGTCCTTCCTTGTGCTCTATGGTCTGACCGAGTTTGGGCGCTCCACCGCCCAGACGTGGGCCAATATCACCATCGTCTGCCTGATGATGGCGGCAGCTATCGGTGGTTTCATGCTGGTCAACCGCGCCGCCGTTACCGCCGTTCTGGCGGCCATGATCTTTGGCATCATCGGACACGCGGGTCTGGCCGGAACGCTGCGCCAGTTAAAGCCGCTTTCCGTCTCGCCCCAGTTGGTCGCCACAATGAAGGAGGCGGGCATCCATCCGGCCCAAGGCCACCTGCCCGGTCCAGTCGCCATTGCCGGTTATCATGAGCCGAGCTTCGTCTTCCTGACGGGGCGCGAAACCCAGCTGACCGACGGCGCAGGCGCGGCCAAGGCGCTGGCCGAGGGCCGCCCTGTCATCGTCGAAGCCCGTCAGGAACAAGGCTTCCGCACGGCGCTGTCGGATCTGGGCAAGTCGGGCCGCTCCGTCGGCGAGGTGCGCGGCCACAACTATTCCAACGGCGATGATGTCCGCCTGACCGTCTATGCCCCGTCCACATACGGTGGCCAACAGAACAGCAATGGTAAGCGTTGATGGGACGATTTATCGAAATCGTTGAGGTCGGCCCGCGCGACGGCCTGCAAAACGAAAAGACGGTGCTGACGCCGGAAGTCCGGCTGGAGTTCATCCGCCGCCTCGAAGCAGCGGGTGCGCGCCGTATCGAGGCAGTCAGCTTCGTCCATCCCAAATACGTGCCCCAGATGGCCGGCGCCGAAGAGGTCATGGCCAGCCTGCCCCACGAAGCGGGCCGCAGCCGTATCGGCCTTGTTCTGAACGGCAAGGGTTATGACCGCGCCCTCGGCACGACGGTCGACGAGGTCAATGTCTCCCTGTCCGTCAGCGAGGGTTTTGGCCTGAAGAACCAGGGGCTGGCGCCCAAGGAACAGCTTCAGATGCTGTCCGACATCGTGGCCGGACGCGCCAATGCCGAGGGCGCGGGCGATGCCATTCCGTCGCTGTCGGCCACCTTGTCCTGTGTCTGGGGCTGCCCGTTCGATGGCGAGATTTCGGTCGATCACGTCACCGACATGGTCGGCGCGGTCGCGGAAATGGGGCTCAAGGAAATCGCCTTGGCCGACACCATCGGCGTCGCCGACCCATGGAGCGTCACCCGCAAGGTCGAAGCCGCCCGCAAGGTCGCCGCAGACGCCAAACTGCGCCTGCATTTCCACGACACCCGCAACACAGGCCTGGCCAATGCCTATGCGGGCATAGAGGCTGGCGTCGACATTCTGGATGCCTCGGTCGGCGGCATCGGCGGCTGCCCCTTCGCCCCCGGCGCAACCGGCAACCTCGCCACCGAAGACCTCGTCTACGCCCTCCACCGCGGCGGCTTCGAAACCGGCTACGACCTCGACGCCCTGATCGACACAGCACGCTGGATCGGTACGCAGCTCAACCGCCAAGTCCCCAGCGCGTTAGTCCGCGCTGGCAAGTGGATAAGCTAAGCCAGATCGGCTGTACATGTGGCACGGGGCTCGTGAGGAGCCTCGACCACACTCACAGCCAACAACTCTGATACCCCGCAGCTGATGTGATACAGCGAGCTTGCCGGGACCATCTCTTCAACAAAGCTGAAATCCTCATTCAGCTTGTCCATCCAGAGCCACGGGGCCTCTGGTAGATAGTATTGTTTCAATCCCTCGTAAGCCGCCACGATTTCCCACGCCTCTTCGGCTCGGCCGGTACGGCCATATCGCGCGCAGGCGACCTTGAGTCTCTCGGTTTGCGGCCACAAACGAGCCTGCGCGGATCGCACGCGACCATTCAGCAGTATCTCGTTCATAGCGACGTTACGGACTTTACAAATGCCGTGGTCGCGCGCAAAGCCCGTCATCCGATCGGATACCATTACAGCGTCGGACCAGCCTTTTTGGGCCAGCGCTTCGAAAAGCCACGCCCACTCAAAACAATGTCCGGGTTCCACGACTTCGCCACGCTCATCGTCAAGGGGCAGCCATTCGTGCGCGAAGTACTCTTTCAGTGCCCCGGTTGTAGGATCAATGAACTTATCGCGGCACAGTTCAGCAATCCTCACACCCGCATCACCGAAACGCTGCCTGCCGCTCGCCGTATGAAGCGCATTAAAGGCTTCAAGCAGGTGCATGTGCGGGTTCTGTCGACGGATACTGTTATCGACGATCTCGCCTTCAAAAAAACCACCCGCGGGGTCAGCCCAATGATGTTCAAGCGCGTCTAGAAGTTCTTCTGCACGATCGAACAACAATTCGTCCGACAGGGCTTGGCCTGCGTAGGCCATGCCAAAAAGCACAAAGGCCTGATCATAGAGGTCAGCGCGGCCATCCAAAGCTTCGCCGTTTGCTGACAGCCGATGGACATACAAGCCATCGGCCCGCCGAGCGTTTTTCAGGATGACCGCCATGCTCTGACGAACCAGTTCTTCGGCGTTGCCAGACCATCCATGTCGCTTGGCGGTAATGATCGAATAGATCTGTCGAGCTTGTACAAATGTACGGAAATATGAGGAATCCGGTGCACCTTCGCGCGTCGTCCGCTCTGCAAACAGGCCAACGGAC
>NZ_CAMZFB010000074.1 GCF_947305955.1 uncultured Brevundimonas sp.
CGGGCCGAGGCGGGCGACGTCCCAAGGCTCCGACGTGTTGTCGTTCTGCGCACATTCGCGCACCGCCGGAACGTTGGCGACGGCCGCAGGCATGCGGGCAGGCAGGTTCGATTGGGCCACAGCCGCTGCGGCTTGCAGTCTGGGAGGGGTAGGTGCGGCAGGAACCGCGCTGGCCGGACGCTGACCCTTTCGGATGAGGGCGGTGGTCGAGCCAAGGCGGCCCTGACGTTCATCAATCCATAGGAAGGCGGCGGCGGCACCGGTCAGCGTCACATGCGCTGTCTCCCCTCCGGCCGTGAGTGTCATGGCGCGGCCATTGGCGATGGCCCCTATCAATTGGTCGGAAGCGTCCTTGATCGAGAGCATTGGGGTTTCGCTGTCGACCGCCTCCATCTTGCCGGCGTAGTTGCGTCCGTCGATGTTGAGCAACAGTCGCGACGCTCCCGATGGAAGCGACCAGCTACCGGCAGTGACTTGCGGTTTGGCAGAAGGACCGGCGTCGATCTGGACCATGACGAAACCGCTATTATCGGCGGCGGGGCCATAGGCGGCGCACGCATTCACATTGTCGCAGACGGCGGTCCACTCGCGGAAGGTCTTGGTTTCCGAAGGAATTTGGGATGATGCGGCGCTCTCTGCGTCTCCCGTTGTCGCCGCTGCAGTGACGGCAGCTTCGCTCGCGTCGGGGGCAGTCGCGGCGGACTGTGACTGCGGCTCGGCCTCATTGCATCCGGCCAGAAGGGTGGCCGCGACAGTGCCGATAATCAGAATGCGTGTGGGGGTCATTGCGATGTCCTTGCCTTGCCCGAGAACTAAAGCGGACAGTCCGGTTGTCGGGCAAGCTCGAATAACGCGAAATTTCTTGTGCCCTATTGCTTTGCGTCAGGGCGTTGGAGGGCTATATCCGCCCCCAACGTAAACCTTTCTCAGCACCAAAGAGGCGAAGCATGGCCAAGATCAAGGTCGCCAACCCCATCGTGGATATCGACGGCGACGAAATGACCCGCATCATCTGGCAGATGATCAAGGACAAGCTCGTCTTCCCGTACCTCGATCTCGAGCTGGACTACTACGATCTGGGCATGGAAAGCCGTGACGCTACGGACGACCAGATCACCATCGACGCAGCCAAGGCTATCCAGAAGCACGGCGTTGGCGTGAAGTGCGCCACCATCACGCCGGACGAAGCCCGCGTGAAGGAATTCGGCCTGAAGAAGATGTGGAAGTCGCCGAACGGCACCATCCGCAACATCCTCGGCGGCGTTGTCTTCCGCGAGCCGATCATCTGCTCGAACGTTCCGCGTCTGGTTCCGGGCTGGACCCAGCCGATCGTGGTTGGCCGTCACGCCTTCGGTGACCAGTACAAGGCCACCGACTTCCTGATGCCGGGTGCTGGCACCCTGACCATCAAGTTCGTCGGCGACGACGGCGAAGTCATCGAGCACGAAGTCTACAAGGCTCCGGGCGCTGGCGTGGCTATGGCTATGTACAACCAGGATGAGTCGATCCGCGAGTTCGCACACGCCTCGTTCGCCTATGGCCTGCAGCGCAACTATCCGGTCTATCTGTCGACCAAGAACACCATCCTGAAAGCCTACGACGGCCGCTTCAAGGACATCTTCCAGGAAGTCTACGACGCCCACTACGCCGAAGAGTTCAAGGCGCGCGGCCTGCACTACGAACACCGTCTGATCGACGACATGGTGGCTGCTGCCATGAAGTGGTCGGGTGGCTTCGTCTGGGCGTGCAAGAACTACGACGGTGACGTGCAGTCGGACGTCGTGGCTCAGGGCTTCGGCTCGCTGGGCCTGATGACCTCGGTCCTGATGACCCCGGATGGCAAGGTCATGGAAACCGAAGCCGCCCACGGCACCGTGACCCGTCACTACCGTCAGCACCAGAAGGGTGAAGCGACCTCGACCAACTCGATCGCTTCGATCTTTGCCTGGACCCGTGGCTTCAAGCACCGCGCCAAGCTGGACAACAACGCCGAGCTGGCCAACTTCGCAGAGACCCTCGAGAAGGTCGTCGTGGAAACCGTTGAGTCGGGCTTCATGACCAAGGACCTGGCCCTGCTGGTCGGCGATCAACAAGGCTGGCTGACCACCGAAGGCTTCCTGGACAAGGTCTCGGAAAACCTGAAGAAGGCCCTGCCGGGTATTGGTTAAGCTCAAGCAGCGAGGCCCCGCGGGCCGAGCGCTAGCGAACTAAAAATGAAAAGCCCGCTGGATACGTCCGGCGGGCTTTTTGTTTGAATCGAATCTTTAGATAACTCTGATATGGCCAATGCATCAGTCATATCGCCCCATGCTGAGTTTCTATTTGGTACAAGAAGCCAACGAGTTACCTGCTACAATGCGGGTCACAGGCTTCTGCATGTCCAAGTGCAGGCAAGGATTGTGGATGTCGCTCGAACTCAGGGAAAATGCACCCTAAAGTTCGAAGATGGCTCGACCCTAAGAGCGATTTCGATGACGCCATCTGCTGAAGACGGATGGTACATCTTTGACGTCGGATGATCAGGGGTGACGCCTACAAAAAAGCCCGCCTCGGGGGAGGCGGGCTTTTCTGTTGGCTATCAGACGATCCTTAGATCTTGGCCTTGATGGCGGCGAGGCCGTCTTCGGCCTTGGAGGCGTCCGGAGCGCCGCCTTGGGCGAAGTCCGGCTTGCCGCCGGCACCCTTGCCGCCCATGGCGATCACGGCGTCACGGGCGAAGTCGGCGGCGTTGTATTTGCCGACCAGATCCGGGGTGAGGGTGACGGTGATGGCGGCCTTGCCATCGGTCACGCCGACCAGAGCGACGATGCCCGAGCCAATCTGCTTCTTGAAGTCTTCGGCCACGCCGCGCAGGCCCTTGCCGTCCACGCCGTCGAGAACGCGGGCGATGACCTTCACGCCGTTGATCTCTTCCGGAGCGGCCGAGGCACCGCCACCGCCGAGCGCCAGTTGCTTCTTCAGTTCGGCAACCTGCTTCTCGAGCGTCTTGACCGAGGCCTGCAGGTTTTCGACGCGCGGGGCGACGTCAGCCGGTTGGACCTTGAAGTTCTGGGCCAGCGAGCGGGTGATGTTGGCCTGTTCCAGCAGGTACTGACGGGCGGCTTCGCCGGTCAGGGCCTCGATACGGCGCACGCCAGCGGCCACGCCACCTTCGGAGATGATCTTGAACAGGGCGATGTCGCCGGTGCGGGCGACGTGGGTGCCGCCGCACAGTTCGACCGAATAGGCCTTGCCCGGCTCGCTCAGCGAGTTGCCTAGCGACAGCACGCGGACTTCCTCGCCGTACTTCTCGCCGAACAGGGCAATAGCGCCCGCTTCAATCGCCGCTTCCGGCGACATCAGCTGGGTGGTGGCCGGGACGTTCTGGCGGATGACCGCGTTCACCTCGTCCTCGATGCGGGCGATTTCCTCGTCCGTCACCGGGGCGTTGTGGCTGAAGTCGAAGCGCAGGCGCTCGTGGTCCACCATCTGGCCCTTCTGGGCGATGTGGGCACCCAGAACGTTCTTCAGCGCGGTGTGCAGCAGGTGCGCGCCCGAGTGGTTGGCGCGGGTAGTCAGACGCTCGTCGGCGTTGACGTGCAACTCGGCCTTGGCACCGATCTTCAGTTCACCCGAGGTGACTTCGATCTGGTGGGCGTACAGGTCGCCGCCGGCGTGCTTTTGCACGTCCAGCACACGGCCTTTGCCACCGGCCCACTTCACGGTGCCCTTGTCGCCGTTCTGGCCGCCGCCTTCCCCATAGAAGGGGGTCTGGTCGAACAGGACTTCGACGGTTGCGCCTGCCGAAGCGGTTTCGACGCGTGCGCCTTCCGATACGATGGCGACCACGGTGCCTTCGCCGTCGGTGTTGTCATAGCCGGTGAAGGTGGTGGCACCCAGTTGGTCACGGATGGCCAGCCATTCGCCTGCGTTGGCGGTCTGGCCCGAGCCCTTCCAGTTGGCCTTGCCGCGCTGGCGCTGCTCGGCCATCTCGGCCTCGAAGCCTTCGTTGTCGACGGCCAGACCACGGCGACGCGCTTCGTCCTGTGTCAGGTCCAGCGGGAAGCCGTAGGTGTCGTACAGGGTGAAGGCGGTGTGGCCCGAGATGACGCCGCCTTCGGACAGGTCCTTGGTGGCTTCGTCCAGCAGGTGCATGCCGCGACCCAACGTGGTGCGGAAACGGATTTCTTCCTGCTTCAGGGTGTCTTCGATGAAGGCCTGTGCGCGGCCCAGTTCCGGATAAGCTTCGCCCATCTCGGTGATCAGGGCCGGAACCAGACGGTACATCAGCGGGTCCTGCGCGCCCAGCAGGTGGGCGTGGCGCATGGCGCGGCGCATGATGCGGCGCAGCACATAGCCGCGACCTTCGTTCGACGGGGTCACACCGTCGGCGATCAGGAAGGACGACGAGCGCAGGTGGTCGGCGATCACGCGGTGGCTGGCCTGCAGGTCGCCCTCGGCCTTGGTGTTGGTCGCGTCTTCCGAAGCAGCGATCAGGTTGCGGAACAGGTCGATCTCATAGTTGGAGTGAACGCCCTGCAGCACAGCGGCAATACGCTCCAGACCCATGCCGGTGTCGACCGACTTCTTGGGCAGTTCGCGAACGATCTCGTCGTTCTCCTTTTCGAACTGCATGAAGACGTTGTTCCAGATCTCGACGAAGCGGTCACCGTCCTCTTCCGGCGAACCGGGAGGGCCGCCCCAGATGTGCTCGCCGTGGTCGTAGAAGATTTCGGTGCACGGACCGCAAGGGCCGTTGTCGCCCATGGCCCAGAAGTTGTCGTTGGTGGGGATGCGGATGATCTTGTCGTCCGAGAAGCCCGTGACCTTCTTCCAGATGTTAAAGGCTTCGTCGTCGGTGTGGTAAACCGTGACCAGCAGCTTCTTCGGATCGAGGCCGAACTCCTTGGTCAGCAGGCCCCAAGCGCTTTCAATCGCGTGGTCCTTGAAATAGTCGCCGAACGAGAAGTTGCCCAGCATTTCAAAGAAGGTGTGGTGACGGGCGGTATAGCCGACGTTGTCCAGGTCGTTGTGCTTGCCACCAGCGCGGACGCACTTTTGCGACGAGGTAGCACGCGGATACGGCGGCACAGCAGCGCCGGTGAAATAGTCCTTGAACGGCACCATGCCCGCGTTGACGAACAGCAGGGTCGGATCGTTCTGCGGCACCAGCGGCGCGGAGTGCACCTTCTCGTGGCCGTCGTTGCCGAAGTAATCGAGGAAGGTCGAACGTATCTGCTTGAGGCTGGTCATTTTATGATCGGACTATTCGGTGTGTCGGGTGGGCAGCGCCATCGGGTGACCGCGCTGCGAAAAAGGTCAGGGCGTCATATAGGTTTTTTGGGGCGAGTGCATCACCCCCGAAGACCTTAGCCCCTTGGCGAATGGTGGGCGGGCCTAGACCAGACGTTCGGTCGAGACGATGACGCCATCGGCGTCGGCATAGATCCAGTCGTCGGGACGGAAGATGACATTGCCGAAGCTGGTCGGGATATCCTGCTCGCCGATGCCGTCGCGGTCGGAGCGCAGCGGGCAGGTGCCGATGGCTTTGACGCCCACCTCCATGGTGTCGATGACGGCGCTGTCACGGATGGCGGCGTTGACGATGATGCCCGCCCAGCCGTTGTCGATGGCCAGTTTGGCAAGGTTGTCACCCACCAGCGCGCGTTTGAGCGAGCCGCCGCCGTTCACCACCAGCACCGCGCCGCGACCCGGACCTTCGAGCGTCGAGCGGACAAGGGCGTTGTCATCGAGCACGCTGAGGGTCCGCATCGGGCCGCAAAAGGCAGTGATCTTGCCAAAGCTGCGGAAGGCCGTGGCGCAGACCTTCACCTTGTTGGGATGGGCGTCACACAGGTCGGCAGTGGCGAAATCGGTCATCGCGGGTCTCATGGTCGGGAAGGAGGAAACCGACCCTGCCGCTTATGGGGTGTCAGGAAAAGGGCCGGGGGGCCACGGTGGGCAAAAAAAGAGGCCCACCCGGTCGAACGGGTGGGCCTTCTCCACCCCGCCTCCGACGGGGTCGGTAGGCGGGTCGCCGGAGGAGGGCGGAGATGTTTTAGCCTTCGAGGTCCTGACCTTCGTCCGGTTCCGGAGTGCCCAGAAGCTCGTCGGCAATCTTGTTGGTGGAGGCGCGAACAGCCTTCTCGATGGCCTCGGCCATGTCGGGGTTGTTCTTGAGGAACTCCTTGGCGTTCTCGCGGCCCTGACCGATGCGGGTCGAGTCATAGGAGAACCACGAGCCGGACTTCTCGACGATGCCCGCCTTGACGCCCAGATCGATGATCTCGCCGATCTTGGAGATGCCCTCGCCGTACATGATGTCGAAGATGACCTCGCGGAACGGCGGGGCAACCTTGTTCTTCACGACCTTCACGCGGGTGGTGTTGCCGACCACCTCGTCGCGGTTCTTGATCGCGCCGGTGCGGCGGATATCGAGGCGTACCGAGGCGTAGAATTTCAGGGCGTTACCGCCCGTGGTGGTTTCGGGCGAGCCGTACATCACGCCGATCTTGTGACGGATCTGGTTGATGAACAGCACGATGCATTTCGACTTGTTGATCGAGGCGGTCAGCTTGCGCAGGGCCTGCGACATCAGGCGGGCCTGCAGGCCCGGCAGGCTGTCGCCCATTTCACCTTCGATTTCGGCGCGCGGGGTCAGGGCGGCCACCGAGTCCACGACCACGATGTCCACGGCACCCGAACGCACGAGGGTGTCGACGATTTCCAGCGCCTGTTCACCGGCGTCCGGCTGCGAGACCAGCAGGTCGTCGAGGTTCACGCCCAGCTTTTGGGCATAGACCGGATCAAGCGCGTGCTCGGCGTCCACGAAGGCGGCCACGCCACCCTTCTTCTGGACCTCGGCCACGGTGTGCAGGGCCAGAGTGGTTTTACCCGAGGATTCTGGACCGAAAACTTCGATCACGCGGCCCACCGGAAGGCCGCCGATGCCCAGAGCCATGTCGAGGCCGAGCGAGCCGGTCGAAACCGATTCAATCTCTGCGACCTGACCGGCCTTGCCCAGTTTCATGACCGAGCCCTTGCCGAACGCACGGTCGATCTGGGCGATTGCTGCCTCGAGGGCGCGTTGTTTATCGGAGTCTGCCTTAGCCACTAGTTTCAATGCCGCCTGTGTCATTGGTGTCGATCTCTCCCTTGCCATGATTCATGGCCAGATTCCCGTAGGACCTTGGGAGAGACCCGCCAGGACCCGCTCCCTCGATGAAGGGATTAGTACACGGTTTGTTCTGGTTCACAAGATGTTCTCATTTGAAATGTGGAACACGGTTCAAAACCTGCGACCGGATTTGACGTAGCGGCTACGCGCCACCTTTGCGGCGCACGAGCGTTTAGCGGGGCATGACCCATGAAAATCTGCCCGCCTCCGACCCTGCAAAGCCCGCCATCCTGACCATCCGTAACGCCCGCATGGCGGATGTGAGTGCGATCAGTGCGTTGGTCGGTCGGGTCTATAAGGATGACATCCCCTATACGGCAGGGATGCTGCGCGGCCAGATCGCCATCTATCCCGATGGCCAGCTGGTGGTGGAGTATGAAGGCGAGATCGTTGGCTATGCGGCCAGCTTCCGCATCGACGAGGCATCGGCCATGCGGGCCCATACCTGGGAGGACATTACCGGCGGCGGCTATGCCTCGCGGCACGATCCCCACGGGGAATGGCTGTACGGGATGGAGGTCTGTGTGGACCCGACCCGTCGCCGCCTGCGTATCGGGCAAAGACTGTACGATGCCCGCCGCGAACTGTGCGAGGTCCAGAACCTGAGGGGGATTGTCTTCGGCGGGCGCATGCCGGGCTGGTTCTATCGGGCCCGCAGCCCGTTTTTCG
>NZ_CAMZFB010000075.1 GCF_947305955.1 uncultured Brevundimonas sp.
CCACCCATCGGTGGACGGCCTTCACCGCCCTGACGGGCCATGGCCGCTGCATTGGGTTTGCCGAACGGCGTCGAGAAGTTCAGACCCCAGCGGATTTCTTCCTTGAGGCTGTTGTCGAAGTTCAGCGGACGGGCGTCGATCTCGATCAGGTTGCCGGCAATGTCGCGGGTAAAGCGTTCCGGCAGGGCCGCTTCGAGGTCCGGCGTGATGGTCGGGAAGGAGGCGATCACGCCATCCGTCTCGGTACGGGTGTAGTTGGCCGTGAAGCGCAGGTCCTTGTCCTTCAGCGGCGTCCAGTTGACGCCCAGACGCAGGATCGACTTGTCTTCGGCCGACAGGCCCTGGTTACCGCCTTCCAGACGGTTGATGATCACGCTCTGGCCGGTGGCGAAGTCATAGACCGGCACGTTCGGGGTGACCAAGGTTGGGTCGTTCAGCTGGGCCATCGACGGGGCCGACTGTTCATCGGCATAGGAGGCGGTGAAGGTCAGAGAGTCGATCGGCGAATAGTTGAGGCCGAGGCTCCACTTGTTCAGGCCGCCGAAGTCCGACAGGTCTTCCAGCTGGACGTTCAGGTTGGCCGACAGGTCGCCCAGCTTGCCGATGCCTTCCATGTCGCGGCTGAACAGCGGCATGTTGAAGTTACCGGACGCGCTGAAACGGTCACGCGACAGGCTGCGCTCGGAATAGACGCCGTTGCGCAGGTTTTCAGCTTCCTGCTTCTGGGTGTCGAAGCCCGCCTTGAAGGTGGCGTTCAGCGCACCGGCAGGGGCCTGCCACAGGGCACCGTTGATCACGCCCTCGACATTGGCCGAGGTGTTGATCGACTTCGACTCGTCATTCGGATTAAGCGGCAGGACCGACAGGTCCCCGAACGGATCAACCGTGCCGTTCAACACGCCTGCGTTGAACGCGGTGGTGTTCAGGCCGCGCATGGTGGTGGTGTCGGTCTCGCTGCGCTTGACGCCGCCACTGACCGTCCAGCGCCAGTCACCGAAATAGCCGTCGGCAAGGGCGTTGATGTTGGCCGTCAGGCTGTCGCTGTCACGCGAAAGCGGGCCAGCCGAGCCGAGGAAGCGCTGGACGCGTACATCGTCGGCATAGGGCGAGAAGGGGCTGGAAGCGGGCAGGGTGACCGAAACACCCGGCAGACCCAGATAGGACAGGCGGTTGTTCTGCTGCACATTGCCGCTGAAGGTCAGGCCGATGCCGTTCTCCAGATCGCGCTTGTACGAACCGCTGACCTCATAGCCGCGACGGCGCGGGTTCAGGGTTTGATAGGCGACCAGTTCTTCCGGCGTTGCACCGATGCCCGCGATCTCGCGCTGGATATCGCGCTCGGTTTCATAAAGCGGGCTGTCGGCCTGATATTCGAGGTCCAGAGTCCAGCGCTGTGTGCCGCCGATGCGGACGATATTGGTTTCCAGCTCGCTCTGGGTGCGGCCACCCTCGAACGGGCGCTTGACCTGACCCTGCACGGCGACCGAGCGGAAGTTTTCCTTCAGCACGAAATTCACCACGCGCTGGTCGGCGGTATAGCCGTACGACAGGGCGGTTTCTTCCGGCAGGATTTCGGTGCGCTCGATGGCTTCGGGCGGAATGCCGCGGATTTCCTGGAAGCCCGAGATGCGGCGACCGTTGACGAGGAAGACCGGCGAGCCACCGCGTGCCGAACGGGTCAGCGGCTCCAGCAGGGTCAGCAGCTCTTCAATCGTGCCTGCGCCATAGGCCTTCAGGGTTTCGGCATCCAGAACCGCCTCGGGCTCATAGCCGCCAAGAGCCGCGCCGCGACGCGAGGTCGTTACAGCCTCGATGGTGCCGAGGTCATAGGTGTTCTCGTCGATGGTCTGGGACGACTCCTGGATCGGAGCGTGGGCCGGTTCGGGAACCTGCTGGATCGCGGGCGGGGTACCGGCATCCGTCGCAACGGATGCAAGAGCAAGAAGGAGGGTAACTGGCGACATATCTGAGGGATCTTCAGCCTGAATCGGGGAGGTGGTGTGAACCGGATTGGCGTCACGTTTACAGTTGCAAGGGTGAACCGCGTCTGAACCGTAATGTTCCTGTCCGGTTGGAAATCTTGGCCATCTTCATTCGCCTTCAACGCAAAAAGGGGACGAATTCCGTCGGAATTCGTCCCCCATTTTTATTGGGCGCTGACTACGTGGATCAGAAGCGCAGGCGCACCCCTGCGGTCACGCCGCGACCGCGCATTGGCGCACGTTCGCCGAGGAAGGAGGCATGGCTCCATGCCTTTTCATCCAGCAGGTTGCTGCCGCGCAGATAGAGTTCGGCATCGGCCGTCTCGCCAATGTCAAAGCCATAGGAGACGGTGGCGCTCAGCAGATTATAGCCCGGAGTGTGGTCTTCGTATTCGGCAACGCGGGTCTGTTCGAAGACGCGGGTATAGTCGATTTCACCCGACCACGGACCGTGCTCGGCCTGCAGGCGACCGCCCAGACGTCCCGCCGGAATGCGCGGCAGGTTATCGCCGTCCTCCAGCTTGGCACGCACATAGTCGCCGTAAACCGTACCGCTGAGCCACGGCGTCAGTTCGGCGGTTACCTCCGCCTCAAGGCCCGTAAAGGTGGCGTCAGCCTGGGTATAGCGGATCAGGCGGAAGTCTTCATGCTGGTCCAGCGTGTCGGCGAAGATGTAGTCCTGATAGTCATACAGATAGCCGCTCAGCGAGCCGGTGATGCGACCGTTGCGCTTGCGCAGGGTGACTTCCAGCGAGCGGGCCGTTTCCAGATCCAGCGTGTCGGTGCCCAACTCATAGGTGTTGGTCGCCATGTGGACGCCGCGTGCGAACAGTTCCTGTGCCGTCGGGGCACGCTGCGAGCGGGCCAGCGAGACAGAGGCGCTGTAGCTGGGGCTGAAATGCCAAAGGGCCGAAGCGGACAGCGACAGCGGATCGTGATCGACAGCGGTGCCGTTGATTACGGCGGTGTCGACCCATTCCTTGCGGACGGCCGCCTCGAGGTGCCACAGGCCAACCTCGTATTCTTCCATCAGGAACAGGCCGGTGGACTTGGTCTCGGTCGGTTTCAGATAGGCTTCCTCGCCCACGGCGCTGAAGTCCGACTTGCTGACCTGAATGCCGCCGACGCCACGCAGGCCGTTCCACTCGCTGTGTTGGACTTCCAGACGGCCGTCATAGCCACGGTTGGAGAAGGTGGTCAGGGTTTCACCTTCTTCGATCTCGCGATGCTGATAGTCGGTGTGGCCGGCGCGCAGGCGGATACGCTCGATCCCCGGCATCACGTCGGTCAACTCGCCGCGCAGGTCCCAGCGCTGGCTGTGCAGACGCACTTCGGGCACGCCGTGGTCGTGATCATGGTCGTGATCGTGACCATGGTCGTGATCGTGACCATGGTCGTCGTCGTCATCATCGTGGCCGTGGCCGCCGCAATGCAGCGAGGTGCCGTGCGGGTGGCACGAGGCGAACTCTTCGCTGTGGCCCGACAGACCATAGGTGCTGTTCTGTTCGGTATAGGCGGCACCCAGATAGCCGCGCTCGCCAATCCAAGAGGCACCGATGGTGCCGGTGAAGGTGTTGTTATAGCTGCCGTCGAGGCGCTTCTCGTCGCTGTCGGGGATGCGATAGTCGTCCGAGCGGCGGGCGACGGCTTCCAGACGCAGGGCGAACTGGCCCTTGCCGACGGTCAGGCCCGCGACACCGGCGTCCTCGTTGTCGACGCTGCCGTGACGGTATTCGAGCACACCCTCGCCACCGTTGACGGGAACGCGGGTGGGGATTTTGCGGTCCAGCAGGTTCACTGCGCCGCCGATAGCGCCACCGCCATAAAGCAGGGCTGACGGACCGCGCAGGATTTCAACACCGTCCAGCAGCAGCGGCTCGCCCGAGACGGCGTGGTCTGGCGAGACTTCCGAGGCGTCGATCAGGGCGGCACCTTCGCTCAGGACCTTGACGCGCGGGCTGGTCTGGCCGCGCACGACAGGGCGGCTGGCCCCGCCACCGAAAGCGTCCGAGTTCACCCCCGGCAGGCTGCTGAGCGTGTCGCCAAGGCTGGAGGTGCGGCGGTGAACCAGATCATCACCGCTGAGCAGGGAGACGTGCGAGGCGATGTCATCGCCGCTGCGGCCCAGAGGAAGGGCGCGCACCACAACTTCGTCCACCTCGGTCACATCGTGATTGTGGGGATCATTCGATTGCGACTGGGCCTGTGCTGCGCTGGCGCACAGGGCGAAGACGGAGACGGAAAACAAAAAAGATTTGGACGTCATCAAAACCACCACTGAACCTGATGGCGATTTTGATATGTTATAAAATATCACCTCGCAACCCGTTACAGGGATTTAATGTCAGGAGCCTGCGGGCCTGTGTCGCGTTAATCACGAAAGGGTCGCCTGACGGCCCGTATTATAATGGGGTCGCATCCATGCGCGTCGCAAAACTGGCTCTTATCCTTCCCGTTCTGGCGGCCTGCCAGCAGCAGCCCGCACCGACGGGCGATGGCGGGGGGCTGGATCTGGAATCCGCCATCTCTCAGGCTGCGTCACAGGAATATTCGTGCGGACGCGGTCAGACCATCGCGGTGACCTATGAAGCCGGCGGCACGGCCCGCATCACGGCGGACGGCGAGACGCTGACCCTGACCGGAAAGCCCGCCGAGCGCGGTGTGCTTTACACCTCAGGTGCCATCCGCTGGCACGTGGTGACCGAGGGCAATCGCGAGACGGGCGAGCTGGTCCGTGAGGACGGCAACATCATCCAGTGTTCACGCACGACCAACACGGCGGCTCCGGCGCCGACGCTGACGTCGTGCCGCGCCGATCAGCTGGAAGCCGAGCTGGGCGAGACGGATGCGGGCATGGGCCACCGGAACCAACTGGTGACGCTGACCGTCAAGGGCGCGACCGGATGCCTGTTGCCGAAATGGCCGCAGCTGACACCGCTGCAAGACAAGTCCAGCGCCCTGAAGGTCGAGCAAACCACCGACAGCTATTTCGTGTCGGAGGAGGGGAGTGATCGGGTGGAGCTGAAATCCGGTGACAAGGCCCAATTCTATCTGGGGTGGTCGGTCATCCCCAATGAGGCGGCGGGCGAGAAGGTCTGTCCCAAGGTCAGGGGCTGGAACCTCGTCGCGCCGGGCGGTGGCGGTCTGCCGACCCTGCCGGTCGATATCGAGGCCTGCGGCGGCAAGGTCACCGTGTCGCCCTTTACGAACGTCACAGAACAGGGGAATACTCAGCCTAAGACCCCGCGATAAAAGGGGTTTAATCACGCCGAAATTCATCGTAGCGAGCAAATATGACCCAATCTGCGAATCCTGCATTCTACGAACGTGTTTCGGCCGAACTGGCTGATATCGACGCACAGGGCCTGACCAAGCCCGAGCGCGTGATCGCCTCGCGCCAAGGGCCGGTTATCTCGGTCAATGGCCGCGACGTGCTGAACTTCTGCGCGAACAACTATCTGGGCCTTGCCGGTGACGAGCGCGTCACCCAAGCCGGTATCAAGGCGCAGGAAAAGTGGGGTGCGGGTACCGCATCGGTCCGCTTCATCTGCGGCACGCTGGAAATCCACAAGGAACTGGAGCGGGCCATTGCCGACTATCTCGGCTTTGAGGACACCATCCTGTTCGCCGCCGCGTTCGACGCCAATGGCGGCATCTTCGAGCCTCTGTTCGGGGCCGAGGACGCGATTGTCTCGGACAGCCTGAACCACGCCTCGATCATCGACGGCGTGCGCCTGTGCAAGGCCAAGCGCTATCGCTTCGCCAACTCGGACATGGCAGACCTTGAGGCGCAACTGAAACAGGCCCGTGCGGACGGTGCCCGCGATATCATCATCGCAACCGATGGTGCGTTTTCGATGGACGGCTATATCGGCAAGCTGGATGAAATCCGTAAGCTGGCTGACCAGTACCAAGCCCTGATCATGGTCGATGACTGCCATGCCACGGGCTTCCTTGGTCCGAAGGGGCGAGGCTCGTTCGCGCACAACGGCGTGAAGGTCGATTTCGTCACCGGTACCTTCGGCAAGGCGCTGGGCGGGGCGATGGGTGGTTTCATCTGCGCCAATGCCAATGTCGTGGCCCTGCTGAAGCAGCGCGCCCGTCCCTACCTGTTCTCGAATGCTCTGGCCCCGTCGGTCTGCGGCTCGTCGCTGGAAGCCATCCGCATCGCGGCAGGCGAAGAGGGCGACAAGCTGCGCGACCAGTTGTTCGCCAACGCCCAGCGTTTCCGCACCAAGATGGCCGAGGCCGGTTTCGACCTGCTGCCGGGCGAGCATCCGATCATTCCAGTCATGCTGGGCGATGCCAAGCTGGCGCAGGACATGGCGGCCCGTCTGCTGGAACTGGGCGTCTATGTGATCGGCTTTAGCTTCCCTGTCGTGCCGCGCGGCGCGGCGCGTATCCGCACGCAAATGTCGGCGGCCCATACCTTTGAACAAATCGACCGTGCGGTCGAAGCCTTCACCCAAGCGGGTAAGGAACTGGGAGTCATTCAATGATCGGCACCATCCCCACCGGCACCATGCAGGCGCTGGCCAAGACCCAGCCCGCCGAAGGTCTTGAACAGATCACCGCCCCGATCCCGCAAATGGGACCGGAAGATGTGCTGATCAAAGTACGCCGCACCGCCGTTTGCGGCACCGACATCCACATCTGGAACTGGGACGAGTGGTCGCAAAAGAACGTGCCTGTTCCGATGATCACCGGCCACGAGTTCGCCGGTGACATCGTCGCCATCGGTGCCGAGGTGGATCGCCCGCTGAAAATCGGCCAACGCGTCTCGGCCGAGGGTCACGTCATCGATCTGAACTCCGAAGCCGCCCGCGCCGGTCATTTCCACCTCGACCCGCACACGCGCGGCATCGGTGTGAACCGTCAGGGCTGCTTTGCCGAATATGTCGTGGCTCCGGCCTTCAACGTAATCGAGCTGCCGGATGACGTGCCGTATGAGATCGGCTCCATCCTCGACCCGTTCGGCAATGCCGTTCACACCGCACAGCAGTTCGATCTGCTGGGCGAGGACGTGCTGGTTACGGGCGCAGGCCCGATCGGTGTCATGGCTGCCGCTGTGGCCCGTCACGCCGGTGCGCGTACCGTGGTGCTGACCGACATCAACGACTTCCGTCTGGAACTGGCGCAAAAGGTCGTGCCGGGCGTTCGCACCGTAAACACCACCCGTGAAGACCTGCACGACGTGATGAAGGAACTGGGCCTCAAGGTCGGTTTCGACGTGGCGTTGGAAATGTCCGGCTCGCCCATCGCGTTCAAGCAATGCGTGGACACCCTGATTATGGGTGGCGGTCTGGCGCTGCTGGGCATTCCGGCCCGTCCGGTTGAAACCGACTGGGGCCAGATCATCCTGAAAGCCATCAACATCAAGGGCGTCTATGGCCGCGAGATGTTCACGACGTGGCGCAAGATGCTGGGCCTATTGAAGGCGGGTCTGGACCTGACCCCGCTGATCACCCACCAGATGCACTACAGCGAGTTCCGCGAAGGCTTCGAGGCGATGAAGTCCGGCCAGTCCGGCAAGGTCGTCCTCAACTGGGACTAAGCCTAGGGCTTAGAAGTCAAAACCGCCGGAGGTTAAACCTCCGGCGGTTTTTCTTTGATGATCTCGGGGGCTAATTTCGCCGAGGCGCGACTCCATGTTGTGGAGAGAACGATCACGCACAACACGAGAAATAGACCTATTTCGCCGCCCCATTCGTCAGGGAAGCGATGTCTAAAAATAAAGAAGGCTGCGACCATCGAAATGGCGATTCCTGCGCCTTGGCCACGCGGCACGACT
>NZ_CAMZFB010000076.1 GCF_947305955.1 uncultured Brevundimonas sp.
TAGGGGTGCTGAGCGGCTATCTGCCGACCGACAAACAGTCGATGGGCCACGCCTCGCACATGGTCTGGCGCAATCCTTATTTCGTCGAGGACACCGGACGCGGGGCCGCCTTTACGACCAAGGAGGCCGTGCGCGTCGCCACCGTCCAGCTACAGATGCGCAAGGTCGAGAGCTTTGACGAATACATGTCCAACATCGAATATTTCGTCGATGTGGTGTCTGACTACCGCGCGGACTTTGTCGTCTTCCCCGAGCTGTTCACCCTCCAGCTTTTGTCGCTGGAGCCGAAGAAGCTGACGCCGGTGGAATCCATCGAGCACCTGACCCGCTATACGCCGCGCTTTGTCGAGGCCATGCGCCAGCTGGCGGTCAGCTATAACGTCAACATCATCGGCGGCTCGCACCCGACGCGGACCGATGACGGCGACATCCAGAACGTCGCCTATGTCTTCCTGCGCGATGGTTCGGTGCACGAGCAGGAAAAGCTGCACCCGACCCCGAACGAGCGCCATTGGTGGAACATCAAGGGCGGGGATCGCGTCCATGCCATCCCGACCGATTGCGGGCCGATCGGGGTGATGATCTGCTATGATTCCGAGTTCCCCGAGATTGCCCGCCGGATGGTGGACGAGGGGGCGCGCATCCTGTTCGTGCCTTTCTGCACCGACAACCGGCAGGGCTATCTGCGGGTGCGCTATTGCGGTCAGGCCAGGGCCATCGAGAACCAGTGCTATGTCGTGCTGTCCGGCAATGTCGGCAACCTGCCCAATGTCGAGAACATGGACATCCAGTACGCCCAGTCCTGTATCCTGACGCCGTGCGACTTCCCCTTTGCCCGTGACGGCATCGCCGCAGAGGCGACCGAGAACGTCGAGACGGTGACGGTGGCTGACCTTGATCTGTCCGATCTGGCCTGGGCGCGGGCGCAGGGGACAGTGAAGAACCTGCGTGACCGTCGCTTCGACCTCTACAAGACGGTCTGGACCGACGGGGGCTAAGTTCGGCCGATCAGTTCTCGCGGTAGAAGTTGCAGTACCAGTCCACGAACCGGCCCACGCCCTCCTCAACCCGCGTCGAGGGGGCGTAGCCGAGGGCGGCCACGGTGGCCGAGACATCGGCCTCGGTGTGGGCGACATCGCCGTCCTGCATGGGCATGAGGTTCAGTCTGGCCTTGCGGCCCAGCTTGTCTTCCAGCACCTCGATATAGCGCATGAGCGGCACGGGCTGGCCTGCGCCCAGATTGAGAATGCGCCACGGGGCCACGCCGCTGGTCGCCGGATCGGGATGGCTGGCGTCCCATGCGGGGTTGATGGTGGCGGGCTGGTCCAGAGCGGCGATAATGCCGGTGACGATGTCGTCGATATAGGTGAAGTCGCGGCTCATCCGCCCTTCGCCATAAACGTCGATCGGCTCGTCTTTCAGTATGGCGCGGGTGAATCTGAACAGCGCCATATCGGGCCGGCCCCACGGACCATAGACGGTGAAGAACCGCAGTCCCGTCATCGGAATACCGAACAGGTGGGAATAGGCGTGGGCCATGCCCTCATTGGCCAGCTTGGTCGCGGCATAGAGGGTGAGCGGATGGTTGGCCCCGTCCGACGGGGCGAAGGGCCGCTTGCCATTGGCCCCATAGGCCGAGCTGGTCGAGGCATAGACGAGGTGGTCACACCCCAGATCCCGCGCCGCCTCCAAAATCGACAGGAAGCCGGTGACGTTCGACGACACATAGGTCTCGGGCGCTTCGAGGCTGTAGCGGACACCGGCCTGTGCGCCCAGATGGACGATCCGGCGCGGCGCATGTTGTGCGAACACCCGATCCACACCGCTCCGATCGGTCAGATCGAGGGTGTGGTGGACATAGGACGGATGGGCAAGCAGTTGATCCAGCCGCGCCTGTTTCAGCGCCGGATCATAATAGCTGTTCAGATTGTCGATCCCGATTACCGTCTCGCCCCGCGCCAACAGACGCTGGGCGGTGTGAAAGCCGATGAAGCCGGCCGATCCGGTGACGAGGACAGGGTTCGACATGGGCCGACACTAACGCTGCAATCGCGCGGGCGATAGCGTCAACGCCCCCGCACCGCGATCAGGGACTTGGTCAGGGGGCCGACCTTTTCGTCATGGTGCACGGCGTCGGGATAGAGGAAGCGGAACTGGGCCTTGTCCAGCAGGCGGGCGTGCTGGACATCGCGCATGGCCGCGCCAATGTCGGGGGCCTTTTGCGAAAAGCCATGGGCGCGACGCATCAGGGCGCGGGCGCGCGACTGCTCGCTGCGCCAGTGGAAGAACAGGCTGGAGAAATGCGGCTCTACCGGAAAGCCGAAGTTCGGTGTCTGGACGTAGTAGCGCGGGGCCAGGCGGCGGCATTCGGCGGCAAAGGCCTCCATCCGCACCCAGTCGCCGACATGCTCGATCACCGAGTTGGAGTGGACCAGATCGAAACTGTTGTCGGCATATTGCGGCAGGTGGGTCGCATCGTCATCCACCACGGTGAACAGGTCTTCGGCCCACACATCGTCCACCCCGCCCGGATTGACGAGGGTGATATGGACCCCGCATTCGGCCAGAAGCTCGCGGTCGAACAGATGCCAATAGTTGGCCTCGCCGCCCAGATCGATGATGCGGCACTGACCGCGCTCGGCATGGATGGCGCGGATCAGTTCGACCACGCGGCGGCTGCGGGCACGTCGAAAGCGCGACACCAGCGAGTTGGGGTCACTGTTGTCCTGTAGGGCGTGGATGAGCTTCATGACCGCTCAATCGCAGAACGGCGCTACTATAAGCTTAAAGCTTGGCTATTTCGTCGCGTGGATGACCGTCTTGGTTGCGGGCTCGGCCAGTTGCGATCCTGCGCTGAGGCCCACGGCGGCCAACAGGCAGGTCGCCCCGATCACCGTCAGCCAGTGATCTCCCCGCGCCGGAACCAGCGGGCGCAGGAACATCAGCGTCAGGAAACCGATAAAGCCCAGTGCCCCCGGCACGGAAATCCCCAGCGCCGAAAAGACGAAATGGCCATAGCCCATCAGCCATGCGCCGCCGATGATGGTGGCGATGGCGGGAGCGATAAGCCCGCGCAGCTCGCTGAGCGACGGCGACAGCCATGCGCTGATGGCCATGGCGACAGAGGCGAGCAGCAGAGGCCAGACGATGATCAGGGCGACGGGCGGCGCATAGCGTTGCAGCGCGCACCCTAAAATAAAGGCCAGCGCCAGAGTGCCGATCCACCCGCCCCACAGGCTGCGCGACGCCGCGCCCGGCCACAGGGACAGTACGGCGGCCACGGCACCCGCACCGATATAGACCGGACCGGCCTTGCCGATGATGGCGACGACAAGTGTTACCAGAGCAAAGCCGTAACCCAGCACCCGACGGTGCGCGGCCCGACCACCCGACAACAGGACAAAAGTGAGGGCCAGCACCACCAGCGCGGTCGCAGCCTCCATCCACGGCAGGCGGTGTAGCAGGGTGTAATAGGTCTCGCCCCTGAAGCTCAGCGGCCCCGCCAGCATACGCACGCCGTGCGACAGGATCAGGCTGGCGGCGATGAACCACACCCCGTCCAGCATGCCCTGCACGACCTGCATCGGTCGAAGCGCCGTGACGTTGCGCGCGCGATAGATCGCGAAGGCAAGGCCCACCAGCGACAGGGCCAGCAGGACCCAGCCGACGACGGGCGGGTGAACCAGCAGGATGCGGCCAAAGACGTCGGCATAGACCTGTGACGGGCCGCTGGCGGGCAGAGCATCGGCACCCATCAGTCGCGTGGCCATCTCCAGCGTCTGCGATCCCATGTGCTGGACCGAGCCGATATCCAGCTTTTCAGGGACGGACTCGGGCGAATGGTATTGATAGGCGCGGTCGAGGAAGGCGAGGTTGATGCCCTGAATCCCCATCTCGCGCGGGATGGTGAAGTCCGTCCCGTTCGGCATCCTGTCGTAAAGATAGGACCCGATGGAGGTGCTGGTCACGCCGCCGTCGGCGGCCAGCGCGAGGGGCGAAAAGGCACCGATGGTGGGACCATCGCCCTTGCCCGTTTCGAACATGTGGACACGGCCGCCGCCGCCGCGTGCCTCCAGATTGATGATGAAACCCGATGCCTTGGCCAGTTCATGCTCGGCGAAGAAGATACGAGCGCCTTCCAGACCGATCTCTTCGCCGTCGGTCAGCAGGACGATCAGGGTGCGGTCCTTGGCCTGACGGGCGCCGAGGGCGCGCACGGTTTCCAGAATGACGGCCACGCCGGTGGAATCGTCGCCGGCCCCCGGTGAATGGACGGTGGTGTCATAGTGGGCCATCAGCATCAGCGGCGGCAGATCGGGGCGTGCGCCTTGTCGGATGCCGATCAGGTTGGTGGCCTTGTAGCCGACGCTCGCGGCATCGCCGCCCTCGCGCTTCAGACGCTGGACAGCCTTGATGGTCAGATCGCCGGTCTGCTCCGACACCTCGAAGCCGAGGTCGGCGAGACGTCCGGCCAGATACTCTCTGACGCGGATATGTTCGGCTGTTCCGAGCGGGTGGGGGGCTTTGGAAATCTCGCGGATGTCCACCATGGCGCGGTGGGCCGAAAAGGCTTCGGCAGGCGCATCCACGGGTCTTGGCGACGGCGTCTGCAACGTCAGGGCCGCAAGGCCGAACATCAGAGCCAAACAGCCCAGCAGAATGGACAGACGCATCCTTACCCCTCCCTCAAAAGGCAGGGGCTATTGGCTATCAACATGCGGCCGATAGCAAGAGGGCGGCCAAGGCATTCGCCCTGACCGCCCTTTCGGTACGCTTACTACGCTCCAATCAGATTAGAAGCGCTTCGAGACCTCGATGCCATACATACGCGGCTCGTTGACGAAGACGGTCAGGTTGTTGAAGTCGATGGCACCGATGATGTGGTCTTCATCGGTGATGTTGCGGACGTAACCGGCGACTTCGACGTCGCGGTTCAGGTCACGCCAGCCAGCGCGCAGGCCACCCTCGATCTGGGTGCCGTACATGTATTCCTTCGACTCGTAGAGGAACAGGTTGGTGTTCTTCTTCATCACCCAGTCGGTCGCAGCGAACAGTTCCTGATCGGTGCCGATCGGACGGACGTACGACAGGGTGAAGTTGGCGGTGTATTCCGGAGCGTTCGGGAACGGGTTGCCGTCGATGGCAGCGCGGTCCGTGCCGTTCACGTTCACCAGCGGATCAGTGATGGTGCACAGGTGGTTGCCGCAGATGGCGACCAGCAGGTCCTTGTCCTTGATCTCGGTGGCGTTCCAGGCAAAGCCACCGGCGAAGGTGAAGCCAGCGCCCAGATAGACGTCGCCGTCGATCTCGATACCCTTGCCTTCGCCCTTCTTGGCGTTCAGCAGGCGGTTCGAGTTGTCGATGCCGCCGATGGCGGTGAACTGCATGTCGTCCACTTCATAGAAGTAGGCGGTCGCGTTCAGGCGGGCGCGGCCATCCCACAGGCGGGCCTTGAAACCGGCCTCGTAGGACATGGCGGTTTCAGAGTCTGCGGTGGTCAGAACCGGCAGGTTGCGGCCCTGGATCGACGGACCACGGTAGCCGTGGGCGATACGGGCGAACAGGTTCCAGTTCGAGTTCACTTCGTACAGGGCGCTGATGTCCCACGACACTTGCTCGTCCGAGACAGCGATAGCGCCGGTGCCCGGGGTGCCGATGGTGATCTGGCCGTTATAGGTGCGCTCGTCTTCGGTGTAGCGCAGGCCGCCGGTGATCTTCAGGGCTTCGGTCAGCTGGTAGTTGGCTTGACCGAAGACCGACCACGACTCAGCCTTCTGGATGATGTCGGTTTGCTTGGTCGGGATCAGGCCGCCGGTGCCGTTGTAGGTGTTCGACACCAGGTTGAAGCGGTCATTGAAGGCGAAGGCGCCAACCTGCCAGTTCAGGCGGTTGTTGCCGTTCGAGGCCAGACGCAGTTCGAAGGTGTTCTGGACCAGATCCGAGTGATCGGTGCCGCTTTCCGAGTTGAACGGGGTGCCGTAGGGTTTGCCAGCGCCAGCTGCACCGGCCACGCCGCCGTCGATGTCGCCATCGCCCATCGACTCGCCTTGGTACGAACCGATGACACCGGTCAGGGTCACTTCACCGAAGTCGTAGGCGACTTGCAGCGACTGGGACTGGGTGTTCTGCTTTTGGAAGTTGTTACGGCCGCCGTCGTAATAGACGGTGTCGCGGTCGTAGTTGGCGTTCAGCTTGTTCGAACCCTTGGTCAGGGCGTTGGCGCGGTTCAGCGTACCGGTACCGGCATAGTCGCGGAACTGGACGGTGCCCAGAACCGACAGGCGCTCGTTCGGGGTCCAGGCCAGGTGACCGCGGATGGCGCGATCTTCGAAATTGCCCAGCTCGTCGCCGTTCGGGTTGGCGAACTCGGCATCATAGGCGTTGTTCACCCAGTCGTCGCGGTGGTTCCACAGGCCGGCGATGCGCAGCGAAACGGTGTCGTTGACCGGAACGGTCACGCCGGTTTCAGCGCGGATCGAGCCATAGTTACCGGCAGCGATACGGCCGAAGCCCTCGAACTCCGAACCCGGCTTGACGGTGTCGACCTTGACCACGCCAGCGGGGGTGTTGCGGCCGAAAAGGGTGCCTTGCGGACCGCGCAGGACTTCCATCTGCTGGACGTCGAACAGCGGGAAGCCCTTCAGGTAGACGCTTTCCAGAACCACGTCGTCCATCACGACCGACACCGGCTGCGAGGCGGTGAAGTCGAAGTCCACGTTGCCGTAGCCGCGGATGTAGAAGCGCGGGGCGTAGCGGCCGTTCGAGCTTTCGACCTGCAGGCTGGGCACGCGGCCAGCCAGAGCCAGAATGTCGGCACCGCCGGCGTTCACAGCCGCCAGGGTTTCGATGTTCATCGCGGTGACGGCGAACGGCACGTCACGGATGCTTTCGCTGCGGCGCTGGGCGGTGACGACGATGTCGCCAACCGAAGCGGTTTCTTCTGCGGCGGTGGACTGGGCGAAGGCCGGGCTGGCGATAGCAATCGCGAGTGCGCTGGCCGACAGGGCGAGGGAGGAAAGACGCTTCATTCTGGATCCCCTTGGAATGATGGCGCGGCCTCTAATCCTTCTGTTGTCTGGAAGCCAGAGCATAAAAACTTGCGTTTGGTGAAGCTTTAGTGACAGCGACACAGTGGGGAAGATTCATGCCTCAAATGCCCGCAGTTCGGGCATTTTGGGGATATGTGCCGCAGAACTGCCATATTTTTTGGGCTGTTCTCCTCAGCATTGCGGACTGCGGCCAAAAGGTCGGAGTTCACGTTTCCCTCAGTCATGTGTCAGGTTGACCCTGTCGGGCCCCCCCTATCAGGGAATGACCTGCGCGCTTGCGGGATATCCGCATCAGGTTTTGGAAATGACCCAGTTTACGCCTTCCCGTCGCCGTCTCTTGCAGTGGGGGGCGTCTGCTCCTGTTTTGGCGGCGCTGGGGGCCTGCGCGCACGGCGGTGTGGTTGGCGCGGCCAAGGCGACGGCCAAGCTGAGGCTGCTGGCCATTTCGGATTTGCACTCTTCCTAGAC
>NZ_CAMZFB010000077.1 GCF_947305955.1 uncultured Brevundimonas sp.
CGGGCCTTTTCTTTGGGGGCTGCCCAAGAAAAAGCCCCGCCGGATCGCTCCGGCGGGGCTTTTCAAATCCCTGAGGACTTCAGCGATTAGCCAACGATGTCGGCGTCGGTGAAGAACTGGGCGATTTCGATGCCGGCGTTTTCCAGCGAGTCCGAACCGTGGACCGAGTTTTCGCCGATCGACAGAGCGAACTGCTTGCGGATGGTGCCTTCAGCAGCGTCGTTCGGGTTGGTAGCGCCCATGATTTCGCGGTACTTGGCGACGGCGTTGTCACCTTCCAGCACTTGGACGACGACCGGCTCGGCGGTCATTTGCTCGACCAGCTCGCCGTAGAACGGACGCTCAGCGTGGACAGCGTAGAATTTTTGAGCTTGCTCGGTGGTCAGCTTCACGCGGCGTTGGCCGACGATGCGCAGGCCTGCACCTTCGATCACAGCGTTGATGGCGCCGGTCAGGTTACGACGGGTGGCGTCCGGCTTGATGATCGAGAAAGTACGTTCGGTCATGGTGGTGACTTCTTGTTTGGGAAAAGGTTGCGGGCTTATAGCGTTCCGCGTCCCTATTTCCAACACCCCCTATCAGTTGTCGGTTTTGTTGCGTAACAAGCGGCCCAAACGACACAAACAGCTCAACCGGCCGATATGCTTCAAATTACCAACCTGACCTTCAGCGCCTGGGGCCGCCAGTTTCTGGACAATGCCTCGGTCAGCCTGCCACCGGGCTCCAAGGTCGGTCTGGTGGGCCGGAACGGCATCGGAAAGTCCACCCTGTTCAAGATCATCCTCGGCGGTCTGGCCGCCAACGGTGACGAGGTGTCGATCCCGAAGAACGCCCGCGTGGCCTCCGTGGATCAGGAACACCCCGCCACGCCCGTGAGCGTGTTGGACACGATTCTGGAGGCCGACAAGGAGCGCCACGAGCTTCTGACGCGACTCGAAACCGCCGAGCCCGAAGAGATGGGCGAGATCTGGGGCCGCCTGATCGAGATCGACGCCGACAGCGCCCCGTCGCGCGCGTCGGAAATCCTGATCGGTCTGGGCTTCTCGCAGGAGGACATCCAGCGTCCGATGTCGCACTTCTCGGGTGGCTGGCGGATGCGTGTGGCGCTGGCCGCAGCCCTGTTCGCGGAGCCGGACCTGCTGCTGCTGGATGAGCCGACCAACTACCTCGACCTTGAAGGCGTGGTCTGGCTGGAAGCGCGCCTGAAGCGTTATCCGCACACGGCGCTGATCATCTCGCACGACCGCGACCTGCTGAACTCGGTCTGTACGCACATCCTGCACCTGTCGAACCGCAAGCTGGACCTGTACACCGGCAACTACGACACCTTTGAAAAGACCCGCGCCGAAAAGCTGCGCCTTATGCAGGCCAATCAGGCCAAGCAGGAAGCCGAACGCGCCCACCTGCAGAAATTCATCGACCGCTTCAAGGCCAAGGCGTCCAAGGCCACGCAGGCCCAGTCGCGCGTGAAGAAGCTGGAGAAGATGCAGCGCATCGAGCTGCCGCCGGAAGAGCGCGTGGCCCCCTTCATCCTGCCGTCGCCGGAACGCCCCCTGCCCCCGCCGCTGATCCGACTGGAAAAGGCCAATGTCGGCTATGAGCCGGGCAAGCCGATCCTGAAGAATCTGAACCTGCGTATGGACCTTGACGACCGGATCGGTCTGCTGGGCGTGAACGGCGCGGGCAAGTCCACCTTCGCCAAGCTGATCGCCAAGGCGCTGCAGATCGAAACGGGCGAGTTCCACCGTGACGGCAAGATGCGCGTGGGCTGGTTCCACCAGCACCAGATCGAGGCGATGGACCCCGAGGACACGCCGCTGCAGATTATTCTGCGCGCCATGCCCGAAGCGTCCGAAAACAGCCGCCGCTCGCGTCTGGCCCAATGGGGTCTGCCCTTCGAGAAGCAGGACACCAAGGTCGGTGCCCTGTCGGGCGGCGAGCGCGCGCGACTGCTGCTCAACCTCGTGGCCATGGATGCGCCGCACATCCTGATCCTCGACGAACCGACCAACCACCTTGATATCGACAGCCGCCGCGCCCTTCTGGACGCGCTGAACGAATATACGGGCGCTGTTATCCTGATCACCCACGACCGCTCGCTGATGGAGCTGGTGGCCGACCGACTGTGGCTGGCCGCCGACGGCACGGTGAAGCCCTTCGAGGGCGATATGGACGACTATACCAAGTTCGTCCTTGAACGCGCCAAACAGGGCATGAAGCCCTCGCAGGTGAAGAAGGAAGAGGCCAAGGCCGAGCCCGCAAGCGGCGCTCAAGCAGCGGACGCCCGCGGCGGTAGCGATAGCGCCCGACCCAAGAAGAAAACCAAATCCCCTTCCACCCTGCGCCATGCGGTGAAAAAGGCAGAAGAAGCGATGAACGCCATCTCGGCCCAGATCGCCAAGCTGGACGAGGACATGGTGGCCGCAGCGGCCAATGATCCTAAGAAGTTCGAGTCGCTGAGCCGCCAGCGCGCCAAGTTGCAGACCGATCTGGAACAGGCCGAGGCCGACTGGATGGCCGCCGAGCAAGCGCTGGCCGAGGTCAGCTGATCCGGCGCGGATGCTCCAAACAAAAAGGCCGCCCCATCAGGAGCGGCCTTTTCTTATGCCTTAATCGCAGTGTCTCAACCGCAGGCGACGCGGGTGATCTTCTCGTCCTCACCATAGGTGAAGGTCACGCGATTGCTGCGGTAATCCATCGTGGCCATGCAGTCGGCGCACAGGACGCGGAACACCACCCCTTCGGGCGCGGCGGGCAGCGATTGGCGCGGCTTGCCGACATAGGACTGCCAGTCCTCGACCTTGCACTGGCCTGTCTCAGCCGTGACGACCGGATCAGGGGCTTGGGTCGAAGCGCATCCGGCCAAGCTCGCACCGATCACCGCCAACGAAGCAAAAACCTGAAGTTTCATCTCTAAATCCTTGTTTTTCCCGATCAACCGCAACGCACAGAGGCGACGACATTGGTCTGGCGGTCATAAAGGATGGTCAGGCGATCCTCGCGGTGATCCTCGGTAATGGCGCAGGCCGTGCAGGTGACACGGCGGTTGCTGACATCCACCGGCACAGGGATTTCACTGCGGTTACGACCGACCAGCCACTGGAGTTCGGCGGCCCCGCAGCGGTCACCGGCGCTATAGGTCCGCGCAGGCTGTGACTGGGGCTGGGACTGGGTCGAATAATAGGGAACTTCCGTCGGCGAAACGGGCGTGTGCGCCACGGTCCCGTACGGCGACTGGGTGGGATAGTTCGGGCGGGTGCTGGTGGCCGTCGGCCCGCATGCCGCGAGCACCAAGGCCGTCGTCAGGCCGAGCGCGCCCAGCGCCCTTCCTCGTCCTGCTTCCAGTACTGAAGCGAGGCCCCGCCGTCCTTCAGGCTGCGCCAGCGATTGCGGGCGTGCTGAACTGATTGGTCGTTCCGTCCGTCGAAGATAATGAAACACCGCGCGAACTCCTCCGTGGGACCCAACTCTGACTCGTCGACGATGAACAGCGTCTGAGCAGAGTTCAGATTCTCACCCGATTCGGTGAGTAACACAGGTTGGCGATCGGGATGTTCGGCATCCGCACGACCGTGCGGCAGGAAGCTGTCGGCGCGATAGGTCCACAGCATTTCGTCGATGTCATCGACATTGGCGGGGGTAACCCGCACCAGGGCGCGCCAGCCCTTCTGGAGGGTTTTCTCCAGAAGGCCCGGCAACACCTGTTCGAGCGACGAACGCTCGAGGTGGTAGAACCAGATTTCCGTTTTTGCGTCGGACACCTAGGCCCTACCCCCGATTTGAAGCGATTTAGGCTTCGTACTTGTCCGCGACCATCTGGTCGAGCAGACGCACGCCGTAACCGACAGCACCATCCGGCACGGTCGGGTTGGTCGAACCCTTGACCCATGCGGTCGAGGCGATGTCCATGTGCGCCCACGGCACGCCGTTGGTGTGGCGTTGCAGGAACAGGGCAGCGGTGATCGAACCACCGGCGCGGCCATTGCCCATGTTCTTCATGTCGGCAATCGGGCTGTCGATGTGGCGGTCGTATTCCGCCGGAATCGGCATGCGCCAGGTCTTTTCGCCGACCTTCGGACCAGCGGCAGCGATGTTTTCAGCCAGCTCGTCCGAGTTGGTGAACACGCCAGCGTATTCATTGCCCAGCGAGATGATAATCGCGCCGGTCAGGGTGGCCAGGTCGATCATGAACTTCGGATTGAAGCGGTCTTGGGTGTACCAGAGCGCATCGGCCAGAACGAGGCGGCCTTCGGCGTCGGTGTTCAGCACTTCGATGGTCTGACCCGACATCGAGGTGACCACGTCACCCGGACGCTGGGCGTTACCGTCAGGCATGTTTTCCACGAGGCCCAGAACGCCGACAGCGTTCACCTTGGCCTTGCGACCAGCCAGAGCATGCATGACGCCGGTCACGGCAGCAGCGCCGCCCATGTCCCACTTCATTTCTTCCATGCCCTCGGCCGGCTTCAGGCTGATGCCGCCGGTGTCAAAGCACACGCCCTTGCCGACGAAGGCGATCGGCTGTTCGCCTTCCTTGCCGCCGTTCCACTGGATGACGGCGAGCTGGCTTTCACGGACCGAGCCTTGGCCCACGCCCAGCAGCGAGCCCATGCCCAGCTTTTCCATCTCGGCTTCGCCGAGGATCTCGACCTTGGCACCCAGCTTTTCCAGTTCCTTCACGCGACGCGCGAACTCGGCCGGATACAGGATGTTGGCAGGCTCGGAGACCAGATCGCGCGAGAAGTAGACGGCGTCGGCCACAGCCGACATCGGGCCAAAGGCTTCCTCGGCGGCCACCGGATTTTCGGTGACGACGCGGACCGTCTTGATCGACGGGACCTTCTCGGGCTTTTGCTTGGTCAGGTATTTGTCGAAGCGGTAGGCGGCCAGACGGGCGGCGAAACCGGCGCGGGCGGCCTGTTCCGGCGTCAGGTGCGTGGCGTCGATGGTCAGGGTTTCGGCACCCGACAGCTTCACGGCAGCATAGGCCGAGCCAGCATAGGCTTCGACAGCCAGATCATTGAACTTTTCGGCGCTGCCTGCGCCAACCAGCAGCACCGCATCGGCGCTCACGCCAGCCGGAGCGATGACGTTAAGGGTGGAGTTCGAAGCGCCCTTAAAGCGGCCAGACGACATGGCCTTGGTCAGGGCACCCGAAGCGGCGGTGTCCAGCCCGGCACCGAGGCCAACGAGTTGGCGATCTTCCTGCACCATCACAGCGAGGATCTGTGACTGTTCGGCGGAAGCAACGAACTGAATTTGCATTAAACCTCTCCAGCCAAGGAAAAGCATCCACGGCGGCGTTTGATTTCAACATGAGCGCACCGATGGTTCCACCGCCGCACTCGGACGTGTATTACATGGGCCGCATCGCCTTCGCCTGCAACCAAAAGCAGGCTTTCCAACAGCGCAATTTCATTAAATGACCCTTATACAAAGGTATCTATTCCGCCAGATCGGCCTGCCAGTACTGGCGGCTATGGGCGCTCTGGTCGGAATTGGCCTTTTGAGCCAGTCGCTGGAACAGCTCGAGGTCATCGTCGAGCGTGGCCAGAGCCTCTGGGTCATGACCAAGCTGACCGTTCTGGCCCTGCCGCAGCTTCTGGCTGTGATTCTGCCCATCGGCCTGTTCGTCGGTGCGCTGATTGCACTGACGCGCCTGCAACGCGATCAGGAACTGACCGCGGCCTCGGCGGCGGGTATGAGCCGGATGGAAGTCATCAAGCCCGCCATGGCGATTGCTCTGATTGTCACCATCGTCGGCATCCTGACCACCACCCTGTTGCAGCCGTGGGGCCAGCAGGCAGGCCGCCGTCAGGCCTTTGCCATCCGTACCGACCTCGCCTCGCTGCTGGTGGAAGAAGGCCGCTTTGTTCAAGGTCCGGACGGCCTCGCCGTCTATACCCAGCAGATCGAGCAGAACGGCCTGATGCGGAACCTGTTCGTCTATATCGACGACGGTAAAACCGTGACCAGCTGGGATGCCGAAACTGCCCGCTTTACCCGCATCGAAGGCACGCCTGTCCTGACGATGCAGAACGGCTCGATGCAGCGGTATTCGTCGCGTGAGGTGCTGAACCACCTGTCGTTCGACAACTATGCCATCGACCTGACGCCCTATGCGCGTGGCACCGACCAGAGCATCCGTTACAAGGCGACCGATCTCTATCTGCCGCAACTGTTCGCCCCGAACGAAGCCACCATCAAGATGGCAGGCTCGCGCTCCGAACTGGCCGCCGAGGCGCACAGCCGCCTGACCTCGCCGCTCTATGCGCTGGTCGGCATGGCCTTTGCCGTCGCCGCCATCATGGGTGGTGGTTATAGCCGAACCGGCTACACCAGCCGCATCGCTCGCGCGGCGGGTCTGTTCCTTCTGGTGCGCGTCATCGGCTACGGCCTTGTGGCCGCCGCCGCTTGGAACGGATGGCTGAACATCCTTCAGTATCTGCTGCCGCTGGGGGCCACCGCCTTGGCCCTGCGCCACATGTTCCGCGTGCTGAAACCGCGCCGCGCTTTGTTTAAACGCCCCACCAACGCGAGGACGGCCTGATGCGTCTCGCAAGACTTGAACGCTACGTACTGGGCCAGCAGCTGAAGGCTCTGGGCGTCGCCCTGGCCATCATCTCCGCGCTGGTGATGCTGATCGACTTTGTCGAGGTGTCACGAGGCCTGAACTCTGACGGCGAGCTGTCGGCCCTGCAGATCTTGGCGCTGATCGGGGCCAAGTCGCCCAGCGTGATCGTGCAGCTGCTGCCGTTCGTCTTCCTGTTCGGCACGCTTGGAGCCTATGTCAGCCTGAACCGCCGCAGCGAGCTGATCGCCATGCGCGCGGCGGGCATTTCGGCTTGGCGCTTTGTGCTGCCTGCCGCCGCCTGTGCCTTTGTGTTGGGCATTGTCACCATTACCACGGTCGGCCCTCTGGCCGCATGGGGCGACAGCGTCTGGCAGAGCGAGCGCGCCCGCATCAGCGGTGGCGGTGCCCCCGTGGCCGAGGCCAGTCAGCCTGTCTGGCTGCGCGAAGGGGACGAAACGCGCCAGATGATCATCCGTGGCGAAAGCCAGAACCGCACCACCGGTCAGCTTCTGGACGCCACCTTCTTTATCTACACTATCACGCCCGAGGGTCAGCGCCGCTTTACCGAGCGCGTCGATGCCGCCACCGCCACTCTGACGGCGGGTCGCTGGCGTCTGACGGGTGTTGTTGGGGGTCAGGGCGGCCAACAGGCTGTCCGCTACGACACGCTGGACCTGCCGTCCCACC
>NZ_CAMZFB010000078.1 GCF_947305955.1 uncultured Brevundimonas sp.
ACAACCGAGCGAGCTTCCGCGGTCAGGTCCGAACGGTCGAAGTCGAAGTAGACAACGAACTGACGGGCTGCCGGCTTAGCCGGAGGCGGCGGAGGCGGCGGCGGCGGCGGCGGAGGCGGCGGCGGCGGCGGCGGAGCATCTTCAGCGCCGAAGGCGTAACGCAGACCCAGGGTCACGGTGTGCGACTGGTCATAGTCGCCCGACCATTCGCCGAACTTCGGGTTCACAGTGGCCGGAACCACCGAATCCCACGAAGCGTCGCCGGTCAGGTAACGGTAGGTCAGGTCGATGTTAGCGCGGTCCGAAACGGCCCAGGCCAGACCAGCGATTGCTTGAGCAGCAAACTTGGTCGACGAGTCGTCAGCGGCGAACGACGAAGCCGTTTGGCGCAGACGGCCGACGGTGTCGACGTTCACGCGGTTCACACCAGCGCCAAGGCCGACGAACGGACGCAGGGTCCATTCCGGGGTGCCGAAGTCATAGATGACGTTGGCGAGCAGGGTCGTGGCGGTGATGTCACCTTCCGGCGAGTGGCACGGGCCGGTAGCCGGGGTCAGGTTGCAGAGGCCTTGACCACCCGAGACAGCACGAACGGTGCCGATGTCACCCGAGCGGTAACCACCCTCGAGTTCCATACGCCAGTTCGGGTTGAAACGGTAGCCGAGGCGGGCGAATGCAGCCCAACCGTCGTTGACTTCCCAGTTCCAGTTGTGACCGGTCACCGACGACTCAGCGTTGATGTCCTCGATGGTGTGGTAACCGGCATCGATAGCACCGTACCAGCCGTTCGGCTCAGCCGATGCCGCACCAGCCGACAGAGCCAGAGCGGCCGCCGCGCTAGAAGCCAGGATCAAACTCTTGACGCGCATATATGCGGCCCTCCAAGAATTGTTGACGAAGACGGTACATGCGTACCGCTAAGGTGGAGATAACAGCCCAGCTTACGTAGGTCGAGGCCGGAAATCCCCTATTTTCCCAATACAATTGGCAATCGTGATATCCGTGCTACAGAAACTGAACGGAGCCTTAATAGTCTGAGCCCCGGTTAAGCCGCTTTCGCAGTTAAAGCGCGGATATCTACGTATATCGACGCTGTTCAGACTTACCCAATGACGCTGGATGACTCATAGAGCGCAAAGATTGCACCAACTGCGCGCAAGCTCCAACAATGTGGTACAGAGAACTTGCCTTTGCAGGTTCATCCGGAAACTCGTTACCGTTCAACAGAACGTCGTGCCATAGGCCGTCGTCCGTCAAATACTTGTTAAGCGCCGCGACAGCGAGACCTGCATCCTTAAGATATTTCTGCTTTTGCGTACCCTCGCTGAGTTCAGACAGCACTAAGGCAGCCTTTACCCATTCTGTTTGCGGCCACAATTTCGCCGTGCAGTCGGTCCGCTTACCCTCGTCGTCAATGGCATCGACCAGAACCCCTGCCGACGACGAATAGCCGCGCATGCCGAAGCTATAAAGCGTACGCGCTACCTCTACGAGATGTGAGGCATTACGCCTACGAGCATAGCGCAGCAGCAGCCAAGCCCATTCAAATTGATGACCAGGTTCGACACGACGCCCCTGCGCGCCAGGAGCGGGCTGCCAGTTCTCGTCAAAAAACTCCCGCAAGCAACCGTTCGCAGGATCGATAAACGTGGTGCAAGCCAAGTTGACGAGTTGATCCGAAGCGTCCGCCCACTCTAAGCCGCCGCCCACTTCTTCCCAGGCAAGGCAAGCTTCGAGCAAATGCATATGGGCATTTGATTGATAGGGATGGCCTTCGGTTTCGACCAACCCACCATTAGGCAAAGCCTCTCGGAAAAGCCGCTCGCGAATTCCATTCGCCAGATGGGCGTATCTCCCTTGATTGCCCTTCACGCGGTGCGCCGCCGCGAGGGCAAACAACCCAAAGGCATGGTCATAGATGGAGGCGCGCGGCGTAAGAACGTCCAGAGAAGGAGACAGCAGCCCCCGCAGCATTCCCTCTTCGCTGATGTAATAGCGCTCGAAGGCCTCCAACCCGCGATCCATGAGCCATTCCCAAGGACCGCTCCATCCGAGCCGCCCCGCCTCGGCAAAGGTAAATAGCTGACGAGTTTGAACGCGGACACGATGGTTCGCCACTACTGGGTCAGCACCAATCGTCATGGCCTCGGCGAATATGCCGTTCTCTCTGATCCCCAGAGATGCCCATACTGGCAGGGCGCGGAGCTTCATCCAATCAATGAACTGCTGACCGAGCGCAACGACGTCCGTCGGTTCCGGTCTCTGAAAATCCAAATGCTGAGGCGAGACCTGTTTGACCCGCTCAACAACGGATTTGACGTCCTGAGAGCGGTCTAGTTCGCACACCAGAACCGCATCATTCTCAACTACGACCGCAAGGTTGGGAGCACCCAATACAGTGACGATGACACCCTCCGGTGCACGCGCCACCGTACCGGGCGAGTCGATCAATATATGCCGCCCCTGATCAGGCGACACACTATTGGCCACTGTATCCCACGCTCCGAGGTCGGACCACTCGAAGTCCACACGCAGCACCGAGGCAAGCTGAGTTTTTTCCATCACTGCATAGTCAATGGAAACCTTGGGTGCCGTCTTGAACACTTCAGGCAGATGAATGACCGCGCCATCCGCACCCGACATTGCCTGATCTACCGCGCTGAAGACAGCCGGCACATGTTGACGGACTTCGGCCAAAAAGACATCCGAGCGCGCGATAAAGATACCAGTGTTCCAGACAAGTCCCTTGTCGATAAACACTTGTGCCGTCTGGCTATCGGGCTTTTCTACAAAGCGGGCGACATCGGAGAGACCCTCTGCCGTCGGCTCAATGTAGCCATAGGCCGAAGACGCCGAAGTCGGCGTCACCCCAAGCGTGACGATCCGTCCGGTGAGAGCTGTCTTGGCAGCGGTCATAGCCGCAGTCGAGAAGGCATCAGCGTCCGGCAAATAATGGTCCGATGCCACAAATACATTGACCGCATCCGCATCCACCGATGCCGTCCACAGCGCTGCCGCAGTCATGGCCGGTGCAGAATCCCGCCCCTCCGGCTCAAGGATGATCTGCGCTGTCAGGCCGATCTCGGCCAGCTGCTCTAGAATGAAGGTCTCGTGATCCGCACCACCGACCACCACCAGCGTTCCACCATCACCCAACAGACGGGCCGCACGCAGCGCGGTTGCCTGGAACAGCGAATGTTCACCGTGCAGCGCAATGAACTGTTTGGGACGCATCGGGCGCGAGGCGGGCCACAAACGTGTACCAGCGCCACCGCACATAATGACCGGATAAATCGACACAGTATTCCTTAGGCAGATCCGTTGGTCGTTCGACAGTTAGAAGCTGTTACCCCACACCAACTTCGACCAAATCTATGGGTCGAACACAGCACATATGACTCAGAGCGGCAAGCGAACGACATCGACAGGTTCGCCTTTACCGTGCTTTGCAACACGCATCATTCATCATTGGTCGCAAAGCCCGTAAAATGGGTGACTTGCGCGTCTGTTGGGGGTATGCGCGCCACTATGAACGAAGTTGATCGCCAATCCGAAGAGCGCAGCTGGGAAACCGCGAAAACCCTGGCTGAAGCCCTGCCCTATATCCAGGTCTATGACCGGGAGACTGTGGTCATCAAATACGGTGGCCATGCTATGGGCGAAAGCGCCGTGGCCAAGCAGTTTGCGGCCGACGTTGTGCTGCTGAAACTGATGGGTGTGAACCCCGTGGTCGTCCACGGCGGTGGCCCCCAGATCAGCGCCATGCTGGACAAGGCCGGCGTGAAGTCGAGCTTCGTGGATGGCCTGCGCGTCACCGACAAGGACACCATGGCTGTGGCCGAGATGGTTCTGTCGGGTGCGGTCAATAAAGAGATTGCCCACTGGATCACGGTCGCCGGTAAGGAAGCCGACGTCCGCGGCGTGGGTCTGTCGGGCAAGGATGCCGGTCTGCTGACGGTCGAAAAGACCCGTCGCACCAAGCGCGATCCCGACAGCATGATCGAGCACGAGGTCGATCTGGGCTTTGTGGGCGAGCCGACCAAGGTTGATCCCAAGCTGATCAAGGGCCTGATCGCGTCGGAAACCGAGGACTGGGTTCCGGTTATCGCCCCGATCGGCGTGGCCGAGGACGGCATGACCTATAACGTCAATGCCGACACCGTGGCCGGCGCCGTTGCGGGCTCCCTGAACGCCAAGCGCATGCTGCTGCTGACGGACGTTCCGGGCGTGAAGGGTGCCGACGGCGAGATCATCCGCCAGATGAGCCTCGAGGACGCGCAAAAGCTGATCGACGACGGTGTCGCCACCGGCGGCATGATCCCCAAGCTGGAGACGGCCATGGCGGCTGTTCGCGCAGGCGTCGAGGCTGTGGTGATCCTTGATGGCCGCCGCCCGCACGCCATGCTGGTCGAGCTGTTCACCGAAAACGGTGCCGGCACTCTGGTGACCGCCAAGTGACAGACAAGATGCCGACGGAAGTGGCCTCCGACCTTCCGACCGACATTGCTGCCGATCTCAAAGGCGTAAAGTCGTGGGTCTTTGACCTCGACAACACCCTGTATCCGGTCGAGAGCCAGTTCATGGGTCTCGTGGAAAAGCGCATCAACGACTATGTCGTGCGCACGTCCGGCCTGCCTGCCGACGAGGCCATGGTGATGCAGAAATCCTTTCTGCACGACTATGGAACCTCGCTGGCGGGCCTGATGACCCGCTATCAGATCGATCCGCACCACTTCCTGGCCGAAGTTCACGATGTGCCGCTCGACGTCCTGCAACCGGACCCTGCGCTTCGCCTGGGTCTGGAGCGTCTGAAGGGCAAGCGCGTCATCTTCACCAACGGCTCGACCGTGCACGCCCACCGCGTTCTGAAGAAGCTGGGCATCGATGATCTGTTTGACGGCGTGTTCGCGCTGGAAGATGCCGACCTGATCCCCAAGCCGGACCCGCGCACCTTCCAGAAGATGCTGGCGATGTTCGACATTGATCCGACCACGGCCTGCTTCTTCGAGGACACGCCCCAGAACCTTGCCCCCGCCAAGGACATTGGCATGACGACTGTTCTGGTGGGCCCCAAGGCGTTTAGCGCCGAAGGCGATTTTATCGACTATCGCGCGGCCTCCCTGCCGCACTTCCTGACCACCGCCATTCTTGACGGAGATCCCGAATGACCAATCTCACCAAGCTCGAAAGCGTCATCGAAGCCGCTTGGGAAGCGCGTGCCGATGTAAACCCCGCCACGCAGGGCGAGGTCCGCGAAGCCGTCGAGAAGGCTCTGGCCCTGCTGGATTCGGGCGAAGCCCGCGTGGCCACCCGTGGTGAAGACGGTGTCTGGACCACCCACCAGTGGCTGAAGAAGGCCGTTCTGCTGGGCTTCCGCCTGAACGACAACATCATCATGCGCGCGGGCGACCGCGGTATGAACAGCCCGCCTCCGGCCATCGGCCCGTTCTTCGACAAGGTCGCCAACAAGTTCGGCGACTGGACCTCCACCGACTACCAGAATGCGGGCTTCCGCTCGGTTCCGGGTGCCATCGTGCGTCACGGCGCCCACATCGCCAAGTCGGTCGTGCTGATGCCGTCGTTCGTGAACATCGGCGCCTATGTCGGTGAAGGCACCATGGTCGACACCTGGGCCACCGTCGGCTCGTGCGCCCAGATCGGCAAGAACGTCCACCTGTCGGGTGGCGCCGGCATCGGCGGCGTGCTGGAGCCGCTGCAAGCCAATCCGACCATTATCGAGGACGGCTGCTTCATCGGTGCCCGTGCCGAGGTGGCCGAGGGCGTGATCGTGCGCGAAGGCGCGGTTCTGGCCATGGGCGTCTATCTGTCAGCCTCGACCAAGATCATCGACCGCGCCACCGGCGAAGTCTTCCGCGGCGAGGTGCCGGCCTATTCGGTCGTGGTGCCGGGCACCCTTCCCGACCCGAACGGCGGCCCGTCGCTGTACTGTGCCGTCATCGTCAAGCGCGTGGACGCCCAGACCCGCGCCAAGACCGGCGTCAACGAACTGCTGCGCGACTAAACGCTTCAAGCCATCGCGAATCACTAAAGCCCGCTCTGATGAGCGGGCTTTTTTACATTATAAGTGCAATATATTCGAGTAACGACGTCACGCTAAACGGATAAAAATCACCGCCAAACAACAACCTATATGCGGCACCCATTATCGCTATAGTTAAGCTAGGTAATAATGGTGAAGAATGTGAATTCTTGTTATTGCATATGCTCAAGCTTACCTCAAAAATTTAAGCGTAGCAGTTCACTCATAAAAGCACAGCAATCACAGGCAATTAATAGTAAAGCTCTACGATTGTATAGCTCACTTACTATTAGACGTTCTTATTTTACAATTCTCGGGCATGAGCACTAAATTCTCACCAAAGAAGAAAATCAAAGCACCTTAGCTATACTAAAAGTTGCGCTAGACCACAGATGGTTAACGATTAAGACGTTGAAAGTTTGGACATTCTTATAGCCAAGCTTGGAAGTACTTGA
>NZ_CAMZFB010000079.1 GCF_947305955.1 uncultured Brevundimonas sp.
CAGCGCCCGATCACCTATATGTTCAACGGTGGTCCCGGCTCGCCGACCATGTGGCTGCACATGGGGGCCTTTGGTCCGGTGCGCGTGGAGACCGATGATCCCGTCTATGAGCGTCCGGCACCGAACCGTCTGACGCCCAACGACATGACCCTGCTGGACAAGACGGACCTTGTCTTCATCGACATGGTGGGCGCGGGCTATTCGCGTCCGCTGGGCGATGCGCCGGGTTCGACCTTCTGGGGCGTGGACGCCGACGCCGACACCTTTGCCCGCGCCATCCTGCGCTACACCACCAAGAACAACCGCTGGGCCAGCCCGAAATATATTCTGGGCGAGAGCTATGGCACGCTGCGCGCCGGTGCGCTGGCCTATCAGCTGCACGACCGCGGCCTTCAGCTGAACGGCGTGGTGCTGCTGTCGTCGATCATGAACTATGGCGTGCGCCAGCCGGGCTATCCGCAGAACTTCGTCACCCTGCTGCCGACCTATGCGGCGACCGCGTGGTACCAAAACGCCATCAACCGCAATGGCGTGACGCTGGAACAGCACGTTGAAAAGGCGCGCCAGTTCGCCATCGGCCCGTACACGACGGCGCTGAACAAGGGCCACTTCATTAGCGACGCCGAGAAATCGGCCATCGCCCGCGAGATGAGCGCCCTGATCGGTATCGATCCGAGCTTCATCGAAGCGGCCAACCTGCGTATCGAGCTGAGCCCGTTCCGCAAGGAGCTGCTGCGTGACCGCCACCAGACCGTAGGCCGTCTGGACACCCGCTATATCGGCATCGACGCCAGCCATGTGACCGGATCGCCGGAAGAAGATCCGGCCTCCAGCGCCGTGACGGGGGCCTATGTCAGCCTGTTCCAGGACTATGTGGCCAATACGCTGAACTTCCGTACCGATCTGGATTACCGCCAGTCGGCACGCGGCCTGCCGGGGTTTGACTGGAACTGGAGCCACCGCTCGCCGCTGGGCGGGGTGCAGACCACGCCGAACACGGCGATTGATCTGGCGACCGTCATCCGCCGCAACCCGCACATGAAGGTGCTGTCGCTGAACGGCTATTACGACGCGGCCACGCCCTTCTTCTCGACCGAGTATGATCTGGCCCAGACCATGCTGGAGCCGCACCTGCGCCGGAACATCGAGTTCACCTACTATGAGGGCGGACACATGATGTACACCAGCCGCGAGCCGCTGGTGGAGCTGTACCGCGACCTGTCGAAATACTACGACGAGACCTCAAACGGCGGTCTGCGCTGATAGAGAAAAGGCCCCGCAGATCGCTCTGCGGGGCCTGTTTCTTTAGCGGGGTGAGGAAGCTCAGGCTTCGACCAACTGGCCGCAGATAAAGGCTTCCTCGCCCGCGTTCAGCAGGGCGGCGAGGATCGGCTCGGCGTTCTCCGGCGAGGCGATCAGGATGAAGCCCACGCCGCAGTTAAACGTACGGTGCATTTCGTGGGTGTCGATCTCGCCCACTTGCTGCAGCCATTGGAACACCGGCGGCATTTCCCATGCGTTCCAGTCGAACTCGGCCTTCAAGCCCTCGACGATGCAGCGCGGCGGGTTTTCGATCAGGCCACCGCCCGTGATGTGGGCACCGGCCTTGACCAGACCGGCCTTCATCAGCGGCAGGACCGACTTCACATAGATGCGGGTCGGCTCCATCAGGGCCTCGGCCAGCGTCTTGCCCTCGGCGAACGGCGCGGCACCGTTCCAGCCCAAGCCCGACTTCTCGACCACCTTGCGGACCAGCGAATAGCCGTTCGAGTGTGGCCCCGACGAGCCGATGCCGATGATGACGTCACCGGCCTTTTGCTGATCGAGGTAGGGCAGGACCTGACCGCGCTCGACCGCACCGATCGAGAAACCGGCGAGGTCGTAGTCGGAGCCTTCGTACATGCCCGGCATTTCGGCGGTCTCGCCACCGACAAGGGCCGAACCCGACTGGCGGCAGCCCTCGGCGATGCCGGCGACGACGCGCTTGGCGGCGTCAACGTCCAGCTTTCCGGTAGCGTAATAGTCGAGGAACATCAGCGGTTCAGCGCCCTGTGCCAGCAGGTCGTTGACGCACATGGCCACCAGATCGATGCCGACGCCGTCGTGCATGCCGGTCTCAATCGCGATCTTCAGCTTGGTGCCGACGCCATCGGTGGTCGAGACGATCAGCGGATCGTTGAAGCCAGCAGCCTTGAGGTCGAACAGGGCACCGAAACCACCCAGCGATGCCTCGGCACCCGGACGGCGGGTCGATTTCGCCAGCGGTTTAATGGCATCGACGAGGCGTTCACCGGCGTCGATATCCACGCCAGCAGAGGCGTAAGTCAGGCCGGTTTTGGGGGCTTCGGAGGTGTCGCTCATCGGTCACGGCTCAAAAACAGGGACGAAAAATTGCCGTAGCCTCTTGCCACGACGCTGTCGTGCGGCGCTATAGCACCAACATGACGCCAATCACCACCAATGACGCACTGATTTCTTTCTGCGAGCGTTTGGCCAAGGCCCCGTTTATTACCGTTGATACGGAATTCATGCGGGAAACGACCTATTGGCCGAAGCTGTGCCTGATTCAGGCCGCTGCGTCCCCGACCGATGCCGCGATCATCGACCCTCTCGCCGAGGGTCTGGATCTGGAGCCGTTCCTCGCAATCCTGCGCGACGAATCGATTCTCAAGGTTTTCCACGCCGCCCGTCAGGACGTCGAAATCTTCAACCGTCTGGGTGCGATGCCGCGTCCGATGTTTGATACGCAGGTTGCCGCCATGGCCGCCGGTTTCGGCGATCAGGTTTCCTATGAGGCACTGGTCCGCCAGATGCTGCGTCAGGAACTGGACAAGGGCAGCCGCTTCACCGACTGGGCACGCCGCCCGCTGTCGGAAGCGCAGCTGACCTATGCTCTGGGTGACGTGACGCACCTCGCGGCCCTCTATCCCAAGCTCCGCGACCGCCTGCAAAAGGACGGCCGTCTGGACTGGGTGATGGGCGAGATGGACGCTCTGGTCGATCCGGCCCTTTATGACACCACGCCCGAGAATGCGTGGAAGCGTCTGAAGCCCAAGAAGTTCAACGCCAAATATCTGGCGGCCTTCGTGGCCACCGCCGTCTGGCGCGAACGCACCGCGCAGGAACGCGACCAACCGCGCGGCCGTATCCTCAAGGACGAGGGTATCGACGAAATCGCCGTCCAGACCCCGACCGATCCGGATGCCTTCAACCGCCTGCGCTCGGTGCCCAAGGGTTTTGGTGCCTCGCGCATGGGTCTGGAACTGGCTGCAGAGCTCAAGCGCGTTCTGGCCGATCCGGAAGCCCACGCGCCCAAGCTGGAACGCCCCAGCGCCCACCAGCCCGCACCGCCGTCGGTGGTCGAGCTGCTGAAGGTGCTGCTGAAGGCCAAGAGCGACAACGAAGGCGTGGCCTCCAAGCTGATCGCCACCGTGTCGGACCTCGAAAAGATCGCCCTGAACGACGATGCCGATGTCGAAGCCATGAAGGGCTGGCGTCGCAAGATGTTCGGTGACGATGCGCTGAAGCTCAAGCGCGGCGAAATCGCCCTGGTCCTGAACGGACCGCGCGTCGAGATCGTCGAGATCGAAGACTGATCCGCACCGGATCAGACCAATAGAAAAGGGACCGAAGCCGCAGGGTTTCGGTCCCTTTTGGTTTTAGAACTCGGCCAGTTCCAGATCGAGCGCATCGGCCAGCGCCTTGGCGCGGCGGCGGGTCTGGCTGCCCAGCAGCATCGAGCCATAGCCTTTGACAGCGGTGACCCGCAGCGTGCCCTTGCTGATGGAGATGGCGGCATTGGACAGAAGCTGGGGCGAACGGCCGGACAGATCACAGGCCAGACGCATGGCCAGACCCAGTGCGCGGGCGCGCTTTACCCCTGCGGGTGACAGCAGCCGATCGACGATGGCGGGCTTGTGAACCGCGTTGGCCCCGCCATAGCGTGCATACATTGCCGTGGCGAGGAAGGCGCGTTCGGCATGGTTCTGGCCCGCGATGGGGGACCACAGAACCTGATCGAAAACCAGCTCGGGGCGGTGGTCGGGGTGCAGGCGGGCACCGATATCGGCCAGTCGGCAGACCGACGACATCAACAGGGCGTCGCGCTCCTCGCCGAAAACTTCCGGCAGGGCCGAGGCTATGGGTTGCAGCCAGCCATCCAGCGCGCGCGGCAGGGCAGGGTCCACGCCCTGACGACCACCCCACGCGGAGCATCCGGCCAAAAGCGGATCAATGGTTCGGGTGCGCTCGTCCATCCCTGCGTGAAGCAGGCCCTCGCGCACGCCCCACGCGGAAAAGACGATGGTCTCGATCTTCAGCTGATCGATCAGACCGCGCAGGTTCAGTGCCGCATAGGGCAGGGTCTCGGCGCGACGCTTTGAAACGCCCGGATGTTTTTCCAGATCGGCCCGCGAGCGTTTGACGACATAGTCGGCCAGTTCGCGCGCCTCGTCGGCGGACATCGCATATTGGTGCACGATCCGCAGGGGGTGGTCCTGCATCTCCATGTGCATCTGGGCCAGCGTCCGCCATGCACCGCCCACGGCGTTGAAGGTCTTGGTGCGATAGTCGTCCGATACCTCGGACAGGACCTTTTTGATGCGGCTCTCGACGCGCTTGGCGTCAAAGCCCTTTGAACCTGCCAGTACGAACGGACCCAAGGGCAGGGTGATGCCCGGCCCCTCGGCTCCCAGCCGGTTCAGCTCAAGGCTGGCCCCGCCCAGATCGCCGACCACGCCATGGGCGGTCGGGTCACCCGCAACCACGCCGGCGGCGGCATAGCGGGCTTCTTCCTCGCCGCTGAGGACGCGGATATCCAGCCCCGTCAGCTCATAGACCTTTTCGCAGAAGGCCGGACCGTCGGACGCCTCGCGCACAGCGGCCGTTGCCGCCGTCAGCACCATGTCGGGCTGCACCCCTTCGATCACCGCCGCGAAACGGCGCAGGGCGACGAGGGCCATCTCTACCCCCGGCTCATACAGCTTTCCGGTCAGGGTGATGTCACGGCCAAGGCCCGCGAGGACCTTTTCGTTGAACATGGTCCACACCGCACGGCCTTCCAGCCGGTACAGCACAAGGCGCACCGAGTTGGAGCCGATGTCGATGATGGCGATCTGTCGGGACGGATATTCGATTTCGGGCATTAACGCGCCTTCTTACCCGACGACCCGCCATAGGATAGCGCGCTGGGCAGGGTCTTCACCTTGCGGCCACGACCCGACAGACTGGGGTTGGTCATGAAGTATTTGTGGGCCGAGAAGGGCCGCTCGGTGGTCGATTCCGGCACGCGGCTATAGGTGCCGTCCGGCTTCAGCGTCCACGACTGGGTGTCGTCCTTGAGGTTGGCGACCATGATCTGGTCCAGAACCTGATCGTGGACGGTCGGGTTGTGGATGGGGGTCATCAACTCAACGCGGCGGTTGAGGTTGCGCGGCATCCAGTCGGCAGACGAGATGAACAGCTTGGCCTTGTTGCTGGGCAAGTCGTGACCGTTGGCAAAGGCCACGATCCGGCTGTGTTCAAGGAAGCGGCCCACAATGGATTTGACGCGGATATTCTCCGACAGACCCTTCACCCCCGGACGCAGGCAGCAGATGCCGCGCACGACCAGTTCGATGCGCACGCCCCACTGGCTGGCCTTATAGAGGGCGTCGATGATCTCGGGGTCCACAACCGCGTTCATCTTGGCCCAGATGGCGGCGGGCTTGCCCATGGCGGCGGCCGACATCTCGTTGCCGATCAACTCCAGCAGGGTGGTCTTCATGTTGAGCGGCGAGACGACCAGCGCCTCAAGCTCGTCCGGCTCGGCGTATCCGGTGATGTAGTTGAACACCCGCGTGGCATCGCGACCCAGCGTTGGGTCACAGGTGAACAGGCTGAGGTCGGTGTAAATCTTGGCCGTGGTCGGGTGGTAGTTGCCGGTGCCGAAGTGGCAATAGGTCCGCAGCGCCTCGCCCTCGCGCCGCACGACGACGCTGAGCTTGGCGTGGGTCTTGTACTCCACAAAGCCGAAGACGACGTGGACGCCCGCCCGTTCCATCTGGCGCGCCCAGCGCAGGTTGGCCTCTTCGTCAAAGCGGGCCTTCAGTTCGATCAGGGCGGTGACGTTCTTGCCCGCCTCGGCAGCCTCGATCAGAGCCGCGACGATGGGGCTGTCCTTCGAGGTCCGGTAAAGCGTCTGTTTGATCGCCAGAACGTTCGGATCGCGGGCGGCCTGACGCAGGAACTGCACCACCACATCGAAGCTCTCGAACGGGTGGTGGATCAGCATGTCCTTTTCACGGATAGCCGCAAAGACATCGCCGCCGTTGTCGCGCACCCGCTCGGGATAGCGTGGCTCATAGCCCTTGAACTTCAGCTCGGGGTGGCCTGCGGGGATCAGTTCCGACAGTTGGGCCAGACCCAGCATGCCATCGACGATG
>NZ_CAMZFB010000080.1 GCF_947305955.1 uncultured Brevundimonas sp.
TGCGGGCCTGATCCAACCGGGTTGGGCCAATACGGGGACGGTGGGCTTTGCCGCCCGCCACCGCGATCTGCAGAACGCCGCCCAGCTGGAAATGGCGCGTGCCACGGATGATCCGCGCACCTCGGCCAATGACCGGCTGGCCTATGCCCGTTTCCTTGTGGGATCGGGGCTGTATTACGAAGCCATCGGCGTGCTGAACGGCCTGATCGAGCATACGCCCGGCATGTTGGGCATGCCGGAGGTGCGGGGCCTTCGCGGGGCCGCTCGCGCCGCCATTGGTCGCTATGCCGAGGCGGAGAATGATTTCACCTCGGGCGCACTGGCAGGCGATCCTGCCGCCCGTGTCTGGCAGGGATATATCGCGGTCCAGCAGGGTGACTATGTCACCGCCCGCCGGATGTTCGGCGCGGGCTCGACCGCCGTTGACGGCTTCCCTACCGAATGGCGCGCCCGTTTCGGCACAGCCCATGCGCTGGCCGCCATCGAGACGGATGACCGTGCCGCCGCCAAGACCCTGTTGGACTATGTCTTTGGCCTGCCCGCCGTTCCTGCGGTCGAGCGGCTGGAAGCGCGTTTGGTTCAGGCGCGCCTGCTGGAAGCCGAAGGCCAGAAGGACCGCGCACTGGCCATCTATACCGCCGCGTCCAAGGCAGGGATGGAGGCCATCTCCACCACGGCCAAACTGGGCGTGATCCGTCTGTCGATGGACAAGGGCACGCTGAATGCCACGCAGGCCGCAAAACAGCTGGAAGACCTGAAATGGCGCTGGCGCGGGGATGGCATCGAACTGGCCGTTATCCAGTCGCTGGGCGAGCTTTATCTGTCGCAGGGGCGCTATCGCGAGGCCCTGACCGCCCTCAAGGGTGCGGGGACGCGGATCACCAGCCTGCCGGGGGGAGCCAAGCTGCAGGAGCAGCTGGATTCGGCCTTCCGTGCCATGTTCCTCGAAGGGGCGGCGGACGGGCTGCAGCCGGTTCAGGCGCTGGCCCTGTTCTTTGACTTCCGCGACTTGACGCCCGTCGGTGCCGATGGCGACGAAATGGTGCGCCGTCTGGCGCGGCGCCTGATTGACGTGGACCTGCTGGATCAGGCGGCAGAGCTTTTGAAATATCAGGCCGAGAACCGTCTGGACGGGGTGGCCCGCGCGCAGGTGTCGGCCAATCTGGCAGCCGTCTATCTGATGAACCGTCAGCCGGAAGCGGCGCTGCAGGCGCTTTGGACCTCGCGTTCGACATTGCTGCCTGCGGCGGTGGCGGCCGAGCGCCGTGCGTTGGAAGCGCGTGCCCTGATGGAGCTGGGACGTTACGACCACGCCCTGGAAATCCTCGGGCGCGATGCCTCCTCGGCGGCCAACGCCGTGCGTGCTGAAATCCTGTGGAAGCAGCAGAACTGGTCGGCGGCGGCACCGCTGTACGAGCAGGCGCTGGGCAACCGTTGGCAGGATACGGCCAATCCGCTGTCGATGGTCGAGGAGACCTATCTGATCCGTGCGGGCGTCGGCTATTCGCTGGCTAACAATGCGGCGGCGCTGAAGCGCGTCTCGGACCGCTACAGCCGCTTTGCCGAAGGGGCGCGTTCGTCAGGTGCGGTGCGTATCGCACTGGCGGGTATGGATGGCACGGGCAGTGGGGGGCTGGATAATTTCTCCAACCTGAGCGCAGAGGCCGATGCCTATGCCGGTTGGATCGCCAAGACCAAGGAAGAGTTCCGCGAACATGCGGGGCCGATCAAACCCGCTCCAGCCGCTGCTGCGGCTCCGGCAGCGGGTGCTGCGCCTCGAGGTTGATCGATCGGGGCCAGAGCGGAAGGGCATTTCCCTTCGTCGGTATTGCATACATCAGGCGGGGCTCTGGCAGGGCCTGACGGAAATGAAAACGGCGGCTCCGATGGGAGCCGCCGTTTCCGTAAGGATTAGCTGTTCACAGCGTCCTTGAGCGGCTTCGACACGCGGAAGCGCACGGCCTTCGAGGCCGGGATCTTGATGGTCGCGCCGGTGGCCGGGTTGCGGCCTTCGCGTTCTGCACGCTCAGCGGTGTCGAACACGCCGAGGTTCGAGATGCGCACGTCGCCGCCCGACTTGAGCGACTTGTGGATGTTCTCGACGATGGCGGTCAGAACCTTGCCGGCGTCTGCCTGCGAAACACCTGCGTCTTTGGCGACGGCAGCGATCAGTTCGGCTTGAGTGGTCATGAGGGTCGTTTCCCAAAGTGGTCGCCCGGGAACGTCGGGCGAAGATGAGGGATCAACGACGGTTTCGGGCGATTTGGCAAGCCCCCAAACCGCGCAAAAGCCCACGGGGTGGGGTTTTATCCCCCGCCAGCCGCTCTTTGGAAGCTTTCGACGAGGCTTCCGGCCACCAAACGCCACCCGTCAACCAGCACAAAGAAGATCAGTTTGAATGGCAGTGATACGACAACGGGCGGCAACATCATCATACCCATGGACATGAGGACGCTGGCGACCACCAAATCGATCACAAGAAACGGAACAAAAAGAAGAAATCCGATTTCGAACGCCTTCTTCAATTCGCTGATCATGAAGGCGGGGGTGACCACCCGCAGGGGCAGTTCGCCAAGCTCTGCCGGAGGCTCGATTTTGGACAGACGGGTGAACAGGGCCAGGTCCTGTCGGTCCACCTGAGCCAGCATAAAGGTTTTTACAGGTTCTGACGCTGCATCGAAGGCCTGAGGCAGCTCCATCTGCTGGTCCAGCAGGGGGCGGACCCCCGAATCATAGGCGTCCTGCCACGTCGGAGCCATGACGATGGCCGACAAAAACAGGGCCAGAGACACCAGCACAGCGTTGGGCGGCGACTGCTGCAGACCCAGTGCCGTCCGCAGCAGGGACAGCACCACGACGATCCGCACAAAGCTGGTCGTCATGATCACGATCGACGGTGCCAGCGACAGCACCGTCATCAGGGCAACAAGCTGGACCACCCGCTCGGACAGGCCCGCGCCGGTACCGAGGTCCACATTGATCGACGACTGGGCCAGTGCGCTGATCGGCCAGATCAGGCACAGGGCAGTGGTCACCAGCGACAGGAGGGCGGCGCGCTTCAACTCGCCCTTGCTTGGAAGGCCAAAGATGGACGGGCTGCGGGTCACAGCATGTCTCCGCTATGCAGATCGTGACCGGACGGGGCCGACGGGCCGCGCGGCTCGATCAGTTCGCGGCCTTCACCCAGCAGCAGCAGACGCTCTTCGTCGTCCACGCGCACCAGAACCAGACGGCGCGACGGGTCCAGCATCAGGGTCTCGATCACGCGAAGACGCTTTTCACGGCGCTCGCCCGTGCCCTGCAGGCGGGCCAGAACCTCTGGCATGTATTTGCGGGCCGCATAGGCCGCCAGACCGATCAGGCCGAGCGTAATGGCGAGACCGAATACGGCTCGCAGCAGATCAATCCAGTTCATCGCTTATTCGTGGCCCCCGGCCTGCGCCGTGTCTTAAGGCCAAGGTTTCGGCCAACGTGGTTAACACGGCTTTAAGATATAGAGACTATTAACCCTGTAGGCGGCAAATTCTGCCGATCAACCAATATGGGGCATGGGGCGTGTCCGTAACCGACCTGTCACTGCTGAACCAGATCAAGGGCCGTCTTGGCTGGCTGGACGACCGCCAGCGCGTGATCGCCCAGAACGTCGCCAATTCCGATACGCCGGGGTACGGGGCACGTGATCTGAAGGTCCCGACCGATTTTGCCGCTGCGATGAACCGCGAGCGCGGGGTGCGGGTCATGACGACCCACGCCGCCCACATCGCACCGCAGGGGCAGCAACAACTACGCTTTGACGTGGCCAAGGCACCGGACAGCGAGACCACGCTGGATGGCAACTCGGTCGTGGTTGAAGAACAGATGCTGAAGATGGCCGAGAGCCGCATGGCTTATGACGCTGCCATCGGCTTCTACCAGAAATCCATGTCCATGATCCGCATGGCCTCGCGCAAGCCGGGTCAGGGCTGAAGGTAAGGGGAGAGATTAACGATGGCTGATCCTATCAACGGACGTCCGGCTACCGCCCGCAACCCTGCCATGAGCGTGGCCGCGTCGGCCCTGCGCGCCCAGCAATCGCGCATGCGGATTATCGCCGAGAACATCGCCAATGCGAACTCGACCGCGCCTGTGGCCGGTGGTGATCCTTACCGTCGTCAGATGCCTGTGTTTCAGGCCCGCGACCTGAACGGCACGACCGGCGTGGTGCTGGCCGACGTCCGTCCGGACCAGAGCGATTTCAAGCTGGAATACGACCCGTCGCATCCGGCAGCCGATGCCGAGGGCTATGTGCGCCGTCCCAATGTCGACACCCTTGTCGAGGCCATGGACATGCGTGAGGCGCAGCGCGCCTATGAGGCCAACCTCAATGTGATCGAGACGGCGCGCGCGATGGAATCGCGCACCCTCGACATCATCAAACGCTAAGGGGCTAGGCTATGAATCCGGCAATGGCAGCACGCCTCTACTCGACGGTTCAGGGTAACAGCATGCCCGCGGCCCCCAAGCCGCAGGCGGCCGCCCCGACCCAAGGTCCCGGCTTTGCAGAAATCCTTCAGTCGGCTGTGGCCCAAACCGCCGACCAGACCCGCACCGCCGAAATCCAGATGGCCCAGAACGTCCAAGGGCAGGGCAATCTGATCGACGTCGTCACCTCCATCAGCGCCGCCGAGGCCTCGTTGGAAACGGTGCTGGCCGTCCGCGACCAGGTGATCTCCGCCTATAAGGAAATCATGGCCATGCCGATCTAGGGCGGGCTTGGATTTTTCTATTTTTTCAATTACATAAGATTAACTTGAAGAACATTGTATGGTCACGCTTCAAGGCGGGCCATGAAATGCTTTAAGTCTATCGCGTCGCTTGGCCTTGGGGCCGCTCTGGCCCTGTCGGCCACCCATGCTCTGGCTGAAGACAGCGCCTCGGCCTTTGCGCCTCTGAAGGCCGAAATCGAGCGCCAGTGCGAGGCGGGCCTCTTTGTGGGGGTCGCCTTGGTGCAAAAGGGTGACCAGACCCTGTTTAGCCATCAGTGCGGGCTGGCCGATCCGGCAAACCGCACGCCGATGACACTGGATACCCGTTTCAAGATCTTCTCGACGTCCAAGTCGATCACGGCCTTGACCCTGCTCAGCCTGTCGGAGACGGGCGAGATATCTCTGGATGCGCCGCTTTCAGCCTATCTGCCGCGTCTGCCGAGCCAATGGCAGGCAGTGACGCTGCGCCAACTGCTGAACCACAGCTCGGGCATCGGTGATTACAGCGATCAGGTGCTCATCCGCTTTTCCCAGAACCATGCCGCCACCATGGACCGACTGCTGGACGAACTGGCAACGGCGGACCAAGGGCTGGCCTATGAGACGGGCAAGGATATCGCCTACAACAATTTCGGATTTGAGCTGGCTGCCCATGCCGCATCGAAGGCGATGGGGCGCGGGTTTGGCGAGCTGATCCGCGAGCGGGTTCTGGAGCCTGCGGGTATGACATCCACGGATGTGGAAACCGAGATGCTGATTGGGCCGCATCCCCTGATCCGCTTTGATGCGGATGTGGCGATTGGCTATGTTGGCACGCCGCAAGCCCTGCAACTGACGGGCAGCTACTCCTATATGCAGCCCGGCGCGGGCGCTGTGCGGTCCTCGGCCAATGACATGATGAAGTTGGCCCGTGCGATTGAGGACGGCCGCATCGTCAAGCCGGAAACCCTTGCCGAAATGAGCCGTAACCTGATCCGCAAGTCCGATAGCGGTGAGTTTGAGGCGGGCCAGAATGCGGGCCTCGGACTGGGTCTCTTCGTTCGCAACACTGTGGCAGGTCCGGACCATTTCCATACCGGCGGGACCAATGGCTACATCACCTCATTTGGCCGCTTCGTGGACCATGATGTGGCCTATGTGCTGATGTCGGCACGCGGGTTCACCGATACCGAAGAACTGGACCGGAAGGTCGCTGAAGGCGTCGCAGCCGCGGTGGCCAGGTAGGACAGCAACAGGGCGGCCCGATGACAGGGCCGCCCTTTTTCACGCGTGGTTCGTTGAGGCGCTTATTTGGAGCCGGCGCGGGTGGAGTCCGAGAACTCTCCGGTGCGGGTGACCTTGCCCCACAGGAAGTTGACGGTGACGCCTTCGTTGGAGTCTGCGCGGTCATAGAACCAGATCTCGACGCCGTCCGGATTGCGGATCATGCGCGTCGGCTCGCCCATCGCATGGCGGACCTCATCCCGATCCATGCCGAAACGGGCGGCAGCGTGGTTTT
>NZ_CAMZFB010000081.1 GCF_947305955.1 uncultured Brevundimonas sp.
GGTTTCGCTGGCTCGATGAAGTTTGACGAAATCGCCGCCTTTGCCTCGAACAACCCGGGTCCGGGCCTGATCTTCGGCATGGTGTTCCTCATCGCTGGTCTGGCGTTCAAGGTTTCGGCCGCTCCGTTCCACATGTGGACGCCGGACGTGTACCAAGGCGCACCGACTCCGGTCGTGGCCCTGTTCGCCACCGCTCCGAAGGTCGCCGCGATGATCCTCATCGCCCGCGTTCTGATCGACGGCTTCAACCTCGCGCACTTCCAGTGGGCGCAGGTGGTGATCCTGATCTCGCTGATCTCGTTCGCCGTGGGTTCGTTCGGCGGTCTGCTGCAGAAAGACATCCAGCGCCTGCTGGCTTATTCGTCGATCATCAACATCGGCTATGCCCTGCTGGGTATCGCAGCCGGTACCGAGATGGGCGTTCAGGCCATGCTGATGTTCATGACCCTGTATGTCGTGGACCAGTTCGGCTTCTTCGCCATCCTGCTGTCGCTCAGCCGTAACGGCCGTCCGATCCGTAACATCTCGGATCTGGCCGGCCTGAAGCAGGAGCGTCCGGTCACCGCGATTGCCCTGACCATTCTGGCCCTGTCGTCGGTCGGTATTCCGCCGCTGTCGGGCTTCTGGGGCAAGTACTATGTGTTCGGTGCCGCTGCCGATGCCGGTTACTGGATGGCGGGTGCCGCCGGTCTGGTGGCCTCGGTCGTGGCTGCCTTCTACTACCTGCGTATCATCAAGGTCATGTGGTTCGACGCCGCTGAAACCGAGGTGAAGACCGACAAGGCTCCGGTTGTCCCGCAATGGGTTGGCTGGGCTGCGGCTGCCTTCGCATTCCCGGTTCTGCTGGTCGCCCTGACCTGGCTTGAGCCGCTCACCAAGGCCGCTGCGGCCGGCGTGGGCGTGGGTTAAGGAGCCTTGGCGGCTCCGGTCCTGATCCTGCAGGAGATCGACTCTACCAATGCCGAGGCGCGCAGGCGCGCCGAGGCGGGTGAGTTCGGTCCCCTGTGGATCGGGGCCAAACGCCAAACTGCCGGACGCGGGCGCAGGGGCCGCGCGTGGGAAACCGATACGGGCAATCTGGCCCAGACCCTGCTGATCACCCTCGACACGTCGCCGTTGGAAGCCTCGCAGCTGACGTTCGTGTCGGCTCTGGCTGTCTATGATCTGGTTGCGCGCTATGTCCCGCCCAGTCTGGTGACGATTAAATGGCCCAATGATGTTCTGCTGGATGGCCGCAAGGTGTCGGGCATCCTGCTGGAAAGCGGACCGCTGGGCCCAGGCAAGCTGTGGCTCGCTGTCGGCATTGGCGTGAACCTGAAGGTCGCACCGCAGGGGACCGAGCGCCCCGCTACCGCCATAGCCGATCACCTCAGCGCCGAGCGTCTGGCTCCGCCGTCGTTCGAGGAAGGGGCTCAGGCACTTGCAGAAACCTTCGATCATTGGCTGGACGTATGGAACGCCCAGGGCTTTGACGCCGTGCGGCAGGCTTGGGTTGATCGTACACCGGGGCTGTTTGGTCCGTGCGTGGCGCGACTGACCCATGAAACCATCGAAGGCACTGCCGACGGTGTGGAAGCGGACGGATCGCTGCGGATGCGATTGGCTGATGGTACGATGCGCCTGATCTCGGCGGGCGATGTGTTTTTCGGAGTAGGTGGCTGATGCTGCTGGCGATTGAACAGGGCAATACCAATACGCTTTTCGCGGTCCACGACGGCGAAAGCTGGATTGCCCAATGGCGCACGGCCACCGAAGCCACTCGCACCGGCGATGAATACGCCGTCTGGCTTCACCAACTGTTCGAAATGATGAGCGCCAAAACGGGGCGCAAGCTGGCCATGACGGACATGGACGGCTGCATCATCTCCTCGGTCGTGCCGCAGTCGATCTTCAATCTACGCAACCTGTCGCGCCGCTATCTGGAGGTCGAACCTCTGGTGATCGGCGAGAATGCCGAGTTGGGCATTGATGTGCGCATCCCCAAGCCGAGCGAGGCGGGTGCCGACCGTCTGGTCAATGCCATCGGCGCACTGACGACCTATTCCGGCGACCTGCTGTTGATCGACAGCGGTACAGCCACCACATTCGATATCGTATCGGCCGGTGACGCCCCGGGGCAGGGTGCCTTCGAGGGCGGCGTTATCGCGCCGGGTATCAATCTTTCCGTGCAGGCCCTGCACGAAGCGGCAGCGAAACTGCCGCGTATCGCTATTCAACGCCCCTCCGTCGTGATCGGGCGCGACACCGTCACCTCGATGCAGTCGGGGGTTTTCTGGGGCTATGTCGGCCTCATCGACGGGCTTGTCGCGAAGATCAAGGCCGAGTGGGGACGTCCGATGACCGTGGTGGGAACCGGCGGTGTCGCGTCTCTATTCGAAGGGGCCAGTACAACTATTGACCGGTTTGATCCGGACCTGACCATCCGCGGCCTTTTGGAGATCTGGCGGCGGAACAACCTCCGTTAAGGACTGTATGACTCAAGAAAATAAGAACGAACTCGTCTTCCTGCCGCTCGGCGGGTCGAACGAGGTCGGCATGAACCTCAATGCTTACGGCTTTGGTCCTGAGCATGACCGCAAGTGGATTATCGTCGACGTCGGCGTGACCTTTGGCGACCAATCGACGCCGGGTGTGGACGTTATCGTCCCCGATCCGTCCTTCCTCGAAGGCGAGGAAATCCTCGGCATCGTGCTGACCCACGCGCACGAGGACCACATCGGCGCGCTCGGCTGGCTGTTCGACCGCATCAAGGCCCCGCTGTACGCCACGCCGTTCACCGCCTTCCTGATCCGCGAAAAGCTGCGCGACCATAACCTCGACGAAGAGGTCGAACTGAACGAAGTGCCGCTGGGTGGCAATGTCCAGCTTGGCCCGTTCGATGTGACCTATGTCACCATCACGCACTCGATCGCCGAGCCGAATGGCCTGTCGATCAAGACCCCGCTGGGCACGGTACTGCATACCGGTGACTGGAAGCTGGACGACCAGCCCGTCGTGGGCGAGCGCACGGACGAAGCCTTCATCCGCTCGCTGGGTGACGAGGGCGTGCTGGCCATGGTCTGCGACTCCACCAACGTCTTCGTCGAAGGCGTGGCGGGTTCCGAAGGCGATGTCCGCGAAAAGCTGGTCGAACTGATCAAGCCGCTGAAGGGCCGCGTGGCTGTCGGCTGTTTCGCCTCCAACGTCGCCCGTATGGACAGCGTGATCTATGCCGCCGAACAGGCTGGTCGCCGCGTCGCGCTGGCGGGCCGTTCGATGCACCGCATCACCGCCGCCGCCAAGTCGGTCGGCATGCTGCCGGATGTGCAGTTCCTGTCGGAAGAGGAGGCCAAGATCTGGCCTGCCGACCAGATTCTGTTCCTCTGCACCGGATCGCAGGGCGAAGCCCGCGCCGCCCTGTCGCGCGTGGCCGAGGGTACGCACCCCTTCATCAAACTGGGGCAGGGCGACCACTGCATCTTCTCGTCGCGGGTTATTCCTGGCAACGAGCTGGCGATTGCGCGTCTGCAGGACAAACTCGCCGAAAAGGGCGTCCAGATTTACACCGAAAAGGGCAATCCGGGCATCCACGTCTCGGGTCACCCGTGCCGCGACGAACTGCGCCAGATGTATGCGTGGGCCCGTCCCAAGATTGCCGTCCCGACCCACGGCCAGCGTCGCCACCTGATCGAGCATGGCCATCTGGCCAAGTCTCTGGGTGTCGAACAGGTCGTGACGCCGCGCAACGGTGACATGGTGCGTCTGGCTCCGGGCTATGCCGAGATCATCGACGAGGTGCCGTCGGGCCGCCTGTTTGTTGATGGCGGCATGCTGGTCGAAGAACAGGGCGAAGCCCTGCGCGAGCGCCGCCATGCGGCCAGCAACGGTATGCTGATCGTCGCCTTTGCACTGGACCGTCGTGGCAAGATGGTCAGCGACATCGATATCCGCTCGGTCGGTATGCCGGGTGATGGCGAAGGCCGTCTGGAGCAAATCCTCGACGATCTGGCCGAACGCGTCGAAGACGTGGTTCGGAGTCTGAAGGGTGAAGCTCTGGAAGACGAACTGGTCATCGAACAGGCCGTCGCCCGCACCCTGAAAAAGGCGTCCCAGAAGGTCTGGGGCCGCCGTCCGATCGTTGAAACCATTGTCCTGAGGATGTGATGACCGACCGGCTCTACCTGCTGAATCCGGATTGGCATGATGATCAGGGCGGGCCGTGGTTCTGCCCGCCGGGCGCGATGATCGAGGGCGTTCTCGGCCTCTATCCGCGCCTGCGCGAGCAGATGCAGATCACCTATGTCGACCACCCGCGCCCGCGCGCGCTGGTGGTCGCCGAAGTGGGGGAGGCCGATCAGTCCTGCCCCATGCTGATCCTCGATGGCGAGTTTGAGTGGCCCGACGCCTTGGTCAGCGCCGAGACGGGGGCACGCTATCTGAAGGACGATGCCATCCTGCCATATTGGGCAGCACGCTATGGCATAGGCCGCCCGCATCCTTAAGGATGCCGCCTCTCAGGCTCAGCGTCCCTAACTCGCATACAATCTTAGATATTTGCGTTGTTTTAGTGCTGTGTAGGCGGTGCTAAAACAACGTCGACGTGTTCGATTTGAAATCGAGATCGTTATGGATGCTTAGGATTAAGGACTGACGCCATGTACAAGAGCCTGCTTCACAGGGCGCTATTCTATGCGCTTGTGCCGTTCCTGTTTTGGGTCGGGGTCTATGTTCTCGATGCAGGCCCCATGGCGACCGCGATTAAGATTTTCATCTTTCTTGTCGCGACTGACGCCATGGTGACCTTTATCCGGCGCGATACGAAGGGCTGATTTTCACCACGGCGAGCTTAGCCCGCTGTCACCTTGTGATAGTTGGGCTTGTCCAGATCGCCGACCTCGACGGTGATCTGGCGCGGGCCATCATATTGGGTCAGGGCTGCAACCATGGCCTTGAGCGTCGCTTCGCCCAGTGCCGTCTTTTGCTCCTGCGTCCGCCCGCTGAGGATGAGCACGTCGCAGTGCACCATGGCCTGATCCGGCGATCCATCAGCAATCACCAGATTGTCCGCGCGTACGATGCGGGTCTTGCACGACTCCAGCGTCGCACCCGTATGCTCGACACACAGGTCGTGGATTTCGAGCGCCAGCTTGCGAAAGTCGGCTTTATCGAAATGGGTGGAGTGTTCGAGCGTAATCTGTGGCATGACGGGTCCTGAAATGGCGGTGTGCGATATCTAGGCCGTATCTTGGCTGTCGTCACCGCTGTGTTTGAGTCATCGGGGATACGTTTATGCCGCTGGGTCCTTTTACCCTTGTCGCCATTTATCTGACTGCTTGGTGGATCGTGCTGTTCATGATCCTGCCCATCGGGATGAACAGTCAGGTCGATGAGCCGCCGACGGACGGATCACAGTGGGGTGCCCCCAAGAATCCGAACCTGAAGAAGAAATTCATCACCACCACCTGGGTTTCGGCCATTGTCTGGGCTGTGATCGTGGGTGTGATCTGGGCTGGCATCATCCCTGTGCCCGAGATCGATCCCGCCCGTCTTCCCGCACTCTAAGCGCTCGTTACCCATTTTTCCGGCGGTGTGCGTTGCCATGCCAAAGCCCTAGGGGCTAATCACACCGGACAAGATTCAGGAAAGCCTACCCCATGCGTTTGTCGCGCTATTTTCTGCCGACCCTCAAGGAAGCCCCCTCTGACGCCCAGATCGTCTCGCATCAGCTGATGATGCGCGCGGGCATGATCAAGCAGGAGGCCGCTGGCATCTA
>NZ_CAMZFB010000082.1 GCF_947305955.1 uncultured Brevundimonas sp.
AAAACAATGGCATATCAAAGGTCATCGAAGAACCAGAAACTTTGCGACACTGCCCAATGGAAAGCCAGCTGCGGATGAGCGTGCAATCAGCAAAACTGATGCTGAAAATTCTGCAAGGGGAGCGTCCGGATTCACTCGTCAACCCCAGCGTCTGGGACGAGCATCTAACAAGGCTGAGTGCCGGAACATGAGTTCTGCCGGATAGTGTGGTTCATGCGACGCCGAAGCGCTGGCGGTAGAGATTCGGAAGCAAGCCGGTGATCTTGTGGAATACCTTCCGGAAGGCGGCGGGGTCGGAATAGCCGACCGACCAGGCGATCTGATCGACGGAGCGGTTCGTCAGTTCCAGCGCATCGCGCGCCTTCATGATGCGGATGTGCTGGAGATATTCCGTCGGGCGCAGCCCCGTTGCCTTGGCAAAACGGCGCATGAAGGTCCGTTCCGTCAACCCTGCGCGGGCCGCGAGGTCGGGAATGTTCTGCGTTTCGGCGGCATGGGCATGGATATGGTGCTGTACGCGCAGAATCTCGCCATCGCCGTGATCGAACTTCGGGATGAAGGCGCTGAAGGCGCGCTGCTCGTGCCGCGGCGGGTCGATTAGCAGGAAGCGGGCCGTGGCCAGCATCACGCTCGGTCCCAGGAGTTTTGCCACAAGCGTAAGGCCGAGGTCCGTCCAGGCAAGGATTCCGCCGGCCGTCAGGATGTCGCCATCGTCGATGACCATGTTCTGGGCGGCGACTTTTACATTCGGAAAACGATGGGCGAGCGCTTCGGCAAAGGCCCAGTGCGTCGTCGCCCGGCGGTTGTTGATGAGCCCCGTTTCGGCCAGGACGAAGGCCCCCGCGCAGACGGAACAGAGCGTCACGCCTTCGGCATGGCGGGCGGCCATCCAGTTCGAGGCGACTGTCATGGGCTGCATTTTTTCCGGCATGATAAGGCTCGGTGGCGCGATTGCATAGCTTATCCGGTGCGGCCGTCCGGAATGGCTGTCCCAAACGCAGCGTACCTCCTGTCCATCCACCTGCCACTGCGAAACGCGGATGGCCCGTAGCTGGTCCTGCCCGGGTTCGCGCGCCGCCCACTCTCCGGCAATGCGGAAAAGATCGGTCAAGCCGTACACGGCGGCAAGCTGGCAATCGGGATAGATCAGAAGCGCCACTTCGGCGACCAGATTTTCGTCACGGATCATTTTGTCACTTTTGACTCTAATGATGTCATTTTAGCCACGTCTCTTTCATGCCCGCTTCCGTCATAACTGTCCATGTCAAAACGACGTGGCGGCCGAAAAGACCGCGGAAAGGAGCCAGATGACACTTCCATCCCTCACCGGGCCAATGGCGGCGCGGCGCAGCCTTCTCATCGCGGGCGGCACCATCATCGCCGCCATCGGCCTCTCGTCCAATGCCTTTGCACAAGCCCTTACCCATTCTTCACAAACAGGAGACACTTCCATGAGCAACGGATTCATCACCGCCAGCGACGGCACCCGCATCTTCTACAAGGACTGGGGTCCGAAGGACGCGCAGCCCATCGTTTTCCACCACGGCTGGCCGCTGAGCGCGGACGACTGGGATAACCAGATGCTGTACTTCCTGTCGCAGGGCTACCGGGTGATTGCCCATGACCGTCGCGGCCATGGCCGCTCGGATCAGACCGACACGGGCAACGAAATGGACACCTATGCCGCAGACGTGGCTGGTCTCGCTGCGGCACTCGATCTGAAGAACGCAATCCATATCGGCCATTCGACCGGCGGCGGCGAGGTCGCTCGTTATGTCGCACGCGCCGAAAAGGGACGGGTCGCCAAGGCGGCGTTGCTTGGCGCCGTGCCGCCGATCATGCTGAAGACCGCGGCGAACCCGGAAGGCCTGCCGATCGAGGTCTTCGACGGCTTCCGTGCCGCGCTGGTGGCGAACCGGGCGCAGTTCTTCATCGACGTACCCTCAGGCCCGTTCTACGGCTTCAACCGGCCGGACACTAAGGTCAGCCAGGGGCTGATCGACAACTGGTGGAGGCAGGGCATGGCCGGCGGCGCCAAGGCGCAGTACGACTGCATCAAGGCCTTCTCCGAGACCGACTTCACCGAGGACCTGAAGGCGATCGACGTGCCGGTGCTGGTGCTGCACGGCGAGGACGACCAGATCGTGCCGATCGCGGATTCGGCCCACAAGGCGATCAAGCTGCTGAAGCACGGCACGCTGAAGACATATCCCGGCCTTTCGCACGGCATGTTCGCGACGCATCCGGAAGTGGTCAATGCTGACCTGCTGGCCTTCATCAAGGCTTGAGTGGTTTCTGGTCCCGCAGGGGCAGCCATAGGCTGCCCTTGCGGGGATCTTGCCATAAATACCCTCTCCACAGCAACGGCAAGTTCCTAGCATTACAGTTGCGCTTTTTGCCGACTTCTGAATCCCTGGGTTTCCATGATTCGGAGGTCATGGATGGCGGGTGCATCTATTGAGGCGACGCTTGAGCTTTGGGCGTCTTCGTTGCGTGATGTGAAGGCGCGGATGCGGCCACTGTTCACACAGGACCGTGTTGCGAGTTCGGCAGGGCAGTTTCTGGCGTCTTGTCGCGGAATGGCCTCTTGCGCGTCACAAGGTATTCCATGAACGCCACGACATCACGGACGTTCAGTGCCAACAGGTCGAGCATATCGTCGCCGAAGCGATGATCGAGAAAGCGGTCCGCGAACCGGAGCACATGATAGATCGTGCGTGGGCTGAGGCCTCGCTGTCGGACAAGATAGGTTTCGAAGTTGCCCAGTAGTTCTGTGCGTTCAGCTTGCGCAGGTGTCAGAGGCGGCCGTGTCGCGACGCCTATTTCAATCAGGTGCGTGACGAACAGCCTTGCGAGATTGGGGATCTTCACCTGGCTCTTCGGCGTGGCCGGCAATCTCTGCCCCAACTCGACGGCAAGGTCTGGCGTCAACGCCGATGGAGTGATGCCCTCAGCGTCGAGCAAGCGACCGAACGGCCGAAGTAGGCAACGATAGTTGTCCAGCGTGGATGGCTTGTATTTTCGGAATGAAAGACTTTTCTCGAACGTTTCAAGATAGCAATCGATGCAGGTAGTATCGTTGGATATTTCCATTTCTTGTGCTCCATGTTGTTGGAGCAACAATCTTGGTGGCAAATCGGGAATGTTTGACCAGCCCTGCGGCGGATTTCGACCAGACCACATACGTCCGCGACGATCGATGAAGTTGTCCGCTTCGAGCCCTAACCGGCCATTGCCGTTACGCTGTGATTACCACCTATGCGGGCACAGATAGTCTATGAAAGCGCGTAAAGGTGCGGGCACATGTTCGCGTCCATGATAGAAGAGCAGTGGCCCGTCGAAGCTCTGCCACCAAGGCTCCAAGACCGGTACCAGAGCGCCGCTGTCAATCTGCGGCTGCAGCCATTCCTCGTAGAGATGAACAATGCCGCACCCATCGACCGCCATCGAAACCGCCAGATCGACTGCTGTGACATCGACTGTCGCAGGACCTTGCACCTCCACGCGGACGATCTCGCCCTCTTTCTCGAATTCCCAAGGCATCGGATGACCGCCCCCGACGAATGCCGGTAGGCAGGCATGCCGATCCAGATCCTGAGGATGAAGGGGATACCCATGCCGTGCCAGGTAGGCGGGCGAGGCAGCGGTGGCAAATCTCTGGCGCGACGGCCCGATGGGCGTAAGCACCATGTTCTTCGTCACCTTATCGTCATAGCGGATACCCGCATCGCATCCCGCAGCCAGGATATCGACGACGCCATGCTCCGCGATGATCTCTACCCGGACATCCGGATAGGCCTTTGAAAACCCGGGCAAGAGGCGTGGCAGCACAAGGCGCGCAACGCCCAAAGGAACATTCAGCCGGAGCGTGCCGCTCGGCATGCCTCGAAATTCACTGGCACTCTCCAGCGCCGCTTCCATCTCCGACATCGCGGCCTGAAGGCGGTGCAGCAGATGCGCCCCGGCCTCTGTGGTGGTGACGCTGCGGGTCGTACGGTTCAACAGCCGGACCCCGAGCTGATCTTCAAGCCGCCTCACTGCGCCACTCAGGCTGGACGCGCTCATATCGGATGTCTTGGCCGCCTCGCGAAAGCCACCGGCTGTAGCGACCGCAATGAAGGCGCGGGCCGCGGAGAAGTCACTCTTCATTGTGCAATTTTCCGTACAGAATGTAGATTTATAACCACCTTATCCTGAACAAATGTCTTGTCTATATCTCCCCTACAAGGAGAATATTCATGAAAAGTACAGCATCTATCGCAATCATCACCGGTGGCAGCAGAGGCATGGGCCGGGATACCGCCCTCCGCTTGGCTCAACGCGGCGTATCGTCCATCATCACTTATCACTCTCGGCAGGAAGAGGCCGATAAGGTGGTTTCGGACATCAAGAAGGTTGGGGCGCAGGCTGCCGCGCTTCAGCTTGATGTCGGCAAGGCTTCGAGCTTCCCGAACTTCGCTGACAGCGTTCGCACCACCCTCGCCCAGATGGGAGCCGACCGCTTCGACTATCTGGTGAACAACGCGGGGATCTCCTCTACGGCGACCCTCGCAGACGGAACCGAAGCCGAAATGGACGCGCAATTCGCGGTGCATTTCAAAGGACCGTTCCTGCTGACCCAGGTGCTTCTGCCGCTGATGAAGGACGGGGGGCGCATCGTGAACATCTCGTCGGGGCTGACGCGCTTCTCATTCCCGGGCCGGGCGATCTACGGGCCGATGAAAGCGGCGGTGGAAACCCTGACACGTTACATGGCGCTGGAACTTGGTCCGCGCGGTATCGCCGTTAACGTGGTCGCGCCCGGAGCCATAGCGACCGACTTCAGCGGCGGCGTCACCCGCGACGACCACGAGGTCAACAAGGCGCTGGCAACCCGCACCGCACTCGGTCGCGTCGGTGGCCCCGAAGACGTTGGCCCGGTGATCGCCAGCCTCCTCACGGATGCGTTCGGTTGGGTCAATGGACAGCGGATCGAGGTCACCGGCGGCATGAATCTCTGATGATCAGTCGTGGTGCATGCGTCTTTCTCGATGGCCCTTTCTGCGTCAGTGGCCATTGAGGATGAGGACTCTATCGGCGGCAGGGAAAGCCACACTGGGCACGGTTTCCTGCTGCCGCGAACGTCCGGAAAGTTCCGCATATCTGATAGCCAGACTTCGAGAACGGCGGCATTTAATCAGCACCTCCGAGTTCCTCGAAGCGCTCTGATTATGCCGAACTGTTGCATGGCCGAACACAGGTGCGAAAGCCACCAAACCCCGGCCATGCGGCATAACCCAGCTTACGGCATAATGGACGGTCTCATGCGCAAGTGTGGCAGAATATGCGCTCGCGCTGTGAAAGGTTGCAATCGGCGGCATGTGAATGACGTCCTCAACGGGGTTATAATAGGCGCGGGGGTCGCTGGTGGTGGCGATGTGCGCTCCGGTCGCGGCAAAGAAGGTTTCAAGCTGCGGGTCGGGTTCGGTGCCAAGGTCGCGGGGCGCTTCCGGGGCTTTTCCGGCGAATTGCTCCGGCAAACCGTCGATCTGGTCGGCGTTGAAAACGCGGTAAGCCCGTGCGAAGCCGCGTTCTTCCTTTTCGCCGGTTTCCTCGTTCATATTCTCGAAGCGGCCGATTTTTACCACGGTGGCGGATTTCGGCAGTGTCGCAAAGTTTCTGGTTCTTCGATGACCTTTGATATGCCATTGTTTT
>NZ_CAMZFB010000083.1 GCF_947305955.1 uncultured Brevundimonas sp.
TTTCGTTGCTGCTGGTCGTCGCGCATGCAGAAAGCAAGGCAGTAAAGGCGATGGCGGTCCAGAGATGCGGTCGTTTCATGCAGTTACTCCTTCGTATTGTCACTGTCTTTGCCTAAAACTGAACGAAGGAATTCTTCGCAGGTTTCGGCGTTATTTATGATCGCCTATAACTGCTGGTGTTGTATGGAGTTGCGTAAAGAACAGTTTCCGTAGGGAGCTTTTTCATAACTTTACGTATTGTTCTAAAGGCCAAAACAAAGGGCGGCTCCCTTAAGGGGCCGCCCTTCGCTTGTGGGTACTCAGCGCCGCGACGGTGTCGGTGACGCTGTTACAACTGAATAATGTGTGAGCTTAGCTCCGGACCAGTCGAAGGAATTCTTCGCGGGTGCGGGCGTCTTCTCTCACAGTCCCCAGCAGGCACGAGGTCGTCAAGCTGGAGTGGGGAAGATTTACACCTCGCATGGTCATGCAGCTGTGCTCGGCTTCAATCACAACACCGACGCCGTGGGGCTTGAGCACGTCCATGATGGCGTGGGCGATTTCCGACGTCATCTTTTCCTGAATCTGCAGGCGGCGGGCAAAGCCCTGGACCACGCGGGCCAGTTTTGAGATGCCGACAACGCGGTCGGTCGGCAGATAGGCGACGTGGGCGCGGCCGATCACCGGCAGCATGTGGTGTTCGCAGTGCGAGACAAAGCGGATGTCCTTGAGGACAACCAGCTCGTCATAGCCGCCGACCTCCTCGAAGGTGCGCTTCAGATATTCCTTGGGGTCGACATCATAGCCTTGGAATAGCTCGCGATACGACTTGGCCACGCGCTTGGGCGTGTCCAGAAGGCCCTCGCGGTCGGGGTTGTCCCCGGCCCAGCGGATGAGGGTGCGAACGGCGGCTTCGGCCTCTTCCTGAGAGACATCGGCGGGGTGCTGGTGATCAGTCATGGAAGCTCTTTAGGACAGACCGCGCAGTTTGGGGAGGGTCAACCGACACGGTTTTCCTTATCGGCCCTATAGGCTTGGCGGTGTGGTTATCAACTCGTTAACCATAGTGTCGGCATTTATTGCCTAGGTTAGCGGAGCGGGTCATGAGTGGCGCGGAAGTACTGGATGTGGGTCGGGACGCCTTGTGGCTGACGATCCAGCTGTGCCTGCCGGCGCTAGTGGTGGCTCTGGTTGTGGGTGTGGCGATCGGCCTGTTTCAGGCCCTGACCCAGATCCAGGAACAGACCCTGGTCTATGCGCCTAAAATCATTGCCATTTTCGTGTCGCTGTTGCTGTTCCTGCCGTTAATGGGCGCGCTATTGGGCGCGTTTATGCGGGACATCGCGGCCCGTATCGCGGGCATCTAGTGGAGCCCTACGCCACAGTGGATCAGGTTTGGGCGGGCGGGCTTTTGTTCGCGCGTCTGGGGGCCATGATCATGCTGATCCCCGGTGTGGGGGAGGGCTTCGTGCCCGCACGTATCCGTCTGTCGCTGGCGCTCCTGCTGGCGATGGCCCTGTTTCCGGTGGTCGGCCATACGCTTCCGGCCCTGCCTGCGACGACGGGCGGAATGGTGGGCTGGATACTGCGTGAGGTGGCGACGGGGCTGGCTATCGGGGCCATCCTGCGCATCTTCATGACCTCGCTGATGACGGCCGGCGAGATCGTCTCGATGCAGACGACGCTGGGCTTTTCGCAAACGGCCAACCCGCTTCAGGCCTCGCCCGGTTCGACCCTGTCGTCATTCCTGACCCTGCTGGGTTTGACGCTGATCTTTGCGACCAACACCCATCATCTGTTCATCGGAGCTATTGTTGGCTCTTACGAGATGATCGCGCCGTCCAAGCCGCTGATCGCGTCCGACTTCAGCGAGATGGCGGTCCGCACCCTGAGCCAGAGTTTCCTGTTGGGAGTGCAGCTAGCGGCGCCGGTTCTGGTGTTTGCGCTGGTGTTCAACCTCGCCTCGGGTCTGGTGGCGCGGGTGATGCCGTCGTTTCAGGTCTATTTCGCCGCGGCACCCTTGAGCGTGCTGCTGGGTCTGTCGGTTTTCGCCTTGAGCCTCGGCGTGCTGGGCACGGTCTTTATCGACCGCTATCGCGCCTTGGTCAGAGTCTTTGCGGGAGGCGCTTTTGGCTGAAGACGCCGACCAGGACTCAAAAACAGAAGAGGCCTCGCCACGAAAACTTCAGGAGGCGCGCAAAAAAGGTGACTTTGCGCGTTCTCCGGATATTGCCCAGACCATGGCGCTGGCCGTTGCGGCTGCTGTCCTTTTGTTGGGCGGCAGCTATTTCAGCCAGCAGATAGCGTCCGACCTGGTGCCGTTCCTGTCTCAACCGCATGCCATGTTGGGCGGGCTGGATGCGGGGGCAGGCGTCGAGATCGGCATGATGGCGCTGGGAGCCGTTGCGCCATTTCTTCTGGCGCTGATGCTGGCTGTGATTGTCGGCAGTGTGGTGGGCAATGTCGCCCAGTCGCAGGGCTTTATCTTCACCGCCGAGAAGATCAAACCCAAGCTGTCCACCCTGAACCCTATCAGCGGGTTCAAGCGCATCTTCGGGCCGGACGGGCTGGTCCAGTTTCTCAAGACCTTTATCAAGCTGTTGGCTATCGGTGCCGTCTGTTTCTGGGTGCTGAAGCCCCATGTGCGCGAGCTGGAAAATCTGGCCGCGATGAGCCCGATGGCCATCCTGCCGTTTGCGACCGAGCTGGCGGTAAAGCTGTTCGTGGCGGCCCTGGTTTTTCTGGGGCTGACGGCGGGGGCGGACTATATCTGGCAGCGCATCCGCTTTGCCCGCCGGATGCGGATGACCAAACAGGAAGCCAAGGACGACTTCAAACAGTCCGAAGGTGACCCGCATGTGAAGGCCAAGCTGCGCCAGATCCGCATGCAGCGCAGCCGCCAGCGGATGATGCAGGCGGTGCCGACCGCGACCGTGGTTGTCACCAACCCGACCCACTATTCGGTGGCGCTACGCTACAACCCCGATGATGGCGATCCGGCACCGGTCTGTGTCGCCAAGGGTGTCGATGCGCTGGCTCTGCGTATCCGCGAGATTGCCAAGGAACACGACGTGCCGATCGTTGAGAACGTGCCGCTGGCACGGGGGCTGTATGCGACGGTGGAAGTCGATGACATTATTCCCCGTGAGCATTTCGAGGCCGCCGCCAAGGTGATCGGCTTCGTCATGCAACAACGCAAACGGTGACGGCACTGTCCTGTTTCGAGACAGGATACGATTAAGTTTCATGCCCTAGAATGGCAGCAGGATGATTCGCTAAAGGCGAGGCGAGATGACAGTTCCCACTCCACAGGATCGGCTTCGCACGCGGATCGGGCGTCAGGCCCGCATTGATCCGTTGCTGTTGCTGATGGCGGTGGGATTCAGCGTGGCGGTCGGTGCCATTGCCTATCCGGCGTTTCGCGCCAATGCCCTGAGCGCACCCAGTCTTATTCTGGTGCTGACGGCGGGTATCGTGGCCACCATCGGCCTGATGGTATTTGGCCGTGGCGAGCGTAATCAGGCGCTGGGCGACACGGCTGTCGACATGCTGGACGCCATGGCCGAGCCGGCGGCTCTGGTCTGGGAGTCCGGCCATGTGCTGGCCTATAACGCCGCATGGGCCGAAGAGAATGGCGACCTGATTCACCTGCCGCGCGGCAAGTCGGGTCGTGCGCTCTATATGGCCTTTGCCCAGGCCCGCGAGGGCGAGCAGGGCCGCGCCATCGTCCAGATCGGTAGCCGCGAGAAGGAAGTCCTGATCGGTCTGGCCGGACAGGGCCGCTATCTGGTCCGTGCTGCGCCCGATGCCGTGCTGCCCATTTCGCCAACACCGAAACAGGGCGCGGTTCAGGCCATGCCGTCGGGTGAGGCCCGCGCCATGGCGGCGGGTGCACCATTTGGCTCTGCGGTCATCCGTGGCGACGACCTGTTCGCGGGCAAGGTCGAGGAGGCGAATGCCGCCCTGTCGCTGCTGACGGGGCCAGCGGCGTCGTCGGATGCCGCCTTTGGTCATCTGTTCGACGCCTCGGCGGTTGCGGAAGCGCGCACCAAGCTGGAAGCCGGATCATCCGGCCCGATCGAGCTGGTCGCCCGCGCCCATCCTGATCGCAGCCTTCACCTGTATGTCGCGCCCGAGGGCGATGGCCGCCGTATCTGGCTGTTTGACGTGACGGGTCAGAAGTCGATGGAGCTGCAACTCTCGCAGGCCCAAAAGATGCAGGCCGTCGGCCAGCTGGCCGGTGGTGTGGCGCACGACTTCAACAATCTGCTGACGGCAATCCAGCTTCAGCTGTCGGGCCTGTTGGAGCGCCATCCCGTCGGTGATCCGTCCTATGAAGGGCTGAACGAAATCCGCCAGACCGCCATTCGCGCCGCCGATCTGGTGCGTAAGCTTCTGGCCTTCTCGCGCAAGTCGACCGTCCGCCGCGAGCGCCTTGATCTGGGCGAGCTGGTGGGCGAGTTCGCTGTCCTGTTGCGCCGTCTGCTGCGCGAGGACGTGCGGCTTGAGACCGACTATGGTCGCGACCTGCCGTTGGTGCTGGCCGACAAGAGCCAGCTTGAGACGGCGGTCATGAACCTTGCCGTTAACGCCCGCGATGCCATGCGCGGTGTGGTCGAGCCGGGGGCAGGGGTGGTGACGATCCGCACCCGTCGCCTGACTCAAGCCCATGCCCGCGATCTGGGTTGGCGTGATGCACCCGAAGACGTGGCCCTGATCGAGGTGGCGGATACCGGACCGGGTGTGCCGACCGAGCTGTTGGACAAGATTTTCGAGCCCTTCTTCACGACCAAGGCGGTCAATGAAGGCACGGGCATGGGTCTGGCGACCGTTTACGGCATCGTCCAGCAGGCGGGCGGCCACATCACCGTCACCAATATCGAGGGCGCAGGGGCGGCCTTCCGCATCTTCCTGCCTGCCGCCTCTGCCGAGGAGCTGGTCGAGGTTCCGGTGGTGGAGAAGGTCGCCAAGGCTCCGCGCGATCTGTCCGGCGCTGGCCGTATCCTGTTCGTCGAAGACGAGGCGGCTGTTCGCGGCATCGCCGCCCGCCTGCTGCGCCAGCGCGGCTATGAGGTGATCGAGGCCGAGGACGGTGAAGAGGCACTGGTACTGGCCGAGGAATGGTCGGGCCAGATCGACATGCTGATTTCGGACGTGATCATGCCGGGGCTGGATGGCCCGTCGCTGCTGCGCAAGGCGCGGCCGTATCTGGGCGATGTGCCGGTGCTGTTTATCTCGGGCTATGCCGAAAGCGACTTCTCCGACCTGCTTCAGGACGAGGTCGGTGTGAGCTTCCTGCCCAAGCCGCTGGACATCAAGTCACTGGCGGAGCGGGTGAAGCAGGAGTTGCACGCCGACGCCTGAGCGACGTCGACGGAGGCCGTTTAGACGCGGAGTTCGAAGCGCCAGTCGTCGAGCGAGGCCGAGGCGCTGCGGCTGCGGG
>NZ_CAMZFB010000084.1 GCF_947305955.1 uncultured Brevundimonas sp.
AGGATTCGAACCTACGACCAGCCGATTAACAGTCGGCTGCTCTACCACTGAGCTCCCGCGGAACATTGCCCCGAGGGAGAGGCGCGTATAGCAGCGAGGTTTCGGGTTTTGCAACTGCTAAAATGCAGAAATGGTCCGGAAATTTCATTCACTGTGTAACGCGCCCTGTGCGCTAGGTTAGGGGGCATGACGCCGATCCTCGTTACCAGTGCCGACCATCCCGCCGTTCAGCCTTTTCGCGATGTGAAGGAACGGGACCTGACGGGGCGCGATGGCCTGTTCATCGCCGAGGGCGAGGTGGTGCTGAATGTCCTGTGTTCGCCGGCCAGCCTGTGCGAGCCGGTGTCGGTTCTGATCGCGCAAAAGCGGTGGGAAGGGCTGGCCTCCTTGCTGTCACGCCTGCCGGAAAGCGTGCCTGTTTATGTGGCCGAGCAGGATATGCTGGACCAGATCGCGGGCTTTCACCTGCATCGGGGGATACTGGCGCTGGGGCGAAAGCCGCAGGCGGTCGATATGGACGGCTTGCTGGATGGAATCGAAGCGCGGGATTCGCAGCGGACGGTTCTGGTGGTCGCCAGCGGAATCGGTAATCACGACAATATGGGCGGCATTTTCCGCAACGCGGCTGCGTTTGGCGCGGAAGCCGTCCTGATGGATTCGGCGTGCTGTGATCCGTTTTATCGCAAGGCGATCCGCGTATCGGTGGGGGCTGTGCTTCGCACGCCCATGGCGCGGGTAGGGGCGGCGTCCGACATCGTCGAGCGTCTGAAGGCGAGGGGGTATGAGGTTCTGGCGCTCACCCCGTCGGCCACAATGCAGCTGAGCCAGTACAAGCCAAAGGTCCGCACGGCGATTCTATTGGGCTCGGAAGGACCGGGCCTTCCCCAGTCGGTGATCGAGAGCTGTACGCCCGTGGGAATCAGAATGGCCGGAGGCTTTGATTCTCTGAACGTGGCGGCGACCAGCGCGGTGGCATTGCACCATCTGGTATTTGGCTAGGCTTGGACTTTGGTGGCGCGCTCACCGCCTTTCGACAGAGCCGCGCCGAATCCAACAAGGCAATGAAGGTCGATCGGGATGCCGAACGTTGGCCCTGTGCTGCGCCTTGCGGCTGCTTTCGACCGCTCTGACTTCTGCCAGCTAGAGGATTGAGTTTCAGGCAAAAGAAAACCCCGCCGTAGCGGGGTTCCTTTGGTCTCTGCAGCAGTGGAGGCCTGACCGGGAATCGAACCCGGGTGCAAGGATTTGCAGTCCTCTGCGTCACCACTCCGCCATCAGGCCGTTACCCCGAGGGGCACTGCGTTGCTGCGAGGAAGGGGTGACTACCTGATTAGTTTGCGGTTCGCAACGTAGAGTCTTATAAGCGCGGCAGATTTTTTTGCCTTAGTCGCCTTCAAGGACACCGAAACATGGATTTCGCCGCCGCTCGCAAGGTCATGGTGGACAGCCAGGTCCGCGTAAATGACGTCACGAACCGCGAACTGCACGCCGCAATGGGTAGCGTCGAACGCGAGCGCTTTGTGTCGCCAGAGCGCGCCTTTTCTGCGTATGCGGATGTAATGCCGGAAGTGGCCGCTGGCCGCCGCCTGATGCTGCCGCGCGATATGGGCAAGCTGCTGGAAGGTGCCGAAGCCAAGGCTGGCGAAAAGGCTCTGGCTATCGCCGCTCCGTATGCTGCGGCTGTGCTGGCCAAGGTCGGCCTCAAGGTCACGGCTCAGGATTCGGTTCAGGACGTGTTCGACGTCACGGGCGCGGCCCTGGCTGACTACGGTGTTGAAACCGTGGTTGCGCCGCTGGGCCAGCCGGTCGGCGAAGGCTATGACGTCATCATCTCTGAAGCCGCTGTTCCGGTACGTCAGGATGCTTGGATCGCCGCGCTGGCAAACGGTGGCCGTCTGGTCGTCGTCGAGCGTTCGGGTCCGATCGGCAAGGCTGTTGTCTATGTGAAGGGTGCCGAGGGTGTCTCGCGTCGTGAACTGTTCGATGCGACGCCTGATCTTCTGGCCGAACTGGCACCGGCTCCGGCCTTCGCCCTCTAAGGCCGAGTTTAATTTCTCGACGCAGCGAACGACGGACCTGTGCGTTCTGTGCGTGAAAAAAACTTAACTGGCGTAGATGGGCCGTTGCGCCCATTTACGCCAACCTAGGATTACAAAAGGGTGGCCCTGATCTCGGGGCAGTCAGGAACAGGTTTATGTTGAATCGCTCGCGCGTTTTGGCCTCGGTGGCAGTGGTAGCCTTGATTGCAGGCGGTGCTGTTGCTCCCGCCTCTGCGGAATCACTGCGCGATGCTGTGGCATTGGCCTATCGGACCAACCCGACGCTGCTGGCCCAGCGCGCCAACCAGCGTGCTCTTGACGAAACTACGGTTCAGGCCCGCGCTGGCCTTCGCCCGACCATCAGCGTTTCGGGCGGTGCCAACTATCAGCACACTGATTCCGACCGTGTGGTGATGACGTCGCCGTCGACCATCATTCCGATCGATACCAATGGCGACGGCATTGCCGACGCCACGGGCACCATCCCGGGCACCACCACGGTGACGGGTGGCTCGCGTGAAACCGATTCCCTGAACGCCAACGTCCAGCTGTCGCAGACCATCTGGTCGGGTGGCCGTACCACCAACGCTATCAAGGCTGCGGATGCCAACATCCTTGCTGGCCGCGAGAACCTTCGCTCGGTAGAGCAGGGCGTGATGCTGAACGTCATTCAGGCCTATGCCGACGTTCTGCGCGACATGGAAATCCTGCGCGTCCGTCAGGAAAACCTGCAGGTTCTGCGCCGCCAGCTCGAAGAATCGAACGCCCGCTTTGAAGTGGGCGAGATCACCCGTACCGACGTGGCCCAGTCCGAAGCGCGTCTGGCCCAGTCGGAATCCGATCTGGCACAGGCTCAGGCCCAGCTGTCGGTGTCGCGCGCATCCTACGCCACCTATGTCGGGCAATCGCCGTCGAATCTGGAAGCGCTGCCGCCGCTGCCGAACGTGCCGAGCGATTTCGATCTGGCGCTGGATACGGCACTGGCCAACAATCCGGCCATTCTGGGTGCCCAGTATGAACTGCAAGCCGCAGAGGCCAATGTGGCCGCTGCCCGCGCCGAATACCGTCCGACTGCACGTCTGACGGCGTCGTACGGCGGCACCTCCAACGAATTCACCAATGCCGACCTGTCGGCCAACACCAGCTTCAGCGCAGGCGCACAGGTGTCGGTGCCGCTGTTCACCGGCGGCCTGAACCGCTCGCGTGTGGCGCAGGCTCTGGAGCGTGCCAACGCTGCCCAGATCAACATCGAAGGCCAACGCCGCTCGGTGCTGCAGGCTGTAAGCTCGGCCTACGCCCAAGCCCTGTCGGCCCGCTCGTCGCTGGAAGCCGGCGAGCAGGCCGTCCGCGCCGCCTCGGTCGCTGCCGAAGGTGTCCGTCAGGAAGCCCAAGTGGGTCTGCGTACCACGCTGGACGTCCTGAACCAGGAAGTCGAACTGCGCAGCGCGCAGGTGGCGCTGGCCTCGGCCCGTCGCAACTATTACGTGGCTCAGGCCCAGCTGCTGTCGGCTATGGGTGGCCTGACGGGTCCGGAACTGGATCCGACGCTGGCGGTCTATAGCGCCGAGGACAACTATAATGCCGTTCGCAACCGTGGCGCTCTGCCGTGGGACGGTGTGGTTGAGGCCATTGATGCTATCGGTTCGCCGCGCATCACCCCGACCCAAGACGTCGAGGATGCGCCGGTTGACCGCGAGCTGAAGGGCGAAATCGTCCGCACTTCGCGCGGCGACTAAGGTCCGGTTTCGGTCCGTCATCCCCCGCAAAGGGAAAAAGGACCGTTGATTCTGTCATGCGATGGTGCCACCTAGGTTGGTAACAACTGACGCGTGCGTTGTAGATTCCGGTTTTCTTAAAACTTATGGTTTCTGCTTTCGTGACGACAGTTTGCTGACATCAGCTAGCCAAGGCCCGACATGACTGATCAGACCGCTCAGGAACCGACAATGGAAGAGATTCTGGCGTCCATCCGCCGGATTATCTCTGAAGATGACGCGCCTGCTGAAACCGCAGCAGAGGCCGCTCCCGAGCCGGTCGCTGAAGCGGTTACGGCTCCGGAGCCTGTGATCGGCCCGGAGGTCGAGGAAGAGGTTCTCGAACTGACCGAGCCGTATGAGGCTCCGGCGGCAGAAACTATCGGGGACCTAGAGGTCAGCCCGCCGATCGTCGAGCCGGAACCGGAACCGTCGATCGGTGACTTCCCTGTCGCCATCGATGACGCACTGGTCAGCGATGCAGCGGCAGCCGAGGCAGCCAATGCCTTTGCCGGTCTGGCGGCTGTCGGTCGTCCGGCTTCGGCGGCACCGGCACAAGACCTGCCGTTTGACAGCGGCAACACCGTCGAGGGTATGGTCCGCGAAATGCTGCGCCCGATGCTGAAATCGTGGCTGGATGCCAACCTTCCGGCCATTGTCGAACGTGAAGTTCGTAAGGAAGTAGAGCGCATCGCACGCAGTGCGAGCTAGCCCTCGGCTTCGCCTGAGATTAAATGAAGGGGGCGGCTCCGGCGGGGCCGCCTTTTTCTGTTGTTATTTATCCCACTCGGCGCGTCCATCGCGCTAGAGACAAAGACATGACCATGCTTGAGAAGACGTTCGATCCGAAGGCCGCCGAGCCCCGCCTGTATGCACAGTGGGAAGAGAGCGGGCTGTTCGCCCCCAAGACTGACGGCGCTGCCGAAGCCTATTCGATCGTCATCCCGCCGCCGAACGTCACGGGCAGCCTGCACATCGGCCACGCCCTGAACAACACGCTTCAGGACATTCTGGCCCGCTATAACCGCATGAAGGGCAAGGCCGTCCTCTGGCTGCCGGGCACCGATCACGCGGGTATCGCCACCCAGATGGTCGTCGAGCGCAAGCTGGCCGCCGAAGGCCAACCGGGCCGCCGCGAGATGGGCCGTGACGCCTTTGTCGAGAAGGTGTGGGAGTGGAAGGCCGAGTCGGGTGGCAACATCATCCGCCAACTGCGCCGTCTGGGCGCATCGTGCGACT
>NZ_CAMZFB010000085.1 GCF_947305955.1 uncultured Brevundimonas sp.
AAGGCGAGTTCCATGCTGTCCAAACGGTTGCCTGGTGTATTCCTCAAGCGCACGGCTGCAGGCCTTGCTGCGCTGGCGATCGGCGTTGCCGGTCTGGGGGCGCTGGCATGGGCCATGCGCGTGTCGCCAATGGTGTCCGAACTGACGACCTCCGGTGCCGGTTCAACCGCCCGTATCGAGGTGGGCAATATCGGGAACGCCCCTCTGCCGTTTGAAACGGTGATGACCCGTATGGAGCTGGATGCCAACGGAAACGTGACCGAGGTACCCGCGGACGAAAACTTCCTTGTCTTCCCGCCGCAGGGCATCGTAGCCGTCGGCGGCCGTCAGGTTGTTCGTGTGCAGTGGGTAGGGGATCGCGAGCTTCCGGCATCGCATGCCTATTACCTCTGGGTGCGTCAGCTGCCTGTCCAGACAACTATTGAGCCCAACGACACGGGCGGCAGTGCAGCGCTTCAAGTCCTGTACACCATGAAGGCCCTGATCGTTGTCGCGCCTGAGGGTGCCCAGCCTGACGTAAAGGTCGCCTCGATTCACGCGGTCCAGCTGGAGCAACCGCGTCCGGCAGCAGAAGACGGTACGCCGGGTGCAACCCACGGCATTGCCGTCACAGTGACCAATGAAGGTCGCCGCTATGCGCTTATGAGCGGCGCTAACTGGCAGGTCGAAGGCACGGACATGTCCGGCAATGCCTTCGCCCGCCTTTACACGCCCGAGGAAATTTCGGGTGCCGTGGGTGTGGGGTACCTGCCGCCTCTGGGGGGGCGGCGTACCTTTACCCTGCCCACTGAGGTCGCGCTGGATCCCAGCAAGCCGATCAACATCCGCTTCACGCGATAAGGATCGGAACCGATGACGCGCTTCTGGCTCACGACAACGACATCCCTACTGGCGATTGTAACGGCGTCGGCTCCGAGCGCTGCTGCCGCCTCTGCTCGCAGCACTCTGAGCGCGTTCGTCGCAGGTGCGATCCAAGAGCAGGTTGATCCTGTTTCTGGCGAAATCCTCGCCGGTGTCGACTATGACCGTCCGATCGTGACGGCCAATCACCTAATGGAAAGTGACACGGGGGAGGCGGAATCCCCTGCTGTCGCCGCGACGACTGTGGCGTCGGACACAGCTCCGATGGCTGAACCGTCGGATGCGGCATTATCAGCTCCGGCGGTCGAACCTGCGCTGGTACATGAGGTCTTAGCGGAAGATCCTGAACCTGCGCCGCTGGTTCCGTCGGCCGAAGCCGCAATGGCACCGGACCCGACGCCGGCTCCGACACCGGCTCCGGCTGCGCCACAAAGACCCGACATCAATCCGTATAACCGCGACATCAATATGACGGTGCCGCTGAACTTTAACAACCGCGTGCTAGGTGAGTTGGATGTTCTGCTCACCAGTGATGATCGCTTCATCGTTTACACGACCGGTTTCAAGTCTTTGATCGATCCTCTTCTTACGGAAGAGGCGCAGGCCGAAATCGCTGAGGTGCTGCACGGACGCGAGAGTTTCGAGGCCGAGCACATCGAGGGTAGCGGGATCAGTCTGGTCTATGACCCGGGCCAGCTGGCCGTGTTGGTCTTGCGCATCGACCCGTCGAAGCGAGCGGTCGAGTCCCTGTTCCAGGGCGGCATGCCGGAAGAGCCGGGCGAAGCGCCTGAAAAATATTCGGCCTATGTGAACGCCAATGTCATGGTGTCCAAGGTCCATAACTATAGCGGGATGAATGATCCAAGTGTCTCGCTGAACGGTGCTGTTCGCCTGAACAAGATCGTGCTCGAGGCCGATTATCAGGGGCAGTCAAGCTTCGGCGGCGAATATGATGTCACCCGTCGCTACGCCCGCGCTGTGTACGATCAGCCGGACCAGTTCCGCCGTTGGTGGGTGGGGGATCTGGATCCTGAAATTCGGGGTCGTCAAAGCTTTGTGCAAATGGGTGGTATCGGCGTAGCGCGCCAGCGCCAGCGCTTCGAGAGCTTCCGCAACAGTGTCCTGTCCGGTGGCCGCCAGATTGTTCTTCAGGAAAACTCGACCGTTCGCGTCATGCGCAATGGCGTATTCATGCGCGAGTTCAAGCTGGACGCCGGTCAATACGACCTATCGAACCTTCCGCTGGAAACGGGCTCCAACGACGTTCAACTGGAGATTGTGAACGGCTCGGGGCGCGTTGAGCATGTGGGGTATAGTGCGTATCTCGATGCCATCGATCTTGATCCGGGCGATTACGAGTACGGGGCTTATCTGGGCGTCACCAACGCCGGCCTATTTGGGTCCCCCGACTACTCGGAAGGCGATCTGGCCTTCACCGGTTACTGGCGCAAGGCGTTTCTGAACCGTCCGGCTATCGGCATCGGTATCCAAGCCAGCGAGAACATCCAGAACCTCACCGGTCAGACCCAGTTTTTTCTGAAGAACGGCGCGCGAATCCGCTTCGACGGTTCGGTCAGTACCGGTGAACCGGGGCAGGGCTTTGCTGCCATGGTCGGCTTCGACCACTTCGTGAACCGCGGCTCCAGCTATGACTCCTGGTCGGTGGCTGCGGACTATGTATCTGAAGACTACGGCACGCTCGGAAGCTACTCGGGCATCAATCCGGTAGAGTGGAGCTTCCAGGCTGGCTATTCGCGGGCTTTCAATACCCGTGTGATGGCCTCGATCAGTGGCTCGTATCGTCTGTCGCGATCGGAGCTTATTGGCGATTCCTACTCCGTGAACGCCTATTCCAGCTATAAGCTGACGGATACGGTCTCCATACAAGCTGGTGTGGACTATACCAAGTTCGGCCAGTCGTTCGGCGGTGACCGTGAGGGGCTGGGCTTCAACGTCTCGCTCAGCTGGACGCCAACCTACAACCGTCGTCTGGATGCCCGATATAACTCTCTGGGCAATGCGGCCAGCGTTCGCTTCTCGCAATCGACCGAAAACCGCGTCGGAGCATGGGGCTATTCGTTGGCCTCGACCTATGATGACGGTCCGGCGACCCTGTCGGGCCAGGTTGACTATATCGGCAACCGTTTCGACGCGTCGATAATGCACAACGCTTTCGGTCAGGATTTCAGCAGCGTCTCTGACGTCCAAATGACCTCCATGCGCGTGGGATCGGCTCTGGCCTTTGTCGGCGGCAAGTTGGCTCTGAGCCGTCAAATTTACGACAGCTTCGCCTTCGTCAGTCCGCACAAGTCGCTGGGCGATCGTGCGGCCATTGTGGGCGACAGCTTCGAAGGCGGCCGCTACCAGTCGCGCAGCGGCACCTTCGGTCCGGCTGTGGCGAACAACCTTTCCGCTTACATGAACCAATCGGTCTACTATGACGTGATCGATATTCCTGCGGGCTATGACATCGGCGAAGGCATCCGTCGTGTCCGACCAGCCTATCGCAGTGGCTATGTTATTGTGGCCGGCAGCGACGCTTTCGTGTCGGCGATGGGCCGTCTGGTGGGACGCGAGGACAAGCCGGCCAGCCTGATGTCTGGTCGCGTAATCTCGCTGGACGAGCCGGGTTCCGAGCCCGAAGTGTTCTTTACTAACTCTATTGGCCGGTTCGCAGTTCAGAAACTTAAACCCGGTAAACGCTATCGCGTTGTTCTCTACAGTACGCCTGCCCAGAGTTTTGAGTTCAAGGTGCCGGAAGACAATCAGGGTCTGCTCGATCTGCAGACCGTGTCTCTGCCCTTCTTCGTGCCCGAACAATGACCGGAGAGACCAAGATGAACATGACCAAGACTTTTCGCGGGCTGGTCCTCAGCGTCGCGTTGGCGACGGGTGCTCTGGTAGGCACTGGTACGGCGGTTGCGCAGACCAAACCGGTCCCGCTGTGTGACGGCCTGATTTCGGCACCCAGCATGTGGGAGTTGAACTACGACCCGAATGGTGCCCCGAATGTGCAGGACGTCTTCAACGTCACCCTGATCAATAACGGCGGCGCAGCCTGTCCGGGGCGGCTTGTGGTCAAGTCGCTGAATGGCGATCTGGTACTCCGCTCTACCGAAACCACCCAGACGGTGCCATTCTATCTACATCTGTCGACCCCGTTCCGCGACGTTACGCCGGGGCCGGACGATTCCCAGCTTAACGGCACCGACATTTCCGTGCCGCCGGGACAGCAGGGTATCCTGCCGGTGATCTTCGGTGTGACCCCAGGTATGAACCTGCCAGCCGGGCGCTATACCTTGCCGGTCGAGCTGGAGTTCCGCACCACCAACAATCGGGGCAACGTCATTGCCAAGCCGGTTACTCTGGTTCTGAACGTTCGCAGTTCGGCTATGCTGGGTATCAAGGGCGAGTTCACCCGCCACGGCTCAGCGGCTGTGATCAATCTCGGTTCGTTGGAAACTGGCATTAAAACACCCGCGACTCAGGTCTATGTCCGCTCGACGAGCGGCTATCTGCTGACCGTCAGCTCGGATAATCATGGCTATCTCAAGCACCGCCTTCCCGGATGGAGCATCCGTTACAACATGCGTATGGGCCAGCACGACATCGATCTGTCGGTACCGTATACGATCAATATGCCTGTTCCGGCCGCTTACCCGGACGACTATCCGCTGTCGTTCAGCATTGGTGATGTCGAAAACATGCGCGCGGGCCGCTACTCCGACACGATCCGGTTCGAGCTGATGGCGCTCTGATCCGGGCCACCCGGCCGACAAAAAACGCCCCGCAGTCAAACTGCGGGGCGTTGCCGTTTGGGGAGAAATCTCTTTCTCAGATTTGCTTCAGATCGGCTGCTCTTAGATCGGTTGGATCGTGAGGTGCAGCGTTAGCGGCTCGGTGACTTCAACGCTGTCGAAGCGATAGGTGACGTTGCGGATGGTCGCCATATGCGAGCGACGCAGTTCGTGGCCACCCGACGGCGACAGGTTCAGCG
>NZ_CAMZFB010000086.1 GCF_947305955.1 uncultured Brevundimonas sp.
CCCGAAAGGCTAACAACCCGCCGCCAGTGGCTCCGAAGAACCGCCCGCCGCCGAGGAGTGGGTAGATAGGCGCGACTCGCCGGACCAACAACCCCTCGTTTCCAGATTCAGGGATTCATCCACAGAACCCGCCCCTCTGGGGATGAAAACAGGACCGAAGCGCCGGAATGTGGCGGATATTCAGCCATTTATGGCGAAACCGCCGACCTTTCGCCACGGTTTGGCAGCCATCCCCGCCCTACCCGACATATTTGACGCCGAAAAATCGGTGAAACGGCCCGACAAGAATGATTCCAGCCACGAATCCCGCGGCATGAGCCTCCCATGCGACGGCTGCGCCATCCCCAGTCAGCAGGCCGCCAAAGATTCCGGTCACCGCATTCACAGCCATCCATACGAAGGCACCACGCATCACGACGGGATGAAACAGCGGAATGAGAAGGCACGGCCCCGCCATCAGGCGCAGCGAGGCACCAATCATCGCAAACACCGCACCCGACGCCCCCACAACCGGAATGGCATTGCCCCAATGGATGAGGGCATAGACGCCACCCGCGAACACACCGCCGATAATAAAGAACGCCAGCCACGCCGCAGGTCCCAAGCCGCGCGATAGGTCCCGCGCCACCGGGCTACCAAAGGCGATCAGCCCCAGCGCATTCATCAGAACATGCGCCCAGCTGCCATGCACAACCATGTGCGTCAGCAGGCCACTATAGTGACCGTGCTGCAGATCGATCGGTCGCAGGCCCCATGCAAGACCATCATCCGGCAGCTGCCCCTGCATGGCATATAAAGCCACCAACCCCACCGCGACGATCAGTGGAACAAAGGGGATGTTGAACATCGGCTCGCGCTGATGGGGCTGTACGGGACTATGGGGGCGCGGGTCGTGTTCGGTCATGTCCTACAGATGGACAGGGTTTGCCATCAGCTCAAGTCATGTGTGCCGAAGCGGTCGATCAAACTGGCATGGCGGTTGCTCTTTCCCTTTTTGAGAGAGGGAGCCTGTGCCAATGCGCGTCAGACCACATTACACCCACCGGACCGCCACCAGCCTCGGCGCACTGACGCTGGCTGTCGCTGGCGCTATCCCGTCCGGGGCCATCGCGCAACAGTCGGCGGGTCAGGGCCTGTCCCAGATGCAGGCAGGCTATGGAGCCTCTCGCTATACCACGGCCACGGCAGCCACCGGCTCAACCCGCGACGCGAACGGCAATCGCCTGATCGTCGATGGCATCATCCAGTCGGGTGCCAGCACCTATAGCCAAAGCTCGGGCGGTGTCGCCTCGACATCGAGCATCGGCAACGGAGCCCGCAACGGCTCGACAGCCATCGGCGGGGCCACTGCCATCGGCAACAATCTGAACGTCGTCGTTCAGGGCAACCACAACACCGTCATTGTGAACTCCACCCAAACCAACACCGGCAACATCAGCGCCGGCACGGTCCTCAACGGAAGTCTGGTTTTCCCATGAAGCGCGTCCCCGTTGTGATGAAGTCGGTTGCTGCCCTTGCCGCCACCAGCCTGTTGTTGGGCGGTTGCGTCAGCACCTCTGCAGGGTCGAGCGGCCTCTATGCCCAGCCCATCGGCAATGCGCCGGTGACGGCCAACCCGACCCCCTACTCCGACGCCCTCTATTGTCTGGCTGACTATGCGCGTCGCTATAACCTGCCCGCGCCGCGAATGGCCGTGGGGCGGATCAGCGACTATACCGGCACCATCTCTGCGGATGGCGGACGCCAGATCACACAGGGCGCATCCCTGATGGCCAACTCGGCGCTGGCCAAATCCGGTGCCCGTATTGTCGAGCGTTACGACACCTCCGTCTCGGAGCTTGAGTTGCGCTATGCCAACAACCGCCTGATCGGCGACGAAGCCGTATCACCGCAGGATCCCGGCTATCGCCGCATTCTGGCGGGGCAGGTCCCCGGCTCGGACTTCTATATCGTCGGCGGCATCACCGAGGTGAATTACAACATCCGCTCTGCCGGATTTGATGCCGGTATGGGACAGGTCAAGGACAATGGCGGGTCGGGCCTGTTGAACGGCCGGGTCTTTGTCATGAACGTCGCCATCGATCTGCGCATGGTGCAGACCACCACCCTCGAGGTCGTCGATGTCGTCTCCTATCAAAAGCAGATCGTTGGCCGCGAGATTTCGGCAGGCGTGTTCGACTTCCTAAACGGCAATGTCTTCGACATCTCGGCTGGCAGCAGCGGGCTGGAGCCGGTGCAACTGGCCGTCCGTGCGCTGGTCGAGCGTGCGACCGTCGAGTTCATGAGCAACCTTTACGGCGCTCCGGGACCGGAAGTCTGCCTGAACCCCGCCAATGATCCGCTGAACACCCTGACAGCGGGCGCGACCGGCAACTACTACGCCCAACATCCCAATACGGACAGCAACAATGGCCAAACCCGTGCCGATCCGAACCGCTGGCATGATCGCCGTGACGGTTCTGTGCGCCGCGTCAGCCAGTGATGCCCGCGCTCAGGACGGCTCGCTGATCCTGAATGAACAGGCGCTGTTCGGCGATATCTTCTCCGGCCAGCAGCTGAATGTCGTCGATGCTCGCCAACAGGTGACGGTATCCCATGCCGCCATGGGCAACCGTATCAGCGGCGGCTCGGACGGGCAGGACATCGCTGTCGAGAACCGCCAGTCCTCGCACGGCGATGTGACGGCACGCCTTGATGCGACCTTCGAGCGAGAGATCGCGGGCCGCATCACCACCGTCACCCAGGCCCGCTCCAACGAAGGAGCCATCGCGGCCAACGGCGCCGAACTGGCGCTGGACAGCCGACAGTCTGCCTATGGCAGCACGGTCGCACAGACCGTCTATGACAATGCCGAGGCCCACCTGACCGGCGGGACGCAATCGTCCACTGCAGCCTATGCCAACAATATGTCGGCGGGCGGCCAGAACGCGGTCCTGACCGGACAGGTCAGCCAGTCCTCCAGCGGCGACACCCGCGCCGAGAGCTTCGTCGCGGCGCGCTATGTTCCGGGGACCACCACCCTTTCATCCGATGCCACTGCCAACTCTGTGCAGCTGGCCACCACCGGATCATCCGCCCAGCGCATCGGCGTGACCCAATCCTCAGAAGGCTGGACCGCATCCGAAAGCGTCGCCAGCGCCGCCAATGCGTGGGCCAGCACCACCATGGCCAGCGCCGCAGCCAATCGCCTGAACGCCAGCAACGCCGGTGGCTCTCAGGTGGTGAGCGTCGACCAAACCAGCACAGGCGGCCTGTCCAGCCGCGCCTCTACCTTTGCCTATGACTATGGCGACCTGCGCGCCATCGCCGACGGTACGGCCAATCAGGCCACTATCGGCAATCAGGACATCTGGGTGGAAATCGACAACAGCCAGTTCAACAGCGGCGGCGTGGTCGTCGAGGCCGAACTGACGGGCCACATCGGCTATGACGCCTATGTCGGGGCCAATGCCACGGGCAACAGCATCACGGGATATGCCTGTTCGGACTGCGGCGGCATCGTCAATGCCCGCTCGACCCAGACCAACAACGGCAACGTCAGCGCCACAGCTACCGCCACCATCGGCAATCAAGGCCGCGCCGTCATCACCGGTACGACCGCGACGGGCAATAGTGCAAGCTTCTATGTGACAAAACCGGGTGGCTGACCAAGTATAGCCAAGCTCATCAGTTAAAACGGCAAAGTTCCAAACATGAACTTTCCGTAAGTTGCGTGTTAAGGCCGTCGCTTTAAGGCAAGATGGTGACCGTAATGATTTCCCGCGACCGGGCTTTTCTTCGGTTGCCGGAAAACTCATGGAGCCCCCGACCTTGACGACACGCCGCTTGCTATTGCCCGCCGTATCCGCCCTCGCCCTTCTCACAGGGGCGGCCCTTCCGCCGGTAGCGTTTGCAGCGCCTGCTGTCGCCGTGGCCGAAAGCACCGCCCAAGCCGGTGTGCCGTGGGCCCATGAAGCCTCGGACCTGAAGCCGGACGAGCGTCTGCGCTTTGGCCGTATGCCCAACGGCATGCGCTATGTGCTGATGCGCAATGCGACCCCGCCGGGGCTGGCGTCGCTGCGCCTTCATTTCAATGTCGGCTCCCTGCACGAAGATGACGACCAGCGCGGTCTGGCCCACTTCACCGAGCACATGCTGTTCAACGGCACGGAAAAAGTGCCGGAGAACGAGATGCTCCGCATTCTCGAGCGTCTGGGTCTGGCCTTTGGTGCAGACACCAATGCGGGCACGTCGTTTGACCAGACCTTCTATCGTCTGGAACTCCCCCGCGCGAACGACGAGACCGTCGATGCCGCGCTGATGATCATGCGCCAACAGGCGTCCAGCGCCCTGATGGAAGTGGATGCCATCAACGCCGAAC
>NZ_CAMZFB010000087.1 GCF_947305955.1 uncultured Brevundimonas sp.
TGCATGCCATGCAGTATCCGGCACCGGGCTCGCCCGAACTGGCCAAGCGCGTGTCCGAACTGACCGGCGCGATCATGACGGAGCAATGGGGTCTGGACCACGGCACTTGGTCGGTTCTGGCCCACGTCTGGCCCGATGCCGATGTGCCGGTGGTGCAGTTGTCGCTGAACCGCGAGCTTGATGCGCGCGGGCACTATGAGCTGGCGAAGACGCTGCGTCCCCTGCGGGACGAGGGCTATATCATCGCCGGATCGGGTGACTTCGTTCACAACCTCCGCACGTGGAAGCGCGAGGGCGGCGAGGCCTATGACTGGGCTAAGGACTTCAACGAGGCGGTGAAAGTGGCCTTTGTGAAGGGCGACCACGAGGCTCTGATCAACTGGGTCAGTCTGGCAGAGAATGCCCAGTTGTCGGTTCCGACCGATGAGCATTACCTGCCACTGCTCTATGTCGCGGCCCAGCAGGACGAGGGCGAAAGCCTGACCTTCTTCAATGATCAGGTCGTGGACGGCTCGATTTCGATGACGGGTGTGCGGATCGGCTGATCCGAAGGCCTAGCCAGAAATGAAAAGGGTGCGGACCCTGCGGCCCGCACCTTTTTTATTAGCGACGACGATTGTCGAGGGCGAAGCTTCCGGCCCCTGCCACCGACAGGAACAGGAAGGTGAAGCAGTAAAGCGCTGCCAGTTCGCCGCCGTTCAGCAGCGGATACAGACCCTTGGGCGCATGGGCGATGAAATAGGCCGCAGCCATGAAGCCCGACAGGATGAAGGCCACAGGCCGCGTGAACAGGCCGAGGATCAGCAGGATACCGCCCGCCAGCTCGATCGGGCCGGACCAGCCGATCAGGGTATTCAGGTCAATCGGCGCAGGCTTGGGCGCGGGAAAGCCGAAAATCTTCTGCGTCCCGTGCTGCACCAGCAGCAGGCCCGAGGCGATACGCATGGCACCCAGCGCGATGCCGTACCAGTCGATGTTGGCTTTCGCCATCTCACATGCTCCGCGAACAAAGAAGGCCGCCTTTGCGGGGCGGCCTTTTGTTGAAGTTTATCAGGCTGCCTCGGCCATTTTCTGAAGCGAGACGTAGTCGGTTTTGCCGGTGCCCAGTACCGGAATCTCGTCCACCTTCATGATCTTCTTGGGCACCACCAGCTCGGGCGCGCCATTGGCGCGGGCCCATGCGCTCAGGATCGCCGGTTCGGCGTCGTGGCGGTCGGTGATCAGGATCAGCTTCTCGCCCTTGCGGGTGTCCGGCACGGCCACGACGGCGTGGCGGTTGTCGGGCCACACGGCGCCTGCTATGCCTTCAACGGCGGTCAGGGAGACCATTTCGCCGCCGATCTTGGCAAAGCGTTTGGCGCGGCCCTTGATGGTGACGTAGCCCTCGGCGTCCACATCGACGATGTCGCCGGTGTCGAGCCAGCCGTCCTCGACCGGTTCCCAGCGCAGCGGATCGCCATTGGTGACATAGCCCGACATGATGTTCGGACCCTTGAGGAACAGGCGGCCACCGGCATCGACGCCCTCGACCGGTTCCAGCTTGTACTCGAGACCCGGCAGGATCTGGCCGACCGTGCCCGGGTGGTTGTTGCCCGGCTGGTTCACGGCCACGACAGGGGCGGCCTCGGACGCGCCATAGCCTTCCAGCAGTTCGACATTGCCGAACTTGCTTTCAAACAGGGCGCGGGTCTCGTCCTTGAGCTTCTCTGCACCGCCGACGGCGAATTTCACCGTGGCGAAGTCACCCGGTTCAGCCACACGGGCGTATTGGTTCAGGAAGGTGTCGGTGGCGAATAGCAGGGTCGCCTTAACCTGAGGAAGCAGGTCGGTGATCTGCTTGGCGTGCAGGGGCGACGGGTACTGGAACGACTTCAGGCCTTGCAGCAGCGGCAGGATGGCACCCGCCGTCAGGCCGAAGCAGTGGAAGGTCGGCAGCGGGTTGAACAGCACCCAATCCTTGTCCAGACCGATGTGGGCGTCCACCTGACGCGAGTTGGCGATCAGGTTCTTCTGGCTCAGCACCACGCCCTTGGGGGTGCCGAAGCTGCCCGAGGTGAACAGGATCACGCCCGGATCGTCAGGGTTGGTTTTGACCGCGAAACGCTTGGGAGCCAGACCCGCCGACAGGCCGTACAGCTTGTCCTTGAGGCCAATGGTCTTGCGAACATCATCCAGCCACACGACGTCGGCGACGGTTTCGATGGCGGCGATCAGATTATCCAGCGTGGCCTGTTCGACAAAGCGCTTGGCGGTCAGGACCTTGCGGACGCCCGAGGCCTTGATGGCGGCCTTCACATTGGTCTCGCCCGCCGTGAAGTTCAGCATCACCGGAACGCGGCCATGCGCGTGCAGGGCAAAGAAGGTGACGACCGTACCCATGGAGGACGGCAGCAGAATCGCGACGCGCTCGCCCTTCTCGGTCATGGCGGCGATCTTGCGGCCCAGCACGAAGGCGGCGCGGATCAGCCCCGTATAGGTGAGGGGGTTGCGGTCCTGATCTTCCAGGATTTCCTTGTCGCCGAAGTTTGCGCGCGCGTCGATCAGGGCGTCGATAAGCGAGCTGTCATACAGCGTCGGATCCAGCGATTGCCGCAAGGCTTTCCTCCTTGGAGAGCCTGCTTGCTCTCTCGGTCTATCAGGGCGGACCTCATTAAAGATGCGGGTCCATTTTGGAAAGACTCTGAAATGATCCGTGAGGATTGCAACGTTTTTTCGCGTTTTTTGTCATAGCGTAACGCAAGGTGAGACAGGGTTTGCCTTGCCTATTGGGTCACAAACGACGAAATAGCCGCCTATGGTCACCCTGATCGACACCCTCAAGACGTCGCCGTCGCAGCTTCGGCATCCGGAAAAGCAGAATCGCCCGGAGAGCCCCGTGCTGCGTAAACCCGACTGGCTGCGCGTAAAGGCGCCCGGCTCGGGTGAGTACAACGCCACCAAGGCGATCGTGCGCGAGAAGGGTCTGCATACCGTCTGTGAAGAGGCCGCGTGCCCCAACATCGGCGAGTGCTGGAGCCAGAAGCACGCCACCCTGATGATCATGGGTGACACCTGCACGCGCGCCTGTGCCTTCTGCAACGTCAAGACGGGCCTGCCGCAACCGCTGGACCCCGAAGAGCCGGCCAAGGTCGGTCTGGCCGTCCAGCAGATGGGTCTGAACCACGTCGTCATCACCTCGGTGGACCGCGACGATGTGTCTGACGGCGGTGCCGCCCACTTCGCCGAAGTGGTGCGCCAGATCCGCCTTCAGGCTCCGAACACGACCATTGAAATTCTGACGCCGGACTTCCTGCGCAAGGACGGTGCTGCCGAGGTGATGATCGACGCCCAGCCGGACGTCTTCAACCACAACCTCGAAACCGTTCCGCGCCTCTATCTGAAGATCCGTCCGGGTGCCCGCTACTTCCACTCCCTGCGCCTGCTGCAGATGGTCAAGGAGCGCGATCCGAACCAGTTCACCAAGTCCGGCATCATGGTCGGCCTTGGCGAGACCAAGGAAGAGGTCATGCAGGTGATGGACGACATGCGCTCGGCGGGTGTCGACTTCATCACCATCGGCCAATACCTGCAGCCGACCCGCAAGCACGCGCCGATCGACCGCTTCGTCACGCCGGAAGAGTTCAAGGCCTATGAGGCGATTGCCCGTGCCAAGGGCTTCCTGATGGTATCGTCCTCGCCGCTGACCCGTTCGTCGCACCATGCGGGTGACGACTTCGCCCGCCTGAAGGCGGCCCGCGAAGCCCAACTGCGCCGCTAAGGTCTTCCATGGCCGTCCATCGCGTCACGCGCATACTGCCTTATGCGCCCGACCAGCTTGCCGCGCTGGTTGCCGACATCGAGACCTATCCGCAGTTCGTGCCATGGATCACCTCCATGCGCGTCTGGAACCTGCGTGACGAGGCCGAGGGCGTGACCGTGCGCGATGCCGAGGCAGGCGTCGGTTTTTCCTTCCTGACCGAGAAGTTCTCGACGTGGGTGCGGTATGACCAGAACGCGCCGAAGGTCGAGGTCGGCCTGCTGCGCGGGCCGTTCAAGCATCTTAAGAACCGTTGGGAGTTCTTTCCTGACGAAAAAGGCACGCGCCTTGAGTTCATGATCGACTTCGCGTTCAAATCGCGGATGCTGGATATGATGCTGACGGCCAATTTCGATCTG
>NZ_CAMZFB010000088.1 GCF_947305955.1 uncultured Brevundimonas sp.
AAAGGCATGGTCGCCCGTTTTCATGGTGTCGCCACGAAATATCTGAACAACTACATCGTCTGGAATAACTTCGTCAATCACGCCAAGCTGCCGAAAAGCGAGAAGAAACGCATTCTTCTTGATCACATAGCCAAAAGCCTGTGCTAAACCAGAGGCTATGGCCTTTCAAGGAGGAAGCCTGTGCCGACGGTGATTTCGAGATAGAGGTGGTCGAAGTCCTACCCCCGACCGCCGACCGTCTAGCCCGAGACCTGAAACTCAGAGACCGGCTGGACCACTGGATCGAAAAACTGGGCGCGTCCCGCCTTTAGCCCAAAGAAAAAGAGGGGACCGAAGCCCCCTCATTCCATCCTCTATCGTCAGGACACTTCGGCCAAGGGCGTCAGCTCCGTCGCTGCCAGACGCTGAGGCCGTCCAAGAAGATAGCCCTGAACCTCGTCGCAGCCCTGTTCGCGCAGGAACTCCAGCTGGTCGAACGTTTCCACCCCTTCGGCCAGCACCGGAATGTTCAGGCTCTCGCCGATGGTGAGCACGGCGCGGATGATGGCCCGTGACTGCGGACTGCTTTCCAGTTCGGTCATGAAGGCGCGGTCCAGCTTGATCTTGTCGAACGGGAAGGCCCGCAGCGTCGACAGCGAGGAATAGCCCGTGCCGAAATCATCCATGGCAATCGACACCCCCAGCGCCTTCAGCTGACGCAGGATATGGGTGGAGCGCACCATGTCGGAAATCATGGCCGTCTCGGTGATTTCCAGCTCCAGACGGGCAGGCTTCAGACCCGTATCGATCAGGATCTGATGCACCATGCGCGGAAGGTCCGTATGGCTGAACTGGACCGGCGACAGGTTCACCGCCAGACGAAGCGGCTCGTCCCATTGGACCGCTTCCTCACAGGCGCGACGCAGGACCCACTCCCCAATAGGCAGGATCAGGCCCGTTTCCTCGGCGACCGGAATGAAATCCATCGGCGGGACGAAGCTGCCGTCCGGCTGCGGCCAACGCAGCAGGGCTTCATAGCCCGTGATCTCGCCATTCACGACGTTGACCTGCGGCTGGTAGTGGACCTCGAACTGGTCGTGGTCCAGTGCATCACGCAGCCCTTGGGTCACGCGACGGCGCTGGCGAACCGCTTCATCCATAGCCTTTTCATAGAAGCAGATCTTGTCGCTCAGCGATGCCTTGGCCCGATACATGGCCAGATCGGAGTTGTTGACGAGGATCGAGGTGTCCTCCCCGTCATCCGGCCACAAGGCCACACCGATCGAAGCCCCGCAGCCCAGTTCGGTATGCTCGCTCTGCATCGTCACCAGAATGGCATTACGAATGCGTGTGGCGGCCTCCAGCGCCTGCTGTTGACGATCCTGCCCGTCCTTTAGCGCCAGCAGCGCCACGAACTCGTCACCGCCCAGTCGGGCAATAAACTCGCCCTCGCGCACAACGCCCTTCAGGCGCTCGCTGACGTGAACCAGAAGCTGGTCACCGACCGCGTGGCCGTAAAGGTCGTTGATGTCCTTGAACCGGTCCAGATCGACCGCCAACAGGGCAAAGCCTGCGTTGCGATCAACCAGCTGGGTCATGCGCACCATCTTCTCGAGGAAGGACGCGCGATTGGGCAATCCGGTCAGGCTGTCGTTACGAGCCAGGAAGGCGATACGGCGTTCCTGTTCCAAACGGCGGCGAAGGTCACGCACGCCAAACAGGCGCACCGGCATGCCGCTGTCCCCTACGTCATGACGGACAACCACCTCGACAGGTACCTGCTCGCCTTTAGCCGTGGTCAGGTGGCTCTGGATGACCGCGGTGGCGTTCATACCCTCCGCGTCCTCGATCCAGCGCGAAATCTCGCTGCCGATCACGTCTGTCGGTTCCAGACCGCACAGGCTGGCAAAGGCTTCATTGGCCATGAGGATGCGGCCTTCACCCTCGACCGCCATGCCGTCAGCTGTGCCTTCAATCAGGGTTTTAAGTCGGCGGTATTCGCGCTTCTGGGATTGATCCTGAAGCATATAGGTGGCCAGCGCCGATCCCAGCAGCAGCAGGCCCACACCGGCCACGCCCAGCGCCATGAAACTGTGGTTCGCGCCGGACGCCCCCTGCGCAGCATCCGTCAGCAGAGCCGTCACCGAAGCCATGCCGGTAAAGTGCAGGCTCACAATGGCCAACACCATCAGCAGGCTGGCCACAGCCATGCGCTTCCAACGGGCCTTGGACGTCACCGCAAAGAACGCGGCCATGCCCAGCGCCACCGCCAGAACCACCGACATGACGACATAGAGCGGATCGAACAGCAGGAAGGCACGGCTCTCGAGCCCTGCCATGCCGGTATAGTGCATGGCCGACACGGTCAGGCCGAACAGAGCCCCGCCGGCCAGTTTGGACCAGAGCCTCTTGCCCGAGCCGACACCCAGTGCCAGCGCGCAACCCGCCAGCGCCACCACCAGAGACAGGGCCGTCACCAACGGCAGATAGGCCGTCGCCAGCGAAGGCGTCCAAGCCAGCATGGCGATAAAGTGTGTGCACCAGATCGACGCACCGCCCGCAGCGGCACCGTTCACAAGCCAGGTCGCCCGGATCACCCCCGAACTCGCACGCATTTTGCGGACAAGGTTCATGGTGATGGCAGAGCCCGCAACACAGACAGCGGCCGCCAGCAGGACCAGCAACAGATTGTGGTCCTCGACCACGCAGCTCACCACGCGCATACAACGCCCTCGAAAACTTAGGGCCTTGTGTATCGCGGAGGGCTTACTGCCGCGCGAATAGTCAAGGCTAACGAAGCCTTAAAAACAAACAGGGAGCCGGACAAGCCGACTCCCTGGAATACACATTATTTTACAAAAACTTACCTTGCGGCAATCAGGCCTTGGCGGCGGCGTACAGCTCGCTGACCTTGTTCCAGTTCACGATCGACCAGAAGTCCTTCAGGAAGTCGGCGCGACGGTTCTGGTATTGCAGGTAATAGGCGTGTTCCCACACGTCGGCGACCAGCAGCGGAGCGCCCTTTTCTTCGGCGATGTCCATCAGCGGGTTGTCCTGGTTCGGCGTCGAGACAACCTTCAGCTTACCGTCCTGCACGATCAGCCACGACCAGCCCGAACCGAAGCGGCCCAGGCCAGCGTTGACGAAGGCTTCCTTGAAGGCGTCCATGCCGCCCAGATCGGCGTCGATAGCCGCAGCCAGTTCGGCCGACGGTTCACCGCCCTGACCTTGCGGGGCAAAGCCTTCCCAGAAGAAGGTGTGGTTCCACACGCCACCGGCGTTGTTGCGGACAGCGGCCGGCAGGGTCGAGATCTTCGAGAACAGCTCGTCAAACGACTGGCCTTCCACGCCTGCTGCGGCGACAGCCTTGTTCAGGTTGTCGACGTAGGTTTGGTGGTGCTTGTCGTAGTGGTAGCTCATGGTCTCCTTGCTGATGACCGGCTCCAGCGCGTCGTGGGCGTACGGAAGGGGAGGAAGGGTGAAGGCCATCAGGAGACTCCGTTCAGTGGGTTTCAGTTTGTGCCCCCTATTTAAGCCGCATTGGCGCTAACCCAAGGGGGTAAGTCGATTTGACATGATTTTAGCCTCTATTTCCCGCGTAAAGGGAACTGGCGACCGAGGCTAACGTTAGTGGCGCATGTAGTCTCGTATCTCTGGTATTCCGATGCACGCAGCTGATTCCTATTCGCGCCTTACCGACGATCAACTCGAACAGGTCAAGCGTCAGCTCGCCCCCCTCATGGGTCGCATGACGCGTCTGCAGATTTTCGAGATGGCGGACTTCCTCATCGCCCGCGCGCCCGAGCCGGTGGTGATTTTGGCGCAGGACAACGACTTCTTCGATCCGCGCGGCACGGCGGAGACGTTCGCCGACGTCGCGCACATCTACCGTCTGCTGGGGGCGGAGGACCGCGCGCGGCTGGTGTTCGGCGAGGGGCCGCACAGTTTCGGGACCGACGCGCGGGAGCAGATGTACGGA
>NZ_CAMZFB010000089.1 GCF_947305955.1 uncultured Brevundimonas sp.
TCCGGCGGGGCTTTATCTTGGGCAGCCCCCAAAGACAAGGCCCGCAGCGGGGTCGCTGCGGGCCGATCCTTTTACCGAAGGCGGCTTACCAGATGCGGACGCGGTCTTCCGGCTTCAGATATTGCTTCTGGTCGGCGGTGACGCCGAAGGCGTCGTACCAGGCGTCGATGTTGCGCGGCGGGGTGGCGGCGCGGGCCGAACCCGGCGAGTGCGGATCGGTGGCCAGATATTCGCGCAGGGTCTCGTCGCGGATCTTGTCACGCCACACCTGTGCCCAGCCGTAGAAGACGCGCTGTTCGCCGGTCACGCCGTCCAGCACCGGAGCGGGCTGGCCGTTCAGGCTGCGGTTATAGGCCGCGTGTGCCAGAACCAGCCCGCCCAGATCGGCGATGTTCTCGCCCATGGTCAGTTCCGGATTGATGGCGATGCCTTCGATCGGCTGTTGCGCGGCATAGAGCGCGCCTAGCTTCTTGGTTTCAACCTCGAAGCGGGCGGCGTCCTCGGCGGTCCACCAGTCGCGCAGCTGGCCCTTGGCGTCGGTCTTGCGGCCCTGGTCGTCGAAACCGTGCATGATTTCGTGACCGATCACAGCACCGATACCGCCATAGTTGACGGCCGGATCGGCGTTCGGGTCAAAGAACGGCGGCTGCAGGATCGCGGCGGGGAAGACGATCTCGTTACGCAGCGGGTGATAATAGGCGTTCACCGTTTGCGGCGACATGCCCCATTCTTCCAGATCCACCGGCTGGCCGATCTTGGAACGCTCGTGCGCCCAGTCAAAAGCGGCAATAGCTTCGAGGTTGCCGTACAGGTCGTTGGCATTGACCTGAAGGGCGTCATACGAGCGCCACTTGGTCGGATAGCCGATCTTCGGGCGGAAGCTTTCCAGCTTGGCCAGAGCCTCGACCTTGGTGGCCTCGGTCATCCATTCGAGGTTTTGCAGGCGGTCGCGCATCTCGGCCAGCAGGTTGCCGACCAGCTCTTCCATCTGGGCCTTGGACTCAGCGGGGAAGTGACGGGCGACGTATTCCTGACCCAGAACCTCGGCCAGCGAGCCATCGACCAGTGCCACGCCACGGTTCCAGCGCGGACGGATTTCCGGCTGACCCCGCAGGGTCTTGTTGCGGAACTCGAAGCGGGCGTCGACGAAGGCCTTGGACAGATAGGGGGCGGCACCGTCAACGATGTTGAACGCTTGCCATGCCTTCAGGGTCTCGATGTCGGTTGCACCGAACACCTCGGCCATGCCGGGCAGGGCGGTGTTTTCGGTCATGACGATGGTTTCGACATTGCCGACCTTGGCGGCGTTCAGGAAGGCCGACCAGTCAAAGCCCGGGGCATAGGTCGACAGTTCCGAAACGGCGATCGGATTGTACAGCTTGTCGAACTGGCGACGCTCGGCGATCGGCCAGTGCTTTTCGGCGACGGCGGTTTCAAACGCCATGATGTCGGCGGCGGCCTTGGTCGGGTTTTCCCAGCCGATCATTTCCAGCATCTGGGCGATGTAGGCCTGATAGGCGGCCCGTGCCGGAGCGAAGCTGTCGGCGCGATAGTATTCGCGCTCGGGCAGGCCCAGCGAGCCGATGCCGAGGTACAGCGAGTTGATCGACGAGTTCTTCATGTCCTCCATGACGGCGACGTCGAAGATGCTGCTGCCGAACTGCTCCTTGCTGGCACCCATCAGGCGGGCGATGTCGCTGTGGCTGGTGGCGGCACGAACGGCGGCCAGATCGTCAGCCATCGGCTGGGCACCCTTGGCCTCCAGCGCGGCTTCATCCATGAAGCTGGCGTACAGGGCACCGACCTTGCGGGCGTTGTCGGTGGTCGGGTTTGCGGCGGCCTCTTCAATGATGGCGCGCAGCTGGCCTTGGGCGTTCTCGTACAGCATGTCGAACGGACCAAAGCGGGTCTTGTCCGACGGAATGACGGTGTTTTCCAGATAGGTGCCGTTGGCGAACTGGTTGAAGTCGTCGCCCGGACGGACGCTCAGGTCGCGACCATCAAGGTCAAAACCCCACGGCTGGAAGTGGGCACCATGGCCGGTTTCCGATTGGGCACTGGCTACGCACGGCGCAGCAATACAGGCCGACAGGGCGACGGCGCACATCAGGTGCTTTTTCATACGGGCTGTCCTTTGGATTTCAGCGGTAAGGCAGTTGAACGCCTCACCCATCATGAAATCAAGCTTTGCGCCCGCCCGTCCGCTGTGGGGAGTTAATTATAATTAACTGGAAATTTGCTGGCAAAAGCGAGCGAGAACATCGGGATAGAGGGCATGTTCCGCCGTCTTGACCCGCTCGGCCAGCACTTCGGGCGTATCGCCTGCGATGACCGGAACGCGGGCCTGACCCAGGATCGGGCCTTCGTCCATGCCTTCGGTGACGATGTGGATAGTGCATCCGGCCTCGGCGTCGCCAGCAGCGATGGCGCGGGCGTGGGTGTCCAGACCGGGGTACAGCGGCAGCAGCGACGGGTGGATGTTCAGCATCCGGCCTTCCCACTCGCGCACCAGCCATGGGGTCAGTATCCGCATATAGCCCGCCAGTGCCACGACCTGTACGCCATGCTGGACCAGCTGGTCGTGGACGGCGCGTTCGTGGGCCTCGCGGTCCTTGCCGAAATCGCGGTGGGGCAGGGTGACGGTAGCCACGCCCAGATCGCTCGCTTTCGCCAGTCCGGCAGCCCCTTCGATATTGGACAGGACTAGTACCACCTCATAGGGGCAGTCGGCCCCACGGCTGGCCTCGATCAAAGACACCATATTCGTGCCCGAGCCGGAGATCAGCACAGCAACGCGGGTCTTGGGGGCAGAGGGCATGGTGGCTCGGTGCAACAGACTGGTGTTCGGCGGGAGCCATGAAGCGAGCCGCCTTTAAAGGCAAGGGCCTGCTGCCGGATCGGCCGTTAATGTGAAGCGTCGCATTGGCGGTTGCGGTGCCGCTTGCGCCGTGATTACCGTGCGGCCCAGTAGTTTTTGGAGGGGGAGTTCCATGCGTAAACTGATTATCGCGGCCTGTGCCGCAACCCTGCTGGCTGCGCCGCTTGCGGCACAGGCACAGGAAGGCAGCCGCTCGGCCGCCGAGCGTAACCGCAGCGCGGTTGCCGAGGATATTGCCGACAACTGGGTCCGCCCCTCTGCCGAAGAGAAGGAAGTCACCACCAGCCATTCGATCACGGCCCACGGCAAACGCCTGAACTACAAGGCGACGGCGGGCACGCTGACGGTGCGCAACGATGCGGGCATGCCGACGGCCAGCGTCTTCTAT
>NZ_CAMZFB010000090.1 GCF_947305955.1 uncultured Brevundimonas sp.
CGGGCTGACGCCTTCAGCCTGTGGAACGACTATGCGCTCGAGATGAACGCATAAGTGCTCACGCTTCGCCCCCCTTTGCGCCCACAATCACCCAACTTGGCAATGCCGTCTGTTCGACCGTCTGTCGTCACGACGCTTTTGCCAAACACTTATCTGCGGAGCAGTGCCGTGTCTATCACCCTGACAGCTCCGCGAGAAAGTCCGAGCACCAGCGGGAGATGTCGTACTCCAAAAGCCGCTTCATCATCGGCGAGAAGCGCTCACGCCGCGCTTCGCGTGGCATCGATAGGCCCTGCGCGATCGCGTTGCCAACCGCCTCGATATCGTAGGGATTGACGAGGAGAGCCCCATCGAGTTCCCGTGCCGCGCCAGCGAAGCGTGACAGCACAAGCACGCCCGGATCATCCGGGTCCTGCGCGGCCACGAACTCCTTGGCGACGAGGTTCATGCCGTCTCTAAGCGGTGTAATCAGGCCGACGCGCGCAAGTCGATAGAGCCCGGCGAGTACATTTTGCGCGATAGCGCGATTGACATATCGGATCGGTACCCAGTCGAGGCGTCCTAGCGATCCATTAACATGACCGGCCCGTTCCGCCACTTCACGCTGCATTGCGGTGTAGCCCGGGACCTCCGTGCGCGATTTCGGAGTGACTTGGAGCATCGTCGTGCGCCCGTGATAGGCGGGGTTTGCCGTGAGGAATTTCTCATATCCATCGATACGGTGGGTTAGACCCTTGGAATAATCCAGACGGTCCACGCCGATGATCAGGTCACGCCCTTCGAGGCTTTCAGCGAATCGCCGAACCGCCGCAGTATTCATCGCCTCGCTGGCCATATCCGCAAAATGCCTTGTGGCGATGCTGATCGGAAAGGCGCCAGCCCGGAAACGCCGTCCATATGCTTCAAACCAGCGGCCACCGACATCACCGCCAATACCCTCCCGCCGTAAGCCCGAGGCGAAGTTGTCTACGTCGTGCCCGGTCTGGAAGCCGACCACGTCATAGGCCGTAAGCCCGCTGATGATGGCTTCGTGCACCGGCAGGGTAAAGAAGACATCCGGTGGCGGCCAGGGAATGTGCATGAAGAAGCCGATGCGGTTCTCGACTCCCAACCTGCGCAGTTCCGAGGCGATGGGAATCAGGTGGTAGTCGTGAATCCAGATCAGGTCATCGGGCTGGACCAGCGGCCTGAGCCGTTCCGCGAAGAACCGATTGACACGAAAATACCCTGCCATGTCCTTGCGGGCATAGTCCGTAAGGTCGAGCCGATAGTGGCACAGCGGCCATAGCACGCTGTTTGCAAAGCCGGCATAGTACTCGGACAGGTCACGGCGCGAGAGATCCGAAAGCGCGAAGGTGATGCGGCCATGCTCATGAAAGCTCAGGGGCCCCGGTTCCTTCGCCCCGCTGGATTTGCCGGACCAGCCCATCCACACGCCGCCATGCAGCTCGAGCGCCGATTCCAAGGCTACAGCAAGCCCTCCGGGAGGCGGCCCTTTCGCGACATCCGGTACCCTGTTGGAGACGACGATGAGGCGGCTCATCCTGTGCCCTCCAGCCTGCGGAAGTGATCCGAAGCGGGGCACGCGTTCCCATGCAGCGCCCTCATGCCGAAGCCCTTTCTATCCAGGCACGCACGTCGGAGGGGGAGGCAACGCGATATCTCGCACAGCTCTGCCTGCAGTCCTCCCCGACACGCACGGATAGACCGTCAAGCCGATTAGCCGCCATGAACATCGGTTCGTCAGTCACGTCGTCGCCCATGGCCAGGGGTTGTCGCCCGGAAAAGGGCTCAGCTTCCATAAAGGCCATGAGCGCATCGCCCTTGTCGCGGCCGCGCGGCCGCAATTCTAATACCTGTTTGCCTTCCTGTAACACCCAGCCCGATCCAACGGCTTCGGTGAGGTCTTGCATCAGGTCACGGAGAGGCATCTCCCTTTCGGGTGCAAGCCGGTAGTGCGCAGCAAAAGCTGCTCCCTTGTCTTCGAATACAACGCCCGGCCAGCGGGCCACCTCCTGGCGAAGACGCAACTTCCCGGCGTTGAATTCCGACGTGGTCTTGACGCGCCCTGCATTCCCGGAACCATCTCGCCATTCGGCTCCGTGAAGACCAGATACCGCTAGTTCTGCATCGGGAAACAGGCGGTCGACAAACTCGATTGGTCTTCCTGTCACCAGCGCCAGCGCACCATCGAGCCTTTCGGACATGCGTGCCAGCGCAAACGGCATACCGGGGGGCACGACGACAGCCTCTGGCGTGCTCGCGATATCGAGAAGCGTACCATCGATGTCGAGAAAGACTGCCAGGCTGGCGATTTGCGTAGGCAGTGCATATGAGTTTGCGCGCCGAGAGGCCGACGCGCCTAGCAACGAATCCTTCTTGTGCATGGCATTAAAATGCAGGTTCAGCCGGAATGGGCAACCCATCTCTTGAGACCGCGTCCCACTACGTCAGCGTAGGCATCGCACCTCAGCGGGTTGACGATCGAAGGACCGTCTCCCTATAACGGCAACCTCTCAAGGCAATTCGGCCTTCCACGCGCTCGACGGGCTCTGATGATGTGACCGCCCCCCGACGGCATCTCTGTGCCAAGGTGGGT